>NZ_JASNRB020000004.1:0-459948 GCF_030411975.2 Massilia orientalis | reverse complement strand
CTCGACATGCTGGGAAACCCAGCCAGCGATCTGGTCGACTTTCGCGCGCGAAAGTGAATTGTTCAGCGGCTCCCTAGAGGCAATTTCTTAAAACCGTTTCAATTGTTAGCATCTATGCTAGATTGCCAAGGATTGACAGCGTTGGAAGCAAACTATGACTATTGAGTTAGACGGAGGTTGGATATATGTAATCATGACTTCATCCGACTATAATCGTTACAAAATAGGCCGGACGAATGGAAATCCCATGGATCGGGTGAAAAAGCTTCGCACTGGCGACCCAGGGGTTGACCTTCAAGCTGCCTACTTCATCCCGGCCTCTCATGGGAAACTGTCTCAGGTAGAAGCAGCTCTTCATCGAGAGTTTGAGCCGCGCATCTCTTTTCATGACGAAACTGTTTCTGAATGGTTTCGGGGGGATGCGAAGCGTGCTTGTGAGTGGATGGAATATCTGCTCGGGGAGTGGAAGGGGCAGCCAGTTACATTTGGCCTCTATCTGCTCGGTGAAGGTCGAATCTGTCGGGCTTTTGAAGACGACCTCCGTAGCATATACGGCCCCTTCACTCCGGCCAGCCCTATCGATGGCTTGCCATGGTAGTAGGAGTGTTCGAGACCATTACGCGTGAGAGCGGAATTAATGTCGCATCGAAGGCACGCGCACGAGGGCGGAAATTTCGCACCATATGCGCGGGCACGCGAGGGAGGAAATCCGCCGGCATCGCGCATTACGCGGGCGCGTGCGAGTGCGGAAAAATGCAGGTCCCTAAAAGGCGCGTCCCAGCTTCAAACCAAGGGCGGAGGACTGCTGCCATGTGCCGGCCCCTTCAACCGCAGCTTGAGCGCACCGCCGCTCTCGACCCATTCGTGATATCCCTCGACATCGACCAAGATGCGCCCGTCCGGCGCCTTCTTCCATACCTTGTCCTGCATCCAAATCCCGGCGTGGATCTTGGAACGGATTGCGTCTTCGGTATAGCCGGACTCGGCGGCGAACTTGCGGATGGTCAGATAGCGCAGCATGTCTGTCCAATCTATCGTTTAAGGTTCAGTGCCGAGCAAGCGCTTGGACGTTGGATCGAGTTTGTCGGCGACGGTATCGGCCCAGGCTAGCCAGGCTGTAAGTGTCGGCGTGGGAGCGCTCTCGACCGCTGCAGTAGCTTTGAGGTGCGTAGCATAGGCACGGATTGTTTCCGCATCGCGCCAAGAGGCGGCCTCGGCTATCAGAAGACGCTCGCGTTCGGCCGCCGCAGCTTGCGCGGCCTGCTGCTGACGAAGCTCCTCCTCGCGCAAACGAGTTGCTTCGGCTTCAGCGGCAAGAGCCTGTTCACGCGCCTTTGCAGCCTCCGCTTTTTCGCGCTGTTTTTTTTCGAAAGCTTTATCCCAAGCTCGCCTCGCAGCCAGCCCGCGGTAGATACGCTGCAAAACGTCGTTCAGCTGCAGTTCTATTAGATGTTCAGGACGGTCCTCGATCTTGGTTTCATAAGAGCCGACGACAAAAATCCGTAATCGTCCAGTTGGCCGGCTCTTAACAGTCTCCTGCCCACCCCACGAGGTTGGGCGTGTGATCCGGTCAAATTTTTCCGATAGTCGAAGGCCGACATGATGAGTACCATCGCTGACCTGCATCAAACGGGGCTCGACAGAAACTTGAAGTCCCCGACTTTCACACGCCTTGAGGATCGCGTCCCATATACGCAAAGCGCGATCGGTAGCTTCGAGAGATACGCGAAGCGGCAGAACGTCTTCGCTTAATTCAATATGTCCGTGCCGCTCGTACTCATGCCAGTTCGCGGGTGACATATCGAACCGCCATGGCTCATTCGGCTTACGCGGGCGGGTCGCTCTTTCCCGAGACCGAACCAACTTATCACGTTCAGCGCGCACAGCCTTTGCAGCTGCTACTACCAAATGATGCGGCTTCTCCAATTCTGCAGGGACTACAATAGCATTCTGCGGGTCTGCCTCTAGTAAAAGCTGGCTCTGCAGCTTTTCATCTTTCCATGGGTACGCGGCGCTTCCATCCGTGTTAGCGCCCCGGCAAACGAAATGAGTTCGTCCTGAAGTCGCCGGCAAGGTGGGCGTAGGGATCTTGTGGCCTGCAGCGATCCTTGCCCAGTGACCGCGTATTGGAAGCGGGACTTCCAAGGCAACGCAGATCTTCCTCAGCCCATTGTCCGATATGCCATATTTTTTCGCGAGGGTGCTGATCGGAGTAGCCCAGACCTCTCGATACAGCATGTCACGCTCGAACTTCTGTTCCATTGTCCGCTCCCGAGCATCCTTGGTAGATAGATCTGAAGGCAATCATAGCCCATCATATCGGTGCGTCGGCCGTTGACCTTGACCCGTTGAATGTAGGAGGCGATGATGACAGATCAGGAAATCCTCAAGGCGATCTTGCAGAAGCTGACGGAGCGATCGATTCCAATCGAAGTCGACCTCTGGGACACCGAGCACATCGCGGCCTACTTGAAGTACTCGTACAGCACAGTTCGGGACAAGATCCTTCCGCTCTCGAGCTTTCCAAAGCCGATCCGCATCCGCACGGCGAACGGAACCGGCCTGCCGCTATACAAGGCCCGCGAAGTGATCCAGTGGGCCGAAAGTCTGCAGGAGAAATAGCAAAGCCGGGTTGCCCCGGACTTTTGCATGTCACGCCACGTCACACCAGATCACGCGGATGGCTTCACGATGCCGAGGATGTTGGCGCGCGATACCGCGAAACGTCGAGCCAGTTCGCTAACCGAGACGCCGGCCGCATAGTCGGCCGCGATCTGGCGCCGCTGCTCGTCGTTCGTCTTGGACGGGCGGCCCAAGGTCTTGCCCTCAGCCTTCGCCCGAGCCAAGCCGGCCTGCGTGCGCTCCACCAGTAGATCGCGTTCCATCTCGGCCACGGCCGCCAGCATGGTCAACATCAACTTGCCGGCGGTGCTAGTCAAGTCGAGCTTGCCCAACTGCAAGACAATGACCTCAATGCGGCGCGCGGCGAGCATCTTGATCGTGGCGCCGACATCCTGCGCATCACGGCCCAGGCGGTCCAGCTTCGTCACCACTAGGGTTTCGCCGTCGCGGATTTGGCCGAGCATCTTGGCGAACTGCGGCCGCTGCAGCGCAGACACCTTGCCGGACACGCCCTCATCCGCAAACCAGTAATCGACCTGATAGCCGGCGGCCTCGATCTCCCGGCGCTGGTTCTCGGTGGTCTGTTCGGTGGTGCTAACTCTACCGTATGCGAAGGTTGCCATCCTGCTCTCCGTCGTTCTAAGTGTTAGAAAACGGTGTCAGAATATACTGAACTGTTGGAAAGTGCAATCCCTATGTTTCTAACAGATGAGAACGTTGATTTGTGTTGATGTTAGAAATCGTTCGTTTTTTGACACCTTAAAATTTGATGGGAACACAGCTCTGCCACATGCTGTGAGCAGCAAGTCCCCTTAGATTGACGGCCGCGTTGACTTAAGGCAACATTGGGTCGTCAATGCCCCGGACACCGGTTGTGGGCATATTGTGAATGGATTGAAAATGGCGGTTCCAATTGTGTATGACGTATTAATTCGTCAAGAAGTCGAAGCTAATACTCCTGCTGAGGCAATAGAGTTCATCACGGAAGAGTTGAAAGAGAAAGTGACTGCTGGCCTGCACCTTGGTTTTGAGGTCATCCGCGACGATAACAAGTTTCCACCAAAAGACTATAGCTCTCGCGAAACTAATGGCTTCGTAGTGTTCACGTCCGAGCAAAAGCACGAGCTTCTGGCCAAGCTCAAGGACGCTCTGGAGGCTGCTGGGAAGGGAAATCCTGCACCTGGCGAGGAGCTTCTGAACACCTTGCATCGTAAGTTCGACTACTTGGCTAACAGCACACTGGTTGGTGTCGAAGTTTAGCCCGTCGACGGCTGAATATTCTTTTTGGCGCAGGCCTGATCTTGGTTATTGTGGAATCGACAGCCGTCATCGTCGGCCCGGATGAACTTGAAGACAGCCTTGGGGATCATCTTACCGACGGCGCAGGTTTGCGTCAGGCGTCGGCGACGCCGGTTCTATCAGCTTGTCGAATCGGGGCCGGCGCCCCGGCCACGAGAACGAATGCTGCTTGCGAATGAAAACAGGCATCGCTTATGACAGTGTTTCGGGTAAATATGGCAGGGCCATGAGCGCGCCGGCGATGACCATCGCAGGATGAGCATGACGGCGCCGAAGCGGCACTTGTCGAGAATCTGAACAAACTTGGTCGAGGCTGTGACGATGGCCATGTTAAGGCTGCAAGAAATCCCTCATCGACTGCACAAATCCATGACTGGACAACTAGAAGAAAAACGGCGTTACTTGCTCATGTGCAATTTTCCTCTTGCACTATGCGTTGACTCACCTTCCCTTCGGCCACCTATCGTCCGTGGTGTCCACAATTAGATTTACAATGCAAAAGCGATACATACTCCGTCGCCAGATCGTTAGCGCTTGGCACAAGACCGTCGAGAGTGCGTACTCGGAGCGTCTCATTAACTCCGAGCGTAGTCTGCAGCACTACTTCTGCACGAACCTGCTCGCCGAATTTAAAAACGATGACGTGAGGCGATCGATTTTTGTCGAGCCCTGTTTTTCGTGTCCCAGCACCGGGACGCGACGTTCCCCGGATATTATCGTGTGCCACACAAAGGAGATCATTGGGGCAATCGAACTCAAGTTCTCGCCGCGAGGGAAGCCATCCGTTAAGAAGGATCTGGAGACTTTGCATTGGCTGGCATCAAGTGGCGGTGCTGTATCTCTTACGAACCAACGCTACTTGGGTCCGCCGCGCTTAGCCCGCGAGTACACAATCGCGAACGACGCAGTACTATGCTGGGCGGGCATCTACAAAGGCCCTCAGCTTCCGATCGAAAGCGATCAGGATTTCGAGAGGCGCTTCTTGACGTTGCACGCGCTTACGTCTGCAGGTGAAATTCCCAAGGTTTTGCCTGAATTGCGCCGGTAACCGGTCGTTTTCTAATGGGTTCGGCTCAAAATTAAGCTGACCAGTTCAGCCGATGCAATTTGCATCAACCAAGGGCGTCTGCACAAAACTGTGCAGACCGGCTCGACCGCCACAAAAGTGTGGTGGTCGACGGCCACCGCAAAATCGCGGCGGCTGATCGACGGAAGGTCAGATTTAAAATCCAACCCTTGGGCTATTCGATAGGCTGAAAAGTCAGCCCACCTCCAACCGGCTGAATTTTCAGCCCGTCTCTTCCGCAGTCATCCGGCAAACATGCAACGCTCAATTTTGAGCGCTGCATGCCAGGTTATCTGGATAATCGTGCAACGTTGTACTGTTATCGACTGCTCCGCTCAGGTCCAGGACTCGCGCAGTCTGGTCGCCAACTTAGGCGCCCAGGCTTCGATGAGTGCTTCTATGTCGACTGGTTGCGTGGCGCCGGCCGCGCGCGTCTACCTCATGTGGGAATACGGGGATGAGGTATCGACCTCAGTGGAATAGCTGCCTTATCGTACAGAGCGAGTCACCGCCTATCCTTGCAGCCTGTGCTGGTGGACCGCGATGATGCCTTTCGGTAGCTCGGCCGGCTTCTCCAGGAATGTGCCCTTGTAGCCGGTTAATTTCGTGTACTCGACCTCGGCGCGCGCAGAATTGACCACGACTTGGGAAAGTTCACTAATCACCTTGGCGCGCTCGATCTCTACCTTTCCGTCTTTCACGCCTTGGATGGTGTCGAAAAGCAGCTCGCGTAAATCATCAATGTTCCTCGCCATCTTTAGTCCTCCGGTTGATTTGTTTCGTTAGCTCGCCGCGCAATCTAATGATCGTTCTCAGTTCTGGTGGGTAATTGTTGCATGTATAGCGTGATAGCTGTTCTTTCTTGGTGATGCATTCGAGGCGATCAAGTGTGATTTCTTCGAGCACGTTGGTGTGCATCCCCGGCTTAAACACCAGTATGTAATCTGGTAGGATCGGCCCGTTTGCCTCGATCCACACCATTAGGTGCACGCTACGCCAGCGCCTGCTCTGGTGACCCTTTTCATAGCTGATTTTGCGTTGCAAAAAACCGTAATGATCGATCCGATAGCTCCCGTATGCAGCCGTTCGGTTTGGCCAGTTGCCACGGAGAGCCGCGAGATATGTTTCGGACTTACGCAGGCCAATGGATTTTGCCTTGGTCAAAACCCGCGATCGCGGGATATCCAAAACTCGGGCGATGTCATCATTGCTGTGGTCCGCATATGCCAAACGAAGTATTTCGACCTCGGCATCGGTCCAAAACACTCTCTGTGTCATAGGCCAAGTTCCTATAGCTGCAAACGTCGCTGCGTTGACTTCTTTGCGGCGGGACCTCGGCATCCGTTTGGCTGAGTAAGCAGCTAATCCGTTTGCCGGAGGCTATGCTACGCGCCTCCATGACTGGGCTCTGTTCGTTACGACTAGGCACATATTCCGCGTAACTTAGCAGGGCGAGCGCCATGCTAGTTAATGACGAACATTGCCGCATTATTTGATGGCGATCAGAGTGCAACGTTGCGCTTGATCAAACTCGGCAACGCTGCCAACTTAGTGCAGGATCAGGTCGATGCGTCGCGCAGCTTGGCCGCGACGATCTCGGCGATTTCTTCGGCCAAGGTCTTTACTTCGGTGCCTGGGATGATCGGAGCAAGACCGGTCGCCCCTTCGAGGATTGCGATGATCTCGGCATGGAGGCTATGCCCCCGCTCTTTGGCTTGGGCGGCAAGGCGATCCCGCAACGCATCGGACATACGCAGGGGGTACGGAGTGACAGGAGGCGGGCGCGTCATGCCAGGGAGCATATGAGTCTTTTTTGGCTCACGCAATGAGTCATTTATTGACTCAGTAGTCAAAGTGAGTCACTATTTGACTCATCCCCAAAACTTCCGGTGAGAACAATGGCGACTACCCCCATGCCGACTCCTGTGCGTCTGCCCCCTGAGCTTAAAGAATGGATCAAGGCGTACGCCAAAGAAAACCATCGCAGCGTGAGCGCGGAAATCGTGAACATGGTGGCGCGCGCCAAAGAACAAAACGAAAGGCAAGCAGGGATGGCTTGATGACAGATTCAGAAAGACGAAAGGGCCAGCTGGCAGGCTGACCCTTCGGATTTCTTCATGACCGCGCCAGGCGGAAACCTGGAGGCCGTAGCCGGAACGTGGACGAGACGTTCTAGCCGCGTTGGACACGTGCACCCATTTCAAGGAGGAACACATGCACGAAACGAAGGTTAACACAAATCACTGCGGTGCAACACCGTCCGAGGCAAAAAAAGCATCACCAAGGCCCTACTGGTATCGCCCTGAGGTCGGGCCCCAGCCGCCGTTCGCTCTCGTCAGTACAAACATTGGCCTGGGAGGCGGGCGCCTGTATGCCCTCGTCCTGGCTCCCGATGGGTATCGATACGAGTGCGGCATTCAGGACATCCTTCGTGTCATCGATCTGATCCAAGAGCCCGGCCGAACCAAATTGTTGGCCGGCGCTGAGATCGAATATGGATTGCTAGCCGGAGCAATGATGGGACCAGTGATCCACTTGCCGCATGATACTCGCGCGAGCAAGGAGGGCCGAGCATGAGCCAGCTCGAGCAAATGGCGCAGATGTTCGCTGCAATCGATGCCGAAAGTCGGCGCTACGTCATGGTTGTGCTCCGCGGCGAATACGAGCGCGCAAACAGGTCTCGCCGCCCGATCCTGCGGCTGGTCCACGGCGGCTCGCCAGCCAAATCGACCGCTAAACCTCGCGCTGCGGCGTGCCCAGAAGCGAAGGAGTCGGCATGAGCATGCTTTCTACTATTCCTGCCACGACGGGAACGGACCGCATCGCCGGTATCGACGTCGCGAAGCTACTGCGCGACATCGGTGAAGCCAGCGCGAACGACAGCAGCACGGCGCTGTTTGGCCTGCTGCTGAGTGCCCAGCAAGTGCTGACCCAGGTGCAGGCCAGCTCCCCCACTATCCGGACGCCGCGCGAGGACGCTTTGTCCGCGACGTACCACGCGATGAACGACAACGGCCAGGATCGGCTTGTCAGCTACGCGAGGCACTTGCAGAAGCGGTTCTCGCGGCAGCGCGCGACTCTGACCCTTGTGCCCACCAGCAGCCAAGAAGGTGCACGATGAAAAAGCCCGTATCGGCCGGCGCCGACGCCCGCCCGAAACCCGCTGAAACCCGCATGGATGCTGTGTCCCACGGTGGCGCCAGACGCGTTCGCGCCCGCCGTGAGACAAGCCTGACCGATGCCGACTATGCGGCCATGGTTAAGCGCTATGAGGATGCCGGCGATGTCCAGAACGCGAACATCATCCGGCGTCAGTGGGAGATTGCGCGCGCAACCAGCGATTGCAAGAGTGGGGTCAATCATGAGTTCTGATGCTCTCCTGGCACGGCTGGATCTCGTGCGCAAGACCGGCAACGGGCGCTGGGTATGCCGCTGCCCAGCTCATGACGACAGAGGCCCAAGCCTGTCCGTCCGTGAGCTGGACGATGGCCGCGTGCTGCTTCATTGCTTTGCCGGCTGCGAGGTGCAGAGCATTTTGGATGCGGTCGGTTTGGCATTCGAGGACCTGTTCCCCGAGCGGATTGGCGGGGATGTCGTCAAGCGGGAGCGCCGACCCTTCAATGCGGCTGACGTTTTGCGCTGCCTGTCCTTTGAAGCTCTGATCCTTTGCCAGTATGCGACTACCTTGGCAAAGGGTGATGCGCTGACGACGGACGCGAGAGAACGGCTGCTGACCGCTGCCAAGCGGTTCCAACATGGCGTGGAGGTGACACATGCGTGACGGCTGGGATAGCGTCTTTCGTGGGGCCGCGGCGCTGGACGGGATGCCGGATCGAGTGCGAGTCGTAAAGATTCGTTGCGGTGCCGACATCAAGCCGCAGCCTATCACCTGGCTATGGCCTGGCTGGCTCCCAGCAGGCAAACTGACCATCCTAGCCGGCGCCGCTGGCACGGGTAAGACTACTCTGGCGCTTGCGCTCGCGGCCGTCATCACTAACGGCGGCCGTTGGCCGGACGGCGTGCCCAGCAGGACGACGGGCAATGTCCTGATCTGGTCCAGCGAAGACGTCGCCGACGATACTTTGGTTCCACGACTGCTTGCGTCTGGCGCCAATCTCGGGCGTTGCCACTTCATCGAGGGCATCGCTCAGAATGGTCAAAGTGTGCCGTTCGACCCGTCGCAGGACATCGTAGAACTGCATCGTGCGGCCCAGGTGATAGGCGGCGTCAGCCTGCTGCTTATCGATCCGATCGTGTCAGCCGTGGCCGGCGACATGCACAGGGCAAATGACGTGCGCCGAAGCTTGCAGGCTGTGGTGGACTTCGCGGACGCGCACGGCTGCGCTGTCATCGGCATCACGCACTTTGCCAAGGGCGGCGCTGGACGCGCGCCACAGGATCGGGTCATTGGTTCGCAAGCGTTCGGTGCTCTCGCGCGTATGGTCCTGGTCGCGGCCAAGGAGGAGGGGAGCGGACGCCGCGTGCTGGCGCGGGCAAAGTCAAACATCGCCTTGGACGATGGTGGCGTTGCGTATTCGATCGAGGCCGTCACTTTGGGCGGGGGGATTGAGGCGACGCACGCTGTTTGGGATGGAACGATTGAAGGGACAGCGCGCGAAATCCTCGGATCGGTCGAGTATGTCGAGGATGATGCCGGCGAGGAGCAACAAGATGCCGAGCAGTTCCTCCGTGGCCTCCTCACCGACGGACCCGTACCGACTAAGCAGATCAAAGCTGACGCGTTGGGCGCAGGCTACTCGTGGCGGACGATAGAAAGGGCCAAGCGTGACCTGGGCATTGAGGCGATCAAGGCCGGCATGAAGGTCGGCTGGGAGTGGCATCTCCCGAAGACCGCCAAAAACGCCGAAGACCGCCACACAAATTAAGTGGCGGTCTTCGGGAAAAGTGGCGGTCTTCGTGGCGATGTTCGCATATTTTGGTCGGCGCTGAGGCGAGTTTCGGGACGCGCTTTAGAGATCGGCGAGATGCGCGAAAGTGGGGTAGTGCTGCTGCAGATTTTGCTCACGCATGAGTCCGAGGCAAAAATGCCCCTACCCTGCCATTAGGTGTCAGGTTGAGACCCCCCTTTGACCTGTCACCTAACCACGTCGGATTGTGGTTAGGTGACACGTTGCACCTAACAGGTTTTTTGTGGTTAGCTGGACGGTTGTACCTAACCACTTCGCGCCGCCGAAAAGTAGCCGGGCAGGGTGATTTCAGGAGATCATTTTGCAACCACGCCCAACCGAACTTGGCACCATTGGCACATCTTGTTCCATTGCGAGGTTGACACTATGGGCGACATTAAAAGAGGTGGGAAGGGCTCGATCAGGCCGACGTTCGTGGCGTTAGAAAGCGAAATGCGGAGCCACATAGACACAGCATGCGCGGCATATCACCTTGGGCGAAAGGCTCAGACTCTGAGGACTTGGGCGTCTACCGAGACGGGCCCGGTGCGACCGATTCGGGTCAATGGGCGCTTGGCATGGCCTGTTGCAGCTATCCGCGCGATTCTCCAGGTATCGCCGCAGTGTGTGTCGAGCAGCGTTTAACGGAGGACGCTCCGGCGCACTGCCTGTCAGTGACGCCTGCCGGCTCACCGAGTAAGCGACTCATCTTTTTGCGCTGAAAATGCAAAAACTTGGCCGGCCGCGCCGTTTTCGGTCCCGGAGGAGTCTACGATTTGGCAGTATGTGCTCCACGTTCATTTCGGGAGCCGAACCCATGTCACAGTCAGCCGACACACCCATACAGACCACCACTCAGCCCATGCCTGCCTTTGTGCCGCTGGATCTCGAGCAACGCACGCACGTGGACACGGCGAGCGCCGCGTACCACCTGGGCCGTAAAGCGCAGACGATGCGAGTGTGGGCGTCGACGGAGCAGGGGCCGATCCGTCCGGTTCGGATCAATGGAAGGTTGAGCTGGCCAGTGGAGGAGATACGGCGAGTTTTGCAACGAGAAAACTAGCGTGAGATTGCTGCGAGGCAGCAAATTTTTACGCAACCTCAACGTGTGCCGATAGCGCATCTAAAAAACTTAGGATATACTAATGTAAATGGATCGGGGGGTCCCGGTCGGCGTCATTGGCCTCGGTGAGTTTCATCGGGGCTTTTCGCTTTCTGGGGCAGGAAAGATCTTTAGCCCCATGTCTTGGTAGCCAACTCCAACGTTAGCCCTTCCTCCGCTACAGTAAAACTTCTGCTTCAGTACTTCAAAAGCTCTGTTTTCTTGTCCAGTGCGTACGAAGCTCATGCCAATTGGTCGAGCTACAAGGTCGGCAAGCTGCAGGCCTGATGAGTTGACGCGCTTATCTGCGAAGATGATCTCGAACGGCAATCGGATGCGCCATTTGTTGTCCCCGTCGCATATCCTTCTGAACTCGAGCTCGAGGTCGTTGTCTTCTTGATCACCGCGCCGCTCGACGACCACGTGCGTCAGCAATTTCTCTTGCCCCTTTTCGCACAGAAATTCATAAAGCGTTTCTATGCAGAAACCAAGAGCTAAGTGGTAAGGGTTGTCAGGCAACGCTTGCTTAGCCCGAAGCCTTACCTTGTCGATCACGCAACTGACAAGGATAAAGTTGCTTTGCTGGATGACGTCGGTTAGCTCGGATATGAACTGATGTTTTTCTGCCTTGGTCTGAAACGTCTTAAAGTCGCCTGTTTCTTTTCTTATGTCACGCTCGTGTAGCACGATGTGGTCATGGCCGAAGTGTTTAAATTTCAAGTCCTCGACGGCTGCCACTACCTTACGTGTGTAATGCATCTTATGGAAGATGCAGAATGCGAGAACGAAGACGGGAAACTTTGCATCAATGGTTTGCATGCCGTGATCACCGCTCTCATCGACATACACGATGAATTTGCTGAATTTGGGAGCAGGTGTCTCGACGGGCACGTCAAGCATTTTTGGCGTGACTAGTTCCACAGGCGACTCGGGAACAACCACCGGCTTTGGAGCAATCTCCGGCACGATTGCAACTTCTAAATCGACAGTTACTTCGGGGTCAAAGAGAGAAAATTGTCGACGATCCATTTACATTCACCGGTTAGAGAGTAGACAAGCCTTGTTGTCGATCAAGGATTTTAACTGCTTTTTTCCTTAGGCAAGTAACGGTCTGAGCTGTCCGCTACTTCCAACCTGTCGAGTATGTGGCCATCTGGTGACGTTGTGACTCGGCCATGCGGGTTACATAGCGGTTACATGGACTCAGAAAGCAAAAAGCCCAACCGCAATGGCTGGGCTAAGTGCTTGATTCTATTGGTGCCGGCTGCAGGACTCGAACCCGCCACCTGATGATTACAAATCAACTGCTCTACCTGATGAGCTAAGCCGGCAATGTGGCCAGAATTATACCCTTATTTGATCCGGGTCAACGTGGGGCGTCCACCTTTTTTGGGTGGTTCGTCATCGTCGTCGGGTACATGCGACACCTCGGACGTCTTGGCCGGGACGGCAGCCAGGCCGGGAGCCGGGGCGGCTACCGGTTCCGGTGCGGGCGGGGGCAGGTCGGCGGCCGTCGTCGACACGTCGAAGGCCATGCCCTGGCCGTTTTCGTTGGCGTAGATGGCCAGTACGTTGTGGACCGGGATATACAGCTCGCGCGAGACGCCGTTGAAGCGCGCACGGAAGGTGATCGCGTCGTTGTCCATTTTCAGCCCGGAGGTCGCGCCGTAGCTGATGTTCAGGATGATCTCACCCTTTTTCACGTATTCCATCGGAACCGTGGTGGTGGCGTCGACCTTGACGGCCAGGTAAGGCGTGTAGCCGCTGTCCGTACACCATTCGTAAATGGCACGCAGCAGGTACGGCTTGGTGGAGATGTCGGGCATGGTGTGATCGGAATGATGCGAGATGTTACACGCCAGTGTACTTCGATTCGCCTGCGGCGGCGTAAACTGGCGTGCAACAGAGGTGGCGCTTTAACGGCGCATCACCTTTTCGGACGGGGTCAGGGCTTCGATGTAGGCCGGACGCGAGAAGATGCGCTCGGCATACTTCATCAGCGGTGCCGCGGTCTTCGACAGTTCGATGCCGTAGTGATCCAGGCGCCACAGCAGCGGCGCGATGGCCACGTCCAGCATCGAGAACTCGTCGCCCAGCATGTACTTGTTCTTCAGGAACAGCGGAGCCAGCGTCGTCAGGCGGTCGCGGATTTCGGCGCGCGCCTTGTCGTGGCTCTTGTCGCCCACCTTGTTGCGCTCGTTTTCGAGCGTGTTGACGTGGACGAACAGTTCCTTCTCGAAGTTGAACAGCATCAGGCGGGCACGGGCGCGCATGAGCGGATCGGCCGGCATCAGCTGCGGATGCGGGAAGCGCTCGTCGATGTATTCGTTGATGATGTTCGATTCGTACAGAATCAGTTCGCGCTCGACCAGGATCGGCACCTGGCCGTACGGATTCATCGTCGAGATGTCCTCGGGCTTGTTGAACAAATCCACGTCGCGCACTTCGAAGTCCATGCCCTTTTCGAACAGGACCAGACGGCAGCGCTGGGAGAACGGGCACGTGGTGCCGGAGTAGAGAACCATCATGGTTTATAGTTCCTTCAAGAAACAAAGGGGTGAAGCGCCAGGCGGCTCACCCCGAATAGACATTGCCCGCATTATAACCGGGCAATCAACTCACTTTACGTCTTTCCAATAAGAAGCATTCAACGACCAGGCAAGGAAAGCGAATAATGCGAGGAAAATCACGACGATCGCGCCCAGGCGCTTGCGAAAATCGCGCGCCGGTTCGGCCATCCAGTCCATGAATCCGACCAGGTCGGCCACCTGCGTATCGAATTCCTGCTGACTCAGGGTGCCCGGGGTCACCTGCTCGAAGCCGGCGAAGCGGTGCACGGTCTTGCCCGGCTCGTGCGGATCCGGTTCCTCGACCATCTTGACCGTGCGCACACCCTGCAATTGCCACAGCACGTGCGGCATGGCGACGTTCGGCACGACCAGGTTGTTCCAGCCGGTCGGACGGGCGTCGTCCTTGTAGAAAGTGCGCAGGTACGTGTAGATGTAGTCGGGGCCGGACCCAGCGCTCGAGGCGCGCGCGCGCGTGATCACCGACAGGTCCGGCGGCACGGCGCCGAACCAGGATTTCGCATCCGCAGGACGCATCGCAATCGTCATCAGGTCGCCCACCTTCTCGCCCGAGAACAGCAGGTTGTTCTTGATCTGGTCTTCGCTCAAACCCAGATCGCGCAGACGATTGTAGCGCATCGACGATGCGGAATGGCAGTTCAGGCAGTAGTTGACGAACAGCTTGGCGCCGTTTTGCAGCGACGCCATGTCGGTGCGTTCCGGCGCCCGGTCGAGCGCGACCGTCCCTTCGTTCGCGAACACGAATCCCGGCAGCAGGGCCAGGACCGCGAGCAGTTTTTTCGAGAAAAACATCATGGTTGTCCTTTGGCTAGTTTCCGGAATCAATGCGGGGTGAACGTGACACGCTTCGGTACCGGCTTGAACCGGCCCATTGCGCTCCACCACGGCATCAGGAGGAAGAAGCTAAAGTACAGCAGCGTGCAGGCCTGGGCGAGCAGCGTGTAGGCCGGGGTCGGCAGCTGGGTGCCGAGGTAGCCGAGCGTCAGGAACGCGACGAAGAACACCGCGTACACGTATTTGTGCCAGCTCGGGCGGTAGCGGATCGATTTCACCGGCGAATGGTCCAGCCACGGCAGCAGGGCCAGGATCACGACGGCCGAGCCGAACAGCACGACGCCCCAGAATTTCGCATCCAGCACTTGCGGCAGCATGCCGATCTCGGCCAGGATGGCGACGACGGTGATCGCGACCTTGGTCTTGTACGACAGGCGCGAACGCAGCCAGATGAACACGACGTACGCGGCAATGCCGGCCATCACGACCCACATGAAGTCGGACGTCGTCGCGCGCAGCACCGAGTAGAACGGCGTGAAGTACCAGGTCGGCGCAATGTGCGGCGGGGTCTTGAGCGAGTCGGCGGGCAGGAAGTTGTTGTATTCCAGGAAGTAGCCGCCCATCTCAGGCGCGAAGAACACGACGGCGCTGTAGATCAGCAGGAAGGCCGACACGCCGAACAGGTCCTTCGTCGTGTAGTACGGGTGCGAGGGGATCGTGTCGACGCCGTGGCCGTCCGGGCCCAGGTTTTCCTTGACCTCGATGCCGTCCGGGTTGTTCGAACCCACTTCGTGCAGCGCGATCAGGTGGGCGGCGACGAGGCCCAGCAGCACCAGCGGGATCGCGATCACGTGGAAGGCGAAGAAGCGGTTCAGCGTGGCGTCCGACACGACGTAGTCGCCGCGGATCCACAGCGACAGGTCCGGGCCGATGAACGGGATGGCGCTGAACAGGTTCACGATCACCTGGGCGCCCCAGTACGACATCTGGCCCCACGGCAGCAGGTAGCCGAAGAACGCCTCGGCCATCAGGCACAGGAAGATCGCGAAGCCGAACAACCAGATCAGCTCGCGCGGCTTGCGGTACGAGCCGTACAGCAGGCCGCGGGTCATGTGCAGGTAGACGACGATGAAGAAAGCCGATGCGCCGGTCGAGTGCATGTAGCGCACGAGCCAGCCCCACGGGACTTCGCGCATGATGTATTCGACGGAACCGAACGCGAGGTTGGCGTCCGGCTTGTAATGCATGGTCAGGAAGATGCCGGTGACGATCTGCAGCACGAGCACCAGCATGGCCAGCGAGCCGAACAGGTACCAGATGTTGAAGTTCTTCGGGGCATAGTAGCGGCCCCACTGGTCGTTCCACAGCTTGGACAGCGGGAAGCGGTCGTCGACCCAGGCGAGGGCCTTGTGGCTTTTCGGCGCGTCGGCCGGGAGTTTGGTGTCCTTGAACGCTGCGCCCATCTTATGCCTCGCCTTTCTCGTCTTTGCCGATCAAGATCTTGTTGTCGGACAGGTACATGTACGGAGGAACATCGAGGTTGGCAGGGGCCGGCTTGTTCTTGAAGACGCGGCCCGACAGGTCGAATGTGGAACCGTGGCAGGGGCAGAGGAAGCCGCCGTGCCAGTCGTCCGGCAGGTTCGGCTGGGGACCTTCGGTAAAGCGGGCGGAGGGCGAGCAGCCCAGGTGGGAGCAGATGCCGACGACGACGAGCACTTCCTTGTGCTTGTCGTAGGCGCGGAATTCGTTCTTCGCGTATGCCGGCACCGGCATTTGATAGGGTTTATCGGAATTCGGATCGGCAACGAGGTTGTCGTTCTTCGGCAAACTGGCCAACATTTCGGGAGTGCGGCGGAGGATCCACACGGGCTTGCCGCGCCATTCCACGACTTTCAGTTCACCCGGTTTAACATCGGAAATATCCGCTTCGACCGGAGCACCGGCCGCCTTCGCTCGTTCCGAGGGCTGCAACGTACTGACCAGCACCCCGGCCGTTGAAACACCGACAACGCCACCCGCCGCGCATGTAGCCACGAGCAAGCCTCGCCGGCCTGAATCGACCTGCTTCTCATTACTCATACCAACTCCATTCGTCAAATGCGAAATGTTGCAATGCAATACGTTGCAAACCAGTAAAAGGCTTTTTTGCAACAGTCGATTATAGGTGAACAGTTTTGCAAATTAAAGAAAAAACGTTTGCCGTGTCAGGCGGCATCCCAAAACGCCCGTTTTTGACTTGGACCGCTTGACCACATGGATATCTCCCTGGACCGGATTGCCCCACGTTTCCTGTATCATCGCTGTGAACCTGACAAGGTTTTAAAAAACACAAGGGAGGTCCGTGATGGCTATGCTGGAAGAGTTCAAGAAATTTGCGATGAAGGGTAACGTCGTCGACCTGGCGGTCGGCGTGATCATCGGCGGTGCGTTCGGACGCATCGTCGATTCGCTCGTGCAGGACGTCATCATGCCCCCGATCGGCAAGCTGTTCGGCGGCCTCGATTTCGCCAGCTACTACATCCCGCTCAACGGCCAGGCGTACGGCCTGCCGCTGGCCGAGGCCAAGAAGGCCGGCGCCGTGCTCGCCTACGGTAATTTCTTCACGATCCTGCTGAACTTCGTGATCCTGGCCTTCGTCATCTTCCAGATGGTGCGCCTGATGAACCGCATGCGTGCGCCGTTCACCAAAGCGGAAGAAGAGAAAGAGGCGGCCGCGGCGGTAGCAGTATCGGAAGAGGTCGTGCTGCTCCGTGAAATCCGCGATTCGCTGAAACGCTGAACACAGGAGTTCCCCGATGCGCCGCTACTGGCTGCTGTTCGCGCAAACCGTCACGATCGCCCTCGGCATCTATATCGTGATCGCGGCGCTGCGGCCGGCGTGGACGGGGCGCGCGCCGACCCAGGTCGGCGGGGTGGTGCCCGTGCTGCAGGCGCCCGGCGGCGGTCCGGCGCCGGCCAGCTACCGCGACGCGGCCGGCCGCGCGATGCCGGCCGTCGTCAACATTCTCACCAGCAAGGCGTTGCGCGAAACGCATCCGCTGCTGAAGGATCCATTTTTCAAACGGTTTTTCGGCGACAAGATGCCGCCGCAGGAACAGATGGCCAGCCTGGGCTCCGGCGTGATCGTCAGCGGCAACGGCTATATCCTGACCAATTACCACGTGGTGGAAGGCGCCGACGAGATCGAGGTCGGCCTGGCCGACGGGCGCAAGGCGGCCGCCAGCATCGTCGGGACCGATCCGGAAACAGACCTCGCCGTCATCCGCATCAAAGCGGATAAATTGCCCGTGATCGTGCTGGGCGACCCCGAGCAGGCGCGCGTGGGCGACGTCGTGCTCGCGATCGGCAATCCGTTCGGCGTGGGCCAGACCGTTACCCTCGGCATCATCTCGGCGCTGGGCCGCAACAACCTGCACATCAACCACTTCGAGAACTTCATCCAGACGGATGCCGCCATCAACTTCGGCAACTCGGGCGGCGCGCTCGTCGATACGCGCGGCAACCTGCTGGGCATCAACTCGGCCATTTATTCGCAGACGGGCGGTTCGGTCGGCATCGGCTTCGCGATTCCCGTGTCGACGGCGAAGACCGTGCTCGATTCCATCATCAAGCATGGCCAGGTCGTGCGTGGCTGGATCGGCGTCGAATCGCAGGACATCACGCCCGAACTGGCCGACAGCTTCGGCCTCCCGCGCGACCGCGGCGCCATCATCGCCGGCGTCGTGCGCGGCGGACCGGCCGACCGCGCCGGCATGCGCCCGGGCGATATCCTGCTGGCCGTGGAAGGCAAGAAAGTCGGCAGCACCAATGACATGATGAACCTCATCGCCGACCTGCCGCCCGGCGGCAAGGCGCAGATGACGGTCATGCGCAAGAACCGCGAGACGACCATCGCCGTGACCGTCGGCCGCCGTCCGCGCCAGACGCCCTGAATATTTGGACTCATTTTGGACCCCTTATGCACCTGCGCGACCTGACGCAATTCCTTACCGAACTCAAAGAGAACAACACCCGGCCCTGGTTCATCATGAACAAGCCCCGCTACGACATCCTGCGGGTCGAATTCCTGGAAGTGCTGACGGAACTGATCAGGGAGATCGGCCGGTTCGACAAGCAGGTCGTCGCCTGCGACCCGAAGAAGGCGATGTTCCGCTTCCAGCGCGATACGCGCTTTTCGCACGACAAGACGCCGTACAAAACGCATTTCTCGGCCGGCATCGCACCCGGCAACAAGCGCCGGCCCAGCGAAGGCGGCGGACCGACCTATTACTTCCACATTGAAGCGGACGGCACGCTGCTGTACGGTGCGGGCGAATACCTGCCGCCGGCGGCGCGCCTGAAGGCGATTCGCGAGCACGTCGTCAACGATGCGACAGGTTTCGCCAAAATGTTGAAGAATAAACATCTGCGCGAAGCGTATGGCGACCTGCAGCCGGAAGACAAGCTGCAACGCCCGCCGAAGGGATTCGATCCGAACCATCCGCTGGTCGAATACCTGAAGCTGAAGAGCTATTTCGTCTGGAAGGAAGAGAAGCTGGACATCAACGCCCCGGACAAGCTCGTGCCGCAGCTCGCGCAGGGGTTCAAGGACGCCACCGCGCTTGTCACCTGGCTGCGCGGGGTGCCGCAGACATTCGAAGAGTAAAGGGAGTCACACATGGCGTTGCACCACGCAGTCTCGGGTGAGCGGATCGCACTCCAGCGGGGCGAAGACGATATCGCGAATTTCACCTCGATCGCACTGATCAAGACGGATCGCATGGAATTGATCCGGCTCGTGATACCGAAGGAAAAACCGCTGCCGGAACATTGGGTCGAAGGCGAGATGACCTTGCTGTGCCTGGAAGGCGAGATCGCGTTCCAGGCCCACGGCCGCACGACGATCCTGCGCCCGAACGAGATGGTTTATCTCGCCGGCGGCGAACCGCATGCGGTCCACGCCAACCAGGATGCGGTCGCGTTGCTGACCATCCTGCTGCATCCGGGCGATAACGCGGGTGGGCCGACGCGGAGCACGCCGGCACCGTAGTCCTGCGCAATAAGCCAGGATCAGGCCAGTTCGTCGCGCGGATCCCGCGCCAGCAGCCTGGCCACCATGTCGCTGGCGGAATCGCCATCGAACAGCACGCCGGCCACCGCATTGGTGATCGGCATGTCGACGCCCAGCCTGGCCGCCAGCTCGCGCACGGCCTTGGCGCAGGGCACGCCTTCTGCCACGTGGCCGAGTTCCCGGACGATCGTGTCGAGCGGCTTGCCCTGGGCCAGTGCCAGGCCCACGCGGCGGTTGCGCGACAGGTCGCCCGTGCACGTCAGGATCAGGTCGCCCATCCCCGTCAGGCCCATGAAGGTGGCTGCATGGCCGCCCAGCGCCGTGCCGAGGCGGGTGATTTCCGCGAGGCCGCGCGTGATCAGCGCGGCGCGCGCATTCAGGCCCAGGCCGAGGCCGTCGGCCGTGCCGGTGGCGATGGCGAGGATGTTCTTGACGGCGCCGCCCACTTCCACGCCAACCATGTCATCGCAGGAATACACGCGCATATTGCCGCCATGGACGAGTGCAACGACGCGCTCGCGCAATGCCTTGTCGGTCGAGGCGACCGTCAGCGCGCACGGCAGGCCGCGCGCCACTTCCTGCGCGAACGACGGGCCGGACAGCGCAGCGGCCGGCACGGTATCGCCCAGCACGGCGCGCACGACCTGGTGCGGCAGCAGGCCGGTTTCGTATTCGAAGCCCTTGCACAGCCAGACGATGTTCGGAATCGCGCGGCCCTTCAGTTGCTGCAGCAGCGGGCGCAGGCCGGCCACCGGGCAGGCGGCGATCAGCAGCGGCGCCTCGCCGGCGCCATGCGCGACATGCGCGACGGCGGCATCGAAATCGGCCGTGACGTCCAGGCCGTCCGGGAACGGGAAGCCGGGCAGGTATTCGGTGTTTTCGCGCGCGCTGGCGGCTTGCGTCATCTGCGCGGGATTGCGTCCCCACAGCAGGACGTCGTGGCGCGCGGCGAGCGCGATCGCCACCGCCGTGCCCCAGGCGCCGGCACCGAGGACGGTGATCTTTTGGGGTGGTTTCGGTTCGTGCATGGGTATCGATAGACGGGCTAGATGCCCCAGATGTCGGACGCCTTGACGTAGCCGCTGGTGCCGTCGCGGTGGCGCACGCGCACCCAGTTGCCGGCTTCCGGATCGACGAGCTCGAGCAGGACGTTCTTTTCGGCCGTCATCACGACGGGCGCATTCTCGTCGGGCGCCGAGCGCACCTTGGCGGACGCGACGCGCACGATGACGTTGCGCTTGGCCGACAGGTTCTTTGCTTCGGTCCAGGCCATGTCGCCGGTGGCGTCTCTGACCTTGACCCAGTCGCCGTAGCTGAGTACGACCTCGACCGGCATGCCGCTGGGCGCGACGTACAGCTTGCCGCTGCGGGTGGACGGGGCGTCGTACAGGATCACGGCATGCGCGCCGACCGTCTTGAAATCGAACGCGGCGGCCGCGCACGATGCCAGCAGCAGCAGGCTGCCTGCAATGAGTCGGTGGCGGAAGCGGATGGGGCGCATGTGGGCCTTTGAAGACGGTGCATGCCGGGCGTCGGCGTGCGCGTCAAAGAAACAAGGCGTCCGGCCCCGCCCGGGACGGGCGAAGCGGGACGCCCGGGATATTACTGGTTACCAGCCGGCGTGCCTGCTGCGGCAGCCTGCTCGGCCAGCGCCTGGCGGCGCTGCTGGTAGAACACTTCGAAGTTGATCTCGGCCAGGTGGACCGGCGGGAAACCGGCACGGGTGATCACGTCGGCGATGTTCGCACGCAGGTACGGATAGATGATGTTCGGGCAACCGATGCCCAGCAGCGGATCCATCTGCTCGGCCGGGATGTTACGGGCTTCGAAGATACCTGCCTGCTTGCCTTCGGCCAGGAAGGCCACTTTGTCCTTGACCTTGGCGGTCACGGTGATGGTGACGGTCGATTCGTAGATGCCATCGGCAATGCCTTCGGCGCCGACGTCCAGCGCGACCTCGATGGTCGGGGCTTCCTGCTCCAGGAAGATCGCCGGGGAATTCGGTTGTTCCAGCGACAGATCCTTCAGGTAAATACGCTGGATTTGGAATACGGGTTGCAGGTTTTCGTCAGCCATGGAACGCTTTCGTGTAATTTTTAAAAAGAATGGCAACATCCTGCCATTCGAGGTGCTTGACTTGTCAAGGCGCCGGCAATTGTATCAAAACCAATTCGGTTTCAATAGTTAGCCGGGGCCCTGCCAAGCCCACGGGTCAGGCTGCGCTGCCGTTCAGCAGCGGATCCAGGCGTCCTGCCTGGTCGAGCGCGTACAGGTCGTCGAAGCCGCCCACGTGGGTATCGCCCACGTAGATCTGCGGCACCGTACGGCGCCCCGTGCGTTGCATCATGATGGCGCGCTGTTCCGGATCAAGGTCGACACGGATGCGTTCAATGTTGGTCACGCCCTTGGCTTCCAGCAGGCGCTCGGCACGCACGCAGTAGGGACAGCTGGCGGTGTGATAGAGGACAACATGGGCTGTCATGGCAATTCCTTTCAAATTATTTGATCAGGGGCAGGCCGGCAGCCGTCCAGGCCGCGATACCGCCTTCCAGGCCATAGATATCTTCGAATCCTGCCGCTTTCAACAGGCGCGCCGCTTTACCGGCGTGTTTGCCGTCCTGGTCGACGACAACGATGGTCTTGACTTTCGACTTGTCCAGCTCGCCGGTACGATTGCCCAAGTCTGCCAGCGGAATGTGTTTCGCGTCGCGCAGGTGCCCTGCGGCAAATGCGTCGGCGCTGCGGACATCGATCACGGCGGTGGATTTACCCCGGTTGATCATCTGGGTAGCCTGCAGCGGCGAGGCCACGCGGCCACGCGGCGCGAGCGACAACCACAGCAGGGCGCCCCCCGACAGAAGAGCGATCGCGACAGTGATGAAATGGTCGATGATGAATTTCACGAAGGTTCCGTTGGTTGAACTGAATCATCGCATTATAAAATAGAAGTCGGATCGGTATTTCCTGCTCACTTTTTTCTATAAAGCACCTATGTACAAAATCGTATTCATGCGCCACGGCGAGTCCACTTGGAACCTCGAGAACCGTTTCACCGGCTGGACCGATGTCGACCTGACCGAAAAAGGAGTCAATGAAGCCAAGCTGGCCGGCCGCCTGCTGAAGGAAGCCGGCTTCACCTTCGACCTGGCGTACACCTCGGTCCTGAAACGTGCGATCCGCACCCTGTGGCTGGCGATGGACGAGATGGACATGATGTGGCTGCCGGTCAAGAACGACTGGCGCCTGAACGAGCGTCACTACGGCGCGCTGCAGGGCCTGGACAAGGGCGAGACCGCCGCCAAGTTCGGCGACGAGCAGGTGCTCGTATGGCGCCGCAGCTACGACACCCCGCCGCCGGCACTGGAAGCCGACGATCCGCGCACGTCCTTCAACGACCCGCGCTACGCCGGCCTCGACAAGGCCCAGATCCCGCTGACCGAATGCCTGAAGGACACCGTCGCCCGCGTGATGCCGGCCTGGGACGAAGAAATCGCCCCGGCCATCCGCGCCGGCAAGCAGATCCTGATCTCGGCCCACGGCAACAGCCTGCGCGCCGTCATCAAGATGCTGGACAACATCAGCGACACGGACATCGTCGGCCTGAACATCCCGAACGGCACCCCGCTCGTGTATGAACTGGACGCGGACCTGAAGCCGATCCGCCACTACTACCTGGGCGACCAGGCAGCGATCGCGGCCGCCATGGCCGCCGTGGCCAACCAAGGGAAGGCGAAGTAAGTCTTGCGTTTTTCCTTCGTGAAGTCGACGTCCGCGGGCCTGTCCGCCCGCGGCAAGCTGGTATGCGGCCTGCTGGCCTGCGCGTTCGCCTTCGGCAGCGTGCAGGCGGCGCCGCGCCAGACCACGCGCAGCAAGGAGAAGGCCGCCGCCGAGGCGGCGCGCGCCGGTATCCAGCAAAAGCTCAATGCGCTCAAGAAGGACATCAGCCGCACCGAGAGCGAAAAGGAAGACGCGGCCGACGAGTTGGCGGAATCGGAAGAAAAGATTTCCGACGCCAACCGCTCGCTGCGCGAACTCGCGGACGAGCAGGCCGAGACCAATACCAGGCTGAAGGATCTCGCGACCGAAGAGGCGAGACTTGGCGACACCATCGCGGCCCAGAAGCGCCAGCTGGCGAAGCTGTTGCGCGAGCACTATATCGCCGGCAACGAGGACCGCATCAAGCTGCTGCTGTCCGGCGATAACCCGAACCGGATCAACCGCGACCTGCAGATGATGGCCTACGTCTCGCAGGCGCAAGCGAAATTACTGAACTCCCTGCGCACGAACCTGGCGGCCGTCGAGGCGAACCACGCCGAGACGCAGAACGCCAGGGACGAGCTGGAAGAAATTGCACAAGAGCAGACGTCGCAAAAGACGCTGCTCGAAAAGGAAAAGGCCAAACGGGCCGCCTTGCTGGCGAACCTGTCGAGCAAGCTGACGGACCAGCGCAAGCAGGCGAGCCGCCTGGAACAGGACGAGCAGCGCATGAGCGGCCTCGTCGACCGCCTGACGCGCCTGATCCGCGAACAGGAAATTGCCGCCGCGGCCGAGCGCAAGCGCCAGCAGGAACTGGCCGCCGCGCGCGCGAAAGCGGCCGCCGAGGCGAAACAACGTGCGCTGGCGCGGGCCAGGGCGCAGCGTGAAGAACGCGAACGCCTGGCGCGCGAAGCCGCGAAGGAAGCGGCCAAGACCGGCAAGCCCGTCAAACCGTTGCCGCCGCCGAAACCCGAACCGGAAGAGACGCGGGTGGCCGAGGAACCGGCACCGAAACCGGAAGCACCGCAGCGTTCGGCCGATACGGCACTGGCCGCCGACCTGCCGAGCGGCGCATTCGAAAGCCTGCGCGGCCGCCTGCCGGCGCCGATCTCCGGCAAGATCGCGGCCCGTTTCGGCGCCAAGCGCGGCGACGGTCCGACGTGGCGCGGCATGTTCATCAAGGCCCCGGAAGGGACCGACGTGCGCGCCATCGCGGCGGGGCGTGTCGTGTTCGCCAACTGGATGCGCGGCTACGGCAACCTGATCATCATCAACCACGGCGGCGAGTACCTGTCGATCTACGGCAACAACCAGACCTTGGTGAAACAGGCCGGCGACGCGGTCAAGCCGGGCGACGTCATCGCCAGTGCCGGCAATACCGGCGGTAACGAGGAATCGGGGCTATACTTCGAGCTCAGGCATCTCGGAAAAGCGTTCGATCCTTCGAGCTGGATCAGGTTCTAATTTCCGGAAGCACAATCCAGGGAACAGCATGGGCAAGAAACTCAAGAACCTCGGTCTGATCGGCCTCGGTATGGTGGCCGGGGTGGCCGTCTCGGTCCAGTATTCGGCGCTGGCACAAAAGGGCGGCGATGCGCCCCTGCCGCTGGACGAGCTGCGCCAGCTGGCCGATGTGTATGCCCTGATTAAAAGCGATTACGTCGAGAAGGTCGACGACAAGAAGCTGCTGTCGGACGCCATCGCCGGCATGGTGAATTCGCTGGATCCGCATTCCGTCTACCTGGACCAGAAGGATTTCGCCGAGATGCGCGAAGAGGTGCAGGGCCGCTTCGTCGGCCTCGGCATCGAGGTCGCGATGGAAGACGGCTACGTCAAGATCGTCTCGCCCATCGAGGATTCGCCCGCCTACCGTGCCGGCATCAAGGCCGGAGATTTGATCACCCGCATCGACAACGTGCCGGTGAAAGGCCTGTCGCTGGACGATGCCATCAAGCGCATGCGCGGCGAGCCGCACAGCAAGGTGATGCTGACCATCGCGCGCCGCGGCGCGGACACGCCGTGGGTCGTGCCGGTCGAGCGCGAGGAAATCAAGGTGGCCAGCGTCAAGGCGAAGATGATCGAGCCCGGCTATGCCTGGCTGCGCATCAACCAGTTCCAGGAAGAGACCGTCGACGACGTCGCGGACAAGTTGAAGGACCTGTACGCCCGCAACCCGAACATCAAGGGCCTCGTGCTGGACCTGCGCAACGACCCGGGCGGCCTGCTGCCGAGCGCGATCGGCGTCTCCGCCGCCTTCCTGCCGGCGAACGACGTGATCGTCTCGACAAAGGGCCAGCTGGCCGAGTCGAACGCCACGTTCTACGGCCGGCGCGAATTCTATGCCGTCAAGCCGGGCGCCGATCCGCTGGCGAAATTGCCGGCCGCGCTGAAGACCGTGCCGATGGTGGTGCTGGTCAACACGGGTTCGGCCTCGGCGTCGGAAATCGTCGCGGGCGCGCTGCAGGACTACAAACGCGCCATCGTGATGGGCAGCCAGACGTTCGGCAAGGGTTCCGTGCAGACCCTGCGCCAGCTGACGCCCGACACGGCCGTGAAACTGACGACGGCCCGTTACTTCACGCCGAAAGGCCGTTCGATCCAGGCGCTGGGCATCGTGCCGGACCTCAAGGTCGACGAGACGCCGGAAGGCGACGGCCTGAACGCCGTGCGCGTGCGCGAAGCGGACCTCGATCACCACCTGACGAACGACGCGGCCGACAGCAAGAGCGCGAACGCGAAGCGCCGCGACGAGCTCGAGGAAGAGCAGTTCACCATGGCCGCGCTGAAGAATGAGAAACCGGTCGAATTCGGCGGCAAGGATGACTTCCAGCTCACGCAAGCCCTGAATCACTTCAAGGGTTTGAAGGTGCAGCTCGCCAAGGCCGATCCGGACGAGGACAAGCCCGCGCCGGCCAAGCTGCCGGGCCAGGAGCCGAAGCCGGCCGAGATCAAGGACGACGCCAAGCCGTCTGCACCGAAGCGATGAACGACCAGCAACTGCTTCGCTATTCGCGCCATATCCTGCTGGACGAGATCGGCATCGAAGGCCAGGCGCGCTTCCTGGCCGCGCGCGTGCTCGTGATCGGCGCCGGCGGTCTCGGCTCGCCGGCCGCGCTGTATCTCGCCGCGGGCGGTGTGGGCCGGTTGACGCTCGTCGACGACGACACCGTCGACCTGACGAATCTGCAGCGCCAGGTGATGCACACGACGGCCCGCGTGGGCCAGCCCAAGGTCGAGTCCGGGCGCGAAGCCCTGCACCAGATCAATCCCGAGGTCGAGGTCGTCGCCTTGCGCGAACGCGCCGATGCCGCACGTTTAGGGGAACTCGTGCGCGATTCCGATGTCGTACTCGACTGCAGCGACAATTTCGCCACCCGCCATGCCGTCAATCGCGCCTGCGTTGCCGCCGGCGTCCCGCTCGTCGCGGGCGCCGCGATCCGTTTCGACGGGCAGATCTCGGTCTTCGACGTGCGCGACCCCGCTTCGCCCTGCTATGCGTGCCTGTTCCCGGAGGACGGCAAGTTCGAGGAAGTGGCATGCAGCACGATGGGCGTGTTCGCGCCGCTGGTCGGCATCATCGGCGCCATGCAGGCGGCGGAGGCGCTGAAGCTGCTGGCCGGAAGCGGCCGTTCGCTGGCCGGCCGGCTGCAGATGCTGGATGCGCGCGCCATGGAATGGACGGAGATCGGCGTGGCGCGCAATCCGTGCTGCCCCGTTTGCGCGGGGCGTCCCGGCGTAGAATGAGTCGCGGCGCACGCAGAAGGTGTCTTTCTGTGCCGTCTATCTTACAATTAGACAATTTTCCTGACGAGTTGGAACATTTTCCAAACGACTTTTAACGTCATCCCCGCTCGTTCGGCCTTATACTGTTTTTTCGACCACATCCATCACATCTATGCAGAACTTCAAGCATCGTTTCGCACGGCAGCGCCGCCAGCGCGGTTTCACCCTCGTCGAAATCATGGTCGTCGTGGTCATCATCGGCATCCTGGGCGCGCTCGTCGTGCCCAAGCTGCTGGGCCGTACCGGCGAGTCGCGCGTGACAGCGGCCCGCGTCGACATCGCCACGCTGATGTCGGCACTCAAGATGTACAAGCTCGATAACCAGCGCTATCCGACCACGGAGCAGGGCTTGCAGTCCCTCGTCCAGAAGCCGACCAGCGGCCCGGCCGCCAACGGCTGGAAGGAAGGCGGCTACATCGACAAGCTGCCGAAGGACCCGTGGGGCAATCCGTACCAGTACCTGTCGCCGGGCCTGCACGGCGAGATCGACGTGTTCTCGCTGGGCGCGGACGGCCAGCCGGGCGGTACCGGCGAGGATGCCGACGTCGGTTCGTGGGACAACAAATAACGTAGGTGTGTCGATGACCACGCGCGCGCCGGGCCGCGCCGGCGGCTTCACCCTGGTGGAGATCATGGTCGTGATGGTCATCATCGGCATCACGCTGGGGCTGGCCAGCCTCAACGCCATTCCCAGCCCGCACCAGGACCTGCAGAAGGAGGCGCAGCGCATCGCGCTGCTGCTGCAGCTGGCGCGCGATGAAGCCATCGTGCGCAACCGCCTCGTCGCCTTCGAAGCCACGCCCGAGCGCTACCACTTCCTCGTGCGCACCGAAACGCGCTGGCAACCGATCGCGAACGACGACATGCTGCGCGAGCGCGACTTCAAGAATGCCCCGCTGACCCTGCTGCTGGACCCGACCAGCGCGGGTACCCTGAATCCGCTGCGCATCACGTTCGGCAGCGAACCGGTCGACAAGCCGTTCGTGCTCACGCTGGCCAGCGGCAACGACCGCGTCGCCATCCGCGCCGACGGGGTCGGGCACTTCACGGTGGAGTGAAGAGGTCAATCATGCGCGCCATGCGATTCCCGAACCGGCAACGCGGCTTCACGCTGCTCGAAGTGCTCGTGGCCCTCGTCATCGTGGGCACGGCGCTGGGCGCGGGCCTGCGCGCCGTCGGCAGCCTGAGCGCCAACGGCAGCAGCCTGCGCGCCTCGATGATGGCGACGTGGTCGGCCGAGAACCGGCTCGTGCAGATCCGCCTGGGCAAGGAATTCCCCGACATCGGCAAGCACGGCTTCGATTGCCCGCAGGGCGACCTGCACCTCGTGTGCCAGGAAGAAGTGATCGCCAGCCCGAACCCGCGCCTGCGCCGGGTCGAGGTCTCGGTGTACGACATCGAAAACCCCAACCGGCGCATCGTCAAGCTGGTCCAACTCGTGCTGAAGCCGTGGCGATGACGAACTCTTCCCGGGCCCGCGGCTTCACGCTGGTGGAGCTGCTCGTGGCGATCAGCATCCTCGCCATCGTGGCCGTGCTCGGCTGGCGCGGGCTGGACGGCATCGTGCGTGCCCGCGTGGCTCTCACGCAGCAGATGGAAACGACGCGCGGCATGCAGCTGGCCTTCGCGCAGATGCAGAGCGACTGCGAGCACATCGCGCAGCGCGACGTCGTCGACCAGCGCCCCTATCTCCTCGTCGGCGCCGACCGCCTGACGCTCGTGCGCGAGGTGTTTACGGAAAACCAGCCGTCGCGGCTGCAGGTGGTCGCGTACCGCATCGTCAACGGCACCTTGATGCGGCGCGAGTCGCAGCCGACGCGCGACCTCGTCCAGCTCGACGCGCTGTGGCAGGCCGTCACCAGCGATGCCGACACCAATCCGGCCGTCGCCCTGCAGACCGGCGTGACGGGCATGCAGGTCGCGACCTGGCTCAACAACTCCTGGCGCCAGGGTGGCGTCGATCCCGGTGCGAATGCGGCGGGCACGGGCCAGGCGCCGCCGCCGCCCCAGCCCCCGTCGCCCGACCAGGCGGCGCAGATGAGCAACGAACCGACCGGCCTGCAGGTCGCGTTGCAGGCCCAGAACCTGCAACAGCCGATGGTCAAATCCTTCCTGCTGGGGGAACCATGAGAACGCGCCAGCGCCGGCCTGCGCGCGAACGCGGCGTGGCCGTGATCACCGCGCTGCTGCTCACCACGCTGGCGATCTCCATCGTCGCCAGCCTGTTCTGGCAGCAGCAGGTGCAGGTGCGCTCGATGGAAAACCAGCGCCTGCACTTGCAGACCAAGTGGATCCTGCGCGGCGCGCTCGACTGGTCGACGCTGGTCCTGTTCCAGGACGGCATCGACCACCGCGACTACACGTCGCTCGACCAGGTCTGGGCGACGCCGCTGGCGGAAACGCGCCTGGACCAATACGTCGAACGCCAGCGGGTCGAAGGAGAAACGTTCGATGCGAGCCTGTCCGGTAACATTACCGACGCATGCTCGCGTTACAATTTGCGCAACCTGGGGATGAGCCGCGGGTTGCCGGATCCGCAGCAGCAGGTGATTTTCAAACGCCTGCTGAACAACCTGCAGCTGGATCAGGGCCTCGCGCTGCGCATCGCGAACTTCGTCGCGGCCGGCTTGCCGGCCACGACGGACGAGGGCAACGACCCGACGAAGCAGACGCAGGCCGCGCCCGTGACGGGCGCGCCGGTGAAGATTCTGCAGGTGGAAGATTTGTTGTCGGTGCGGGGCGTGACGCCGGCCATCGTCGAGCGGCTGCGGCCGTTCGTGACGGTGCTGCCGGAAAAGACGCCGGTGAACGTCAACACGGCGCCGGCGGAAGTGCTGGCGGCCGTGGTGCCGGACATGTCGGTGTCGGAAGCGAATACGCTGATCGTGCGGCGCAAGCAGGCGGCGTGGCGCGGTCTCAATTATTTCGAGACCGAGATCGGCGAGAACCGGAAGCCGGTGGAGGGTACGGCGGGCGTCAAGAGCGACTGGTTTTTCGTCGACAGCCGCATCCGCCTGGACCGTGCGGCACTGGACGCGCAGGCGCTGATCCACCGGTCGTCGAACCTGGTGGCGGGCAGCGGGCCGAAAGTGGTGTGGATCCGCCAGTATTGAATTGGACAGAAGTCTCGAGGGATAGCGCAGGGCATGTTAGAACGACCAACAGAAGATCGAGAAAGCGAGACAGTTTGAGCACACTTTATATCCGGCATCCTGCGCGTGCCGAAGGTGAACATGCGTTGTGCCGCTTCGCCCTCGTCACCGATGGCGGCGCGATCGACCAGCACGGCGAAGGCCCGCTGCGCAACCTGGGCGACCTGGTCGGCGCGAGCCGCCGCATCGTCCTGCTGCTCGCCGCCGCCGACGTGACCCTGCTGTCGGTGCAGGCGCCGCCGCTGTCCGGCGCGCGCCTGAAGGCCGCGCTGCCGGGCCTCGTCGAAGAACACATCCTGGGCGATCCGATGGACGCCGTCCTCGTGGCCGCGCCCGAGCAGCCCGACGGCATGCGGCCCATCGCCGTGGTCGAGCGCGACTGGCTGCAAGGCATCGTGAAAAGCCTGCTGGCGCAGGGCGCGCGCACCATCATGGCCGAGCCCGCGCAACTGTGCTTGCCCTTGCAGCCGGGCAGTGTTGCCGCCGCCATTTCCGGCGTCGAACTGACTTTGCGCCAGAGCCTGTTCCAGGGCTTCGGCCTCGCGCTCGACGCCACGCCGGCCGTCGTGCTGCAGACGGCGCGCGCCTTCAGCGGCGACGCCCCGCTCGTGCTGTACGTGCCGCCCGCGCAACTGGGCGAATACCAGGCGCTGGCGCAGGAAGCCGGTCCCGGCATCCTGATCGAGGCCGACAACTGGACGCACTGGATCGCCGGTTCCAAGACGACTGCGCTGGACCTCGTGAGCGGCCTCGGCGCGGCGGGGGCGCCCACGCGCGACTGGCGCCGCTGGCGCTGGCCGATCGCGCTCGGCGCGCTGGCCGTGGCCGTCAACCTGATCGGGCTGAACGTCGACTGGCTGCGCCTGCGCCGCGAAGCCAACACGGTGCGCCAGTCGATGATCCAGACCTACCGCAACGTGTATCCGCGTGAAACGACGATCCTCGATCCCGTACTGCAGATGCGCCAGCACGTCGCCCGCGCGCGCGCCAACACGGGCGACGTGTCGCCCGACGAATTTACTTATCTCGCCTCGGCGCTGGGTGAAGCGACGCGCGCGCTCGGCCGTCCGGTTGGAATTGCATCAATCGAATACCGCGAACGCGCGTTGACCGTCAAAGTCAAACCTGAGACGGTCGACCCCGGTTTGACCGGGCAGTTGCGCACGGCCCTGGCCACGCGCCGGCTCACGCTGGAAGAAAGCACGCCGGGCAACTGGGTCATCCGCAGCACGGGAGCCAAACCATGAGCATCGCCACCACCTTCGCCCAGTACCGCGAGCGCGCCACGGCGCTCTGGCTCGCGCGCACCGAGCAGGAACGCCGCTTCCTGGCGGCCGGCGGCGCCGTCGTGCTGGCCGCGCTGCTGTATCTGCTGCTCGTCGATCCGGCCATCGAAGGGCGCGCCCAGCTGCGCCGCCAGTTGCCGCAGCTGCGCCAGCAGGCGGCCGAGCTGCAGGCCATGGCCCAGGAAGCGAGCACGCTGGCGCAGGCGCCGGAAACGCACGTCGTGCCGCTCACGCGCGACACCGTCGGCAGCAGCCTGTCGGGGCGCGGCCTGAATCCGGAATCGCTGTCGGTGAACGGCGAATACATCAAGCTGCAGTTGAATAACGTGGCGTTCGCCAACCTCGCCACGTGGCTGGACGAGCAGCGCCGCGCCAACCGCTTGCTCGTGCAGGACGCCGTCGTCACGTCCCTGCCCGCCGCCGGCCAGGTCGACGCCAGCCTGACGCTGCGCCAGAACACCGGCAGCGGCCAATGAAGCGCACGTTCGCCTGGATCGCGCTGCCGACGCTCGCGGTGATCCTGACGGTACTGGCGTTCCTGCCGGCGGCATGGCTCGCGCCGATGGTCGAACGCCAGACGGATGGCCGTTTGACTCTGGGGGATGCGCAGGGTACGCTTTGGCGCGGCTCAGCCTTTGTGGGCGGGGCGCCGGGCGCGGGCGGATCCGTCACGCCGCTGCTGCCGGGACGCTTCAGCTGGCGCCTGTCGCCGCTGGTGCTGTTCGGGGATGTCAGCATGGACCTGGCCAACGACCAGGCGCTGGCGCAGCCCGTGCACGTCAGCGGCAGCTGGTCGCAATGGCAGGTCAGCGCCGGCCAGCTGCTGTTGCCGGCCGAGGGCCTGGCCGGCCTGGGTGCGCCGTTGAACACGCTCGCGCTCACGGGCACGATCAAGCTGTCCTGGAACCTGCTGGACATCGCGCGCCAGGGCAATACGGTGGCGGTGAGCGGGCGCACGGTGCTGTCGCTGACCGACATGGGATCGCGCATGAGCCCGATCAAACCGCTCGGTACCTACGAGATGGCCATGGACTGGCACGGCCAGCGGGCCGACGTGGTGCTGCGTACGGTGAGCGGTGCGCTCCTGCTGTCTGGCAATGGAGCATTGGAAAGCGGCCGCTTGCACTTCTCGGGACAGGCCGCGGCGGCCGACAAGTACGAAGACACGCTGGGCAACCTGCTCAACCTGCTGGGTCAACGGCGTATGGTGAACGGCAAGAACATAATCGCGTTAGAGTTCAGATGATGAAAAAAAATCCAACCCGCAGCATCCAGCAACTCCCGGCACTGCGCCGCATCGTGGCCGGCGCCATGCTCTGCTGCACCGTCGGAACCAGCGTCCTGCCGCCGCTCGCCCATGCACAGGACGGTAGTGGCAATGGCGCCGCGCTCAACTTCGTCAATGCCGACATGGAGTCCGTGATCAAGGCGGTCGGCCATTACACGGGGACGACGTTCATCATCGACCCGCGCGTGAAAGGCACGCTGACGCTCGTTTCGGAAAAGACATTGACCAGGGCCCAGGCTTTCTCGCTGCTGACCTCGGCACTGCGCCTGCAGGGCTATGCGGTCGTCACCGGCGACGGTTATGCGAAGGTGGTGCCGGAAGCGGAAGCGAAGCTGCAGTCCTCGCCCACGCAGGTCGGCATCGGCGGCTCGAAGGTCAAAGGCGACCAGATCGCCACGCAGGTCTACCGCCTGCAGCATGAGTCCGCCGCCAACCTGACGGCCGTGCTGCGGCCGCTGATCTCGCCCAACAACTCGATCATGGCCGACCCGGGCAACAACAGCCTCGTGATCACGGACTATGCCGACAACCTGCGCCGCCTGTCGAAGATCATCGCCGCGCTCGACGCGCCGGCCACCGGCGACCTCGACGTGGTCCCGATCCGCAACGGCATCGCCAGCGACGTCGCCACGCTCGTCACGCGCCTGATGGAACCGGCGGCAGGTGGCGATGCGGGCCGTGTCACCGTGCTGGCCGATCCGCGCACCAATACCGTCATCGTGCGTGCGCCGTCGCCGGCCCGCGCGAGCATGGCCAAGAACCTGATCGCGAAGCTCGACCAGCCGACGACGGAACTCGGCAACATCCACGTGGTCTACCTGAAGAACGCCGACGCCAGCAAGGTCGCGCAGACCTTGCGCGCCGTCGTGTCGCAGGATGCGTCGGCCGTGCCGGTGCAGCAGCAGGGCACGGCGGGCGGGTCGATCCAGTCCACCGCCGCCGGCGGCGCCGGTGGTGCCGGCGGACTCGGCGGCCAGCAGGGCCAGCAGAGCAGCGTCGGCATGGGCGGCACGGGCGGCTCGTTCGCCCAGCAGGGCCAGGCCACGGCCGGCGGTGCCGGCGGCGGACAGGGTTCCGGCTTCATCCAGGCCGACGCATCGACCAACAGCCTCATCATCACGGCGCCGGACGCCGTGTACCGCAACCTGCGCGCCGTCATCGACCAGCTCGACGTGCGCCGCGCCCAGGTCTACATCGAGGCACTGGTGGTCGAGGTGACGTCGACCGACGCGTCCGAGTTCGGCGTGCAATGGGTGGGCCTGACCGGCAACAACAACAGCAGCTACCGCGTCGGCGGCCTGCAGTCGTTCAGCCTCGGCGGCAGCAATAACAACATCGTCAACCTGGCGCTGGCCGCGGCGACGGGCATCAGCGGCGCATCCGGCACGACCACCGGCAGCTCGATCCCGACGCCGACCGGCCTGTCGATCGGCCTCTTCAAGCAGGTGAACGGCGAGCTGGGCCTGGGCGCGATCGCGCATGCCCTTGAAAGTACGGGACACGCCAACATCTTGTCCACACCGAACATGATCACGCTGGATAACGAACTGGCGACGATCAAGGTCGGCCAGAACATACCGATCATCACCGGTTCCTTCACGACGGGCGCGAGCGGGGCAAGCAATCCGTTCCAGACGGTCGACCGCAAGGACGTGGGCCTGCTGCTGAAAGTGCGCCCGCAGATTTCCGAAGGGGGTACGATCAAGCTGGCGATCTATCACGAGAATTCGGGGATCGACAATTCCGTCAGCTCGGCGTCGGGCATCGTGACCACCGTCCGCGCGATCGAGAGCAACGTGTTGGCCGACAATGGCCAGATCGTCGTGCTGGGCGGACTGATCTCGGACGACGAATCCGAGAACAACGAAAAGACGCGTGGACTGGGCGATATTCCGATCATCGGCAACCTGTTCAAGTACCGCACCCGCACGCGCGCCAAACGTAACCTGATGGTGTTCCTGCGCCCGGTCGTGGTGCGCAGCAAGGAACAGAACGACAGCCTGTCGATGGACCGCTACGAATTCATGCGCGCCGCCGGCACGACGGCACAACCGGTCGACGACACCGTGCTGCTGAAGAACCTCGGCGCACCGGTGCTGCCGAGCCTGGTCAATGGCCAGCCGCCCGTGGGCAGTGCGATGGCGACGATGCCGCCGCCGGCACCGGCCACTGCGCGTCCGGGCGCCGCCACCGGGCCGGGCACGAGCCAGCCCAAGGCGCCGGCCCAGCCGGAGTTCCGTCCTGTGCAACCCGCGCAACCTGAATACCGGCCGGCGACGCCGACCCAACAGAATTGACAGACGATGAATAACTTGTTGCCCTACGCATTCGCACGCGATTACGGCGTGCTGGCGCGTTCCAACGGCGACCCGTCGCAAGCCGTCGAAGTGCTGGTCTCGAACGCGACCAAGCCCGCGGCGATCGCCGAGGTCTCGCGCCGTTTCGGGCGCATCACCCTGCGGCGGATGGAACGGGCCGAACTGGAATCGGCCATTGCCGCCGCGTACCAGTCGGCCGGCGGCGACGCGTCGCAGGTCGCGGACGAGTTCGACGCCGATCTCGACCTCACGAAGCTGCTGCAGGACGTGCCCGCGATCGAGGACCTGCTGGAATCGTCCGACGATGCGCCCGTCATCCGCATGATCAACGCGCTCCTCACGCAATCGCTGCGCGAAGGCGCGTCGGACATCCATATCGAACCGTTCGAGCAGACGTCCGTCGTGCGCTTCCGCATCGACGGCGCGCTGCGCGACATCGTGCGCCCGCGCAAGGGCATCCACGCGTCGCTGATCTCGCGTATCAAGATCATGTCGCAGCTCGACATCGCGGAAAAACGCCTGCCCCAGGACGGCCGCATCACGTTGCGCATCGGCGGCAAGCCCGTCGACGTGCGCGTGTCGACCCTGCCGACCGGCCACGGCGAACGCGCCGTGCTGCGTCTGCTCGACAAGGAAGCGGGCCGCCTCGACCTCAGCCACCTCGGTATGAGCGGGCAGATGCTGCCGCAGTTCGACAAGCTGATCAACCAGCCACACGGCATCGTGCTCGTCACGGGCCCGACCGGTTCCGGTAAAACGACGACCCTGTACGCGTCGCTGTCGCGCCTGAATTCGACGACCACCAACATCATGACGGTGGAAGACCCGATCGAATACGACCTGCCGGGCATCGGCCAGACGCAGGTCAACGCCCGCATCGACATGACGTTCGGCAAGGCCCTGCGCGCGATCCTGCGCCAGGACCCGGACGTGATCATGATCGGCGAGATCCGCGACCTTGAAACGGCCCAGATCGCCGTGCAGGCCTCGCTGACGGGCCACCTCGTGCTGGCCACGCTGCACACGAACGACGCCGCGTCGGCCGTCACCCGTCTGCTGGACATGGGTATCGAGCCGTTCCTGCTGTCGTCGTCGCTGCTGGGCGTGATGGCCCAGCGCCTCGTGCGCAAGCTGTGCCCGCACTGCAAGCGCCAGGAAGCGGGACATTGGGTGGCGGTCGGGTGCGACCGCTGCGGCCACACGGGCTTCCACGGCCGCGTGGGCGTGTACGAGCTGCTCGAGACGAACGAAAAGATCCGTTCGCAGATCCACAACCAGGCCGCCGAGGCCGAGATCCGCAACGCGGCCCTGAAATCCGGCATGAAGACCATGCATGACGATGGCCAACGGTGGGTGCAGGAAGGCATCACGACGGAAGCCGAATTGCTGCGCGTGACGAAGGTGGATTGATCGATGCCCGCCTTCCGCTATGAAGCCGTCGACACGGGCGGCGTGACCCGCAAGGGCGTCCTGAACGCCGACAGCCCGCGTGCCGCGCGCGCCGACCTGCGCCTGCAGGGATTGACGCCGCTCGCCGTCGAGGCCATCGCGGCCCAGGTCGACGAGAGCGGGGCCGCGCGTGCGCGCGGCTTCGGCGAGCGCCTGTCCCAGGTCGAGCTCGCGCTGTTCACGCGCCAGCTCGCGAGCCTGCTGGAAGCCGGCCTGCCGCTCGAACAGGCCTTCACCGCGTTGCTGGAACAGGCCGAGCGTGCCTACGTGCGCGACCTGATCGCGTCGATCCGGTCCGAAGTGATGGGCGGCGCGTCGTTCTCCAGTGCGCTGGCGCGCCATCCGCGCGACTTCGCCGAGATCTACCGGGCCCTCGTCGCGTCCGGCGAACAGATCGGCCAGCTGTCGCGCGTGCTGTCGCGCCTGGCCGACTACATCGAACGCCGCAACGCCCTCGTGCAGCGGGTGCGCCTGGCGTTCACCTATCCGGCCATCGTCACCGTCGTCGCGTTCGCGATCGTGATCTTCCTGCTGACCTATGTCGTGCCGCAGATCGTCTCGGTGTTCGCCAATACCAAGCAGAAACTGCCGTTCCTGACCATCCTCATGCTCGGTGTGTCGAACTTTACGCGCGCCTACGGGATCTATGTGGCATTGGTCGTCATCGCGGCGTGGTACGCGTGGCGCCGCGCCCTGCGCAACCCCGTGCTCAAGCGCCGCTGGCATACGTGGCTGTTGAACGCGCCCGTGTACGGCAAGTTCGAGCGCAGCCTGAACACGACCCGTTTCGCGAGCACCCTGGCGATCACGACGGGCTCCGGCGTGCCCATCCTGCGCGCGCTCGAGACGAGCCGCGACACGTTGTCGAACGTGGCGATGAAGGAACTCGTGGAGCAGGCGACCGCCAGCGTGCGCGAGGGCGTGAGCCTGGCGCGGGCGCTGTCGGCGCAAAAGCTGTTCCCGCCCATGCTCGTGCACATGATCCGCGCGGGCGAGATCACGGGCGAACTGCCGGCCATGCTCGAGCGGGCCTCGAATTCACAGCAGGCCGACCTCGAACGGCGCACCCTGACCATTGCCGGCCTGCTGGAGCCGGTGCTGATCCTGGCCATGGGCCTCGTCGTGCTATTGATCGTGCTGGCCGTGCTGATGCCGATTATTGAAATCAACCAGTTGGTGCAGTGACAAGGAAACTGATGAACAAGCGCTTGCCTTTTTTCCTGAGCCTGCTGGGCGTGGTCCTGTTTGCCGTGTCGCTGGCGTACTGGATCATGCAGTTGTACCAGCCGCCCCAGCGCCCGATCGCGGCGGCGCCGCAGGCCGCCATGCCCGACCCGACCATCGATGCCGCCGCCACCTTGTTCGGTGGCCAGGTCTCGGTGGCAAGCGCGACGAATTACCAGTTGACGGGCGTCGTGGCGGACGGGAGCAGCAGCGTGGCGATCATCGTCGCCGAAGGTTCGCCGCCGAAGGCGCTGCGGGTCGGCAAGGAGCTGGCGCCCGGCATCACGCTGGCGGAAGTCCACCCGCGCTATGTGATGCTGTCCGATGGCGGCGTCATGAAGCGTGTCGACCTGGCGACCGATACCAAGCCCGCCGCGGCGATGGGTGGCGCGCCCGGCGGCATGCCGCCCAGTGGGGCGCCGCCGGGCGGCATGCCGCAGCAGAATTTTCCGCAGCCCCAGCAGATCACGACCGCACCGGCCGCGCAGCCGGTGCAGGCCGTACCGGAGCCGCCGATGGCACCGGGCGCCGTCCAGCCACAGCCGTCCATGACGAACCCGGGCGACGTCGGCACGCACGACAATCCGCCGCCCTCGAATCCGAACCCGATCAATCCGACGCCGAACGGTCAGCAGATGCCGCCGCAGACGCGCGGCGACAATCCGGCCGGTCAGATGAATACGCAATAAGCGTCAGCGCCGCAATGCGGTGAACGCCGCGAATTCCCACGAACGGAAACCCACCAGCAACGTGAAGCCGTCGCGCTCCTGCGGAGGCAGGCGGCGGTCGTTGCGGTGCATGCGTGCGAGTTCGCCGGCCAGCTGATGGATCTTTTCCGCCAGCTCGGCGGCGCTCGCCAGCGACAGGCGTGCGGGCAGGCACATCAAGGTTTCGCCGGCACCGTCGAAGTTACCGGCGAAATAATCCTCGACGACGTGGGCGCGGAAGAAGCGCTGCACCGGCCCGTCCGGCAGCCAGCGGAACGCGTTCGAGACCCGCAGCGTGTAACGGTTCAGTGGCTTCAGTTCGATCACGCCGAGGCGGTCGAGTTCCACCAGCAAGCCGATGCATTCGGGTTCGCTCAAACGATAGGTTTCCACCATCTGTTCCAGGCTCCAGTGCCCGAGGCAGCAGATCGCCACGAGCAGCAGGCGCGGGTTGGCGACGAGCGCCGTTTCCTGGATGAGCGTGAGCGTGTCGGCCTGCGGCCGCGCATCGGCCGCGCGCCGCAGCACGTCTTCCATGGCGATGCCGGCCGCCTGGCAGATCTGCGCCAGGCGCGACAGGGTCATGTCCTTCTGGCCGAACATGCGTTTGATACTCGATTCGCTCATCGCGATGCGGTCGGCCAGCATCTTGTAGGTGATCCCGGCTGCGCGCAGTTCGGCGCGCAGCACGTCCAGCAGCATGTCGGGGGAGCTCATGGTTGTGGTCAGTTCTCTGTTTTCGTTCGTCAACTCGGCCTAACGAATGTACAGAAGAAGGCAGGGCAGTTCAAGAAATGTCGAGTCCCGCCAGCCACGACCGCCTGCTGAGTCGGGTCAGCGTTATGATACGCATCAGTTCAGGTGCGAACGTCGGTGCCCTCGCCGCTGCGCCGGTGTCCAATCGATACCAAAGGAGGAACCATGAAAACGGTAACCGTGATCACTCTGGCGCTATTGGGCGCGGCTGCGTTTGCGCAAGCGCCGGGCGTGCGGCGCACCGACCTGCTGAAGCATGACAGCGTGGTGTCGGGACGCGAAGTCGTGGAGGTGCGCGTCGAGGTCGACGCCGGTCATGGCGTGCCGAGGCATACGCATCCGGGTGATGAAGTGCTGTACGTGGTCGAGGGCACGCTGGAGTACCTGCCCGACGGCAAAGCGCCGGTGATGCTGAAGGCGGGGCAATCCGTCTTCATCCCGGCCGGCACCATCCACGCGGCCAGGAACCCCGGCACGGTGGCCGGGGCGGGCATCGCCACCTATGTCGTCGAGAAGGGCAAGCCGCTGATCATGCCGGCAAAGTAGGGCCTGATCAGCCCTCGTCCGGTTCGAGCTTGACCTTCTTGAGCGCACGCTTCGCGGCCAGCCGCTCGCTGGCCTCGGGTTTTGCATGCGCTCCAGCCGCGCGTGCCTTGGCGAAGCCGGCGAACGGGTTGCGGGGTTTGAGTGGCGGCGTCGGCTCGACACGCAGCCGCATCTTTTGCCGGGTTGCCAGTGCCTTGTTTGCCATCGCCGCCTCTCCTTTTTGCAGCCGTGGATTACAACACGTAGCGCGACAGGTCTTCGTTGACCGCCAGCGCATCCAGCCGTTCGTTGACGTAGGCCGCGTCGATGACGAGCGCCTGGCCCGACTTGTCGGTGGCCGAGTACGAGATCTCTTCCAGCAGCTTTTCCATCACCGTGTACAGGCGGCGCGCGCCGATGTTCTCGGTGCGCTCGTTGACGGAATACGCGATCTCGGCCAGGCGATGGATGCCGTCGTCGGCGAACTCGAGTTTGACGCCTTCCGTCGCCAGCAGGGCTTCGTACTGCTTGGTGAGACTCGCGTCCGTCGAGGTCAGGATGCTCTTGAAATCCTGGATCGACAGCGATTCCAGCTCGACACGGATCGGGAAGCGGCCCTGCAGCTCGGGAATCAGGTCCGATGGTTTCGACAGGTGGAACGCGCCCGAGGCGATGAACAGGATGTGGTCGGTCTTGATCATGCCGTACTTCGTGTTCACCGTCGTGCCTTCGACGAGCGGCAGCAGGTCGCGCTGCACGCCCGCGCGCGAGACGTCCGCACCGCCGTGTTCCGAACGCGACGCGATCTTGTCGATCTCATCCAGGAACACGATGCCGTTCTGCTCGACGTTGGCGATGGCCTTCTGCTTCATCTCGTCTTCGTTGATGAGCTTGGCTGCTTCCTCGTCGACGAGCAGCTTCATCGCTTCCTTCACCTTCATCTTGCGGGGCTTCTTGCGCCCCGCCCCGACGCCGGCGAACATCGACTTGATCTGTTCCGTCATTTCTTCCATGCCGGGCGGCGCCATGATTTCCATCTGCGGCGAGGCTTCGGCGACGTCGATCTCGACTTCCTTGTCGTCGAGCGCGCCTTCGCGCAGGCGCTTGCGGAAGGTCTGGCGCGTGGCGTCGCCGCCGTCCTTGGCGTCGCTGCTGACGTTGAAGCCGAAGTCGCGCGCCGGCGGCACGAGAATGTCGATGATGCGGTCCTCGGCCGCGTCCTCGGCGCGCTGGCGCACCTTCTTCATTTCGCTGGCGCGGGTCTGCTTGACGCCGATGTCGATCAGGTCGCGGATGATGGTGTCGACGTCGCGGCCGACATAGCCGACCTCGGTGAACTTGGTCGCCTCGATCTTGATGAACGGGGCGTCGGCCAGCTTGGCCAGGCGGCGCGCGATCTCGGTCTTGCCGACACCCGTCGGGCCGATCATGAGGATGTTCTTCGGGGTGATCTCGTGGCGCAGCGGTTCCTCGACCTGCTGGCGGCGCCAGCGGTTGCGCAGCGCGATCGATACGGCGCGCTTGGCTTTGCTTTGGCCGACGACGTGCTTGTCGAGTTCCGAGACGATTTCGGACGGGGTCATGTTCATAATTGTGCTCATGAGTGCTTTCTTGCGGGAGAGGCCGTTATTCCAGCGTCTCGATGATGTGCGACATGTTCGTATAGATGCATAGCTCGCCTGCGATGGTCAGCGCTTTCTTGACCACGTCGGCCGGGGCGAGATCCGTGTTTTCCTGCAAGGCCTTGGCCGCGGACTGCGCGTAGATGCCGCCCGAGCCGATCGCGCCGATGCCGTCTTCCGGTTCCAGCACGTCGCCGTTGCCGGTGATAATCAGGGTCTTTTCGCGGTCGGCCACCAGCAGCATGGCTTCCAGGCGGCGCAGCACGCGGTCGGTGCGCCAGTCCTTGGCCAGTTCGACCGAAGCGCGCAACAGATTGCCCTGGTGTTTTTCCAGTTTCGCTTCGAAACGGTCGAGCAGGGTGAAGGCGTCGGCCGTGCCGCCGGCAAAGCCGCACAGCACCTTGTTCTGGTAGAGCTTGCGTACCTTGCGCGCCGAGCCCTTCATGACGACGTTGCCCAGGGTGACTTGTCCGTCGCCGCCGAGCGCGACCTGGTTGCCGCGCCGTACGCTGACGATCGTCGTGCCGTGAAATTGTTCCATATTTGCCTCGTGGTTGATCTGCTCACCGCAAGTGGGGATGCGATATGAAATTGCAAGACTGAACCGTATCCGAGGGGCATGGCGCCTGGCGGCGTCAGTATCGGTGGGCGTACAGACGCACTTGGTCGCCGACGCCAAGCAGGCGCAGCAGCGCGGCGACGGGATGGTTCAGGTCGCGCAGCACGACCTCGCGCCCGTCCTGGGCAAGCGTGCGCAGATGGGCGGCGAGGGCGCTCGCGGCCGCGTAATCGATGCGTGCGAGCCGGGACCCGTCCAGCACGAGGACTGGATGGCGCGCCGCGTGGTCGGCGATGGCAGCCAGCAGCGGCGCGCTGTCGCCCCGGATCGCGGCCGGCAGGAGGAAGCGGTCGCCCGCCGCCGCCGGGCCGGCCGCCAGGCTCAAGGCCGCGTGCTTCGGGGCCTCGAACGACGGCGGCGACACTTCGAAGGTGACGCAATAATCCATCGCGGTCTCCTCGAAATCCTTTTCACGGTTCGTCAGCAGCAGCAGTTCCAGCAACAGCAGCCAGGGCGTCTCTCCCGCGCGGCGGTCGCCGATCGCCAGCATCGGACGCAGCACGGCGACGAGGTGGTCGGCGCCTGCCAGCACGAGTTCGCGTCCCGCCTTGCGCAGCGCCTGCAGCGCGTCCAGCAGCAGGACGCAGCCCGGTGCCGTCACCGCGGTGACGGCCTGGAATTCGAACCGGACCAGCGGACCGGGCGAGGCGGCGCGGGCGAGTTGCGCGCGGGCGAGCGGACCGTCGTCGAGGCGGCCGGACAGGGTGGCCGTCGGGATCGCCCCCGATACCTGGCGGTCGGGCGCGTGCGACGTGTCCGCGACGGGGTGATACGTGGGCGGCGACGTCTCGAACCGGCTGGCGTAGTCGATCGCGATGCTTTCGAACTCGTGTTCGAGGCCCATGATCTGGACCAGGTCGAACAGCATCCACCACGGCAGACGGTCGCCGTCCTGGTCGCGCAGGCTCGTGCGCAGCAGCAGGGCGGCCGCGTCGAGCTGGCCGTTGGCGTACAGGATCGCCGCTTCCTCGACGACCGGCGCGCTCGACGGGGTAGCGGCCGCGTCCGGCATTTCATCCTCGCCCGGCAGGAGGTCCGTGGCCTGCTCAGGCGGCGGCGCGCCGGCGGCGGCCGGCGGGCGCCGGTTGCCGGCCCAGGTGTCGTCGTCGAAGATGGCGGAGGCCATCTCCAGTTCGATCGCGTCGATCTTGGCCGCGGTGGCGCGCGCGATTTCACGCTGGCGTTCGCGTTCCGCCTCGGTATCGAGAGAAAGCCGCGTGACGGGGCCGGCAGTCAGCGGATCGTCAGGGCGCGGGCGGCCGTCCGCACCCGCCAGCGGTGCGTCGCCTTTTTTCTTCAGGAAATCGAAGAGTCCCATGCCGTCCTTGTCTGCCCATTTGCCGGTCGAGACATTAGCATGGCGGCGCGGACGGTGTGGTGCGCACGCCTGAGCTGCGTCAACTTGCCGGCGATCCGATAAGTGTATCCGATGGGAAATAATTCGTGCGCACGAACCCTAGGGTCATCGGTCCCAAAAATAAAAAAGCATGCGCGGGCGCATGCTTTTTCATCGGCGCGTACGGCGATCAGTCACCGTACAGCTTTTGCTTCAGCTCGCGGCGCTGCTGGGCTTCCAGCGACAGGGTCGCGGTCGGACGGGCGATCAGGCGGGGGATGCCGATCGGTTCGCCGGTCTCTTCGCACCAGCCGTATTCGCCGGACTCGATCGAGGCCAGCGATTGCTGGACCTTCTTGAGCAGCTTGCGCTCGCGGTCGCGGGTACGCAGCTCGAGCGCGTGCTCTTCCTCGATGGTGGCGCGGTCGGCCGGATCGGGAACGAGTACGGTTTCGCGCAGGTGTTCCGTCGTTTCGCCTGCGTTTTTCAGCAGTTCCTTTTCGAGTTCCTGCAGGCGGTTCTTGAAGAACGCCAGCTGGGCCGGGTTCATGTAGTCGTCGTCGCTCATGGCCCGAATTTCTTCTTCCGTCAGGAGGCGTTCTTCGGGCTGCGCAACGGTATTCGGTTTCGTTGTTTTAGTCATGACTTCACTTACCTTTGATACGACAGAGTTTCCATTTTATCAGCTAACTCAGCGGTTACCATTGCTTCGGTGTGCGCGCCGGGCGAGCTGCCGTGACCGTTGTTCAGTCGTTCAACCACAGGGTGCATGAGAGCACCATAGAACCGGGGTAGTTTATACCAAACACTGTTCCAATCCGCGAATAAAGACATCTTTCGGTAAATTTTTACCAATAAACACCATCTTGCTGCCGCGCGATTCGCCATCCGCCCACTTTGCACCGAGGTCGCTGCCCATGATTTGATGCACGCCTTGGAAGACGACCTTGCGATCTGCGCCCGCCATCGACAGCACGCCCTTGTAACGCAGCATGTTCGGACCGAATACTTGGACCATGCTGCCGAGGAATTGATCCAGACGCTCGGGGTCGAAAGCACGGTCGCTCTTGAAGACGAACGCGGCGATGTCGTCGCTGTGGTGGCCATGATGGTGGTCGTGGCTGTGGTCGCACGCTTCCGTGTGGACGTGGTCGTGGTCGTGGTCATGATCGTGGTCGTGACCATGGTCGTGCGCCTCTTCCGTCGTGAGGAAGGCGGGATCCAGCTCCAGCTTGTCGTTCAGGTTGAAGCCGCGCAGGTCGAGCACGTCGCTGATCGGGGCGCGGCCGAAGTCCGACGTGCTGATCGGTGCACGCGGGTTGATGCGGCGGATGCGCGCCTTCAGTTCCTCGACGGCGGCTTCGTCCACGAGGTCCGTCTTGGACAACAGGATCTTGTCGGCGAAACCGACCTGGCGCTGGGCTTCCTCGTGGCGGTCCAGCTGGTCCATGGCGTGGCGGGCATCCACGACGGTGACGACGGCGTCGAGCAGGTAGTGCGCGCCGACTTCCTCGTCGACGAAGAACGTCTGGGCCACCGGGCCCGGATTGGCGAGGCCGGTGGTCTCGATGACGACGCGGTCGAAGCTGATTTCGCCCGCTTCGCGCTTGCGTGCCAGGTTCGTCAGGGCGACGATCAGGTCGCCGCGCACGGTGCAGCAGATACAGCCATTGTTCATTTCGACGATCTGCTCGCTCGGATCCTGCACGAGGATTTCGTTGTCGATATTTTCCTGGCCAAACTCGTTTTCGATGACGGCGATGCGCAGGCCGTGCTCTTCCTGCAGGATGCGGTTGAGCAACGTGGTTTTGCCGGCGCCGAGGAAGCCGGTCAGGATGGTGCTTGGGATCAATTCCATATGTCGCTGTCCAATGGTGGGCGCCGTTCCGGCCGCAGGGAATCGGAAGATTATGCCGGAATTTGCGAATCGTCACCAGCCGGCATGCCGTGCCTGCCTGCACTGGCGCACTTACTTTCGCTTTGCGCGCGGATGGGCCCGGTCGTAGACGGCGGCGAGGTGCTGGAAGTCGAGCGAGGTATAGATCTGGGTCGACGTGATGCTGGCGTGGCCCAGCAGTTCCTGCACGGCGCGCAGGTCGCCCGAGGATTGCAGCACGTGCGAGGCGAACGAGTGGCGCAGCACGTGCGGGTGCACGTGGACCGGCATGCCGGCCTTGTGCGCATGGGCCTTCAGGCGGTATTGCACGACGCGCGGGCTGATGCGCGTGTCGCGCGCCGACAGGAACAACGCGGCGCTGCCGTCGCGCGCCGGCGGTCGCACGGCCAGCCACGCTTCCAGTGCCGCGCGCGCCGGTCCGCCGACGGGGACGCGGCGCATCTTGTTGCCCTTGCCGGTGACGACGACTTCCTGCGCTTCCAGTTCCAGCCAGCCGAGCGAGGCCGGCTGGCCACCGCGGGCGGGGACGTGGTGGACGTCGAGTCCGGCCAGCTCGGATACGCGCAGGCCGCTCGAGTACAGCAGTTCGAACATGGCGCGGTCGCACAGCTCTGCGGGTTCCGGATGGCCGGACGTCGTCTTTTCCATGAGCTGGACCGCATCGTCGACGGCCAGTGCCTTCGGCAAGCGCTTGGGGCGGCGCGGCGCGCGCACGCCGTCGGCCGGGTTGGCGGCCAGCGGGCGCTGGCGCGACAGCCAGTCGAAGAAGCCGCGCCAGCCGGACAGCTTGCGCGCGATCGAGGCGGCGCTTTGCCCCTCGGCATGCAGTTTCGCAGTGACGCGGCGGATGTCGAAATGGGTCAATGCCGCCCAGTCGGCCTGGCCGGTGAGCCGGGCCAGTTCGGCCAGGTCGCGGCGGTAGGCGGCGATCGTGTGGTCGGACAGCTGGCGTTGCGTTTTCAGCTCCGCCAGGTAGCGGCCGGTCCAGTCGTCGTCGGCCGGCGTGTCCATGTCAGTCGAGCAGAGGAAGGAGAGAAGAACTGAGCGCGGTGCTGGCCGTCTCGCCGATGTGGACGAGGAAATCCGTTGCCATCGTGGCGCTGAAGCGTTCCGGATCGGGCGAGCCGAGCACGAGCAGGCCGAAGGCGCCGCCGTTCGCGCGCAGCGGCAGCAGGACGGTCGAGCGCACGGCGTCCGCGCCGTCCAGCCAGCTGACCGCCTCGAAGTCCTTGTTCGGACCGCAGTACGGCGCGCGCAGACTGCTGGCGAACAGGCGCACGTCCTCGGAGACGCCGTTCGTGTACCACGTGTCGGCGTGCTCGGACGCCAGTTTCCACAGGCGCAGCGTGGCGTGCGGCACGATGAAATGCTTGACGAGGCCTTCGGCGACGGCGGCCGGGATCTCGCCCGGCACGCGGGTGCGCAGCAATTGCTGGGTCCAGCCATGGAAACGGTTGGCGATGGCCGCGTTTTCCTCGGCGTGCCGCACCAGCTCGGACATGCGCAGTTCCAGGGTGCGGTACTTGTCGCGCATGACTTCCATCTGGCGTTCCTGCAGCGACACCGCGCGGCCCGTAAGTGGGCTCGACAGTTTTACTTCGCCCAGCAAAGCGGCGTGCTCCACGAAGAACTGCGGGTGGTCGAGCAGGTATTGGGCGATGGCGGTGGGATCCAGTGTTGCGGCGGTCATGTGCGGCTTGCGAGATGGGTAGACGGTTCATTTTAACCGACGGCAATGGGTCGGCGCAGATTTCCTGTCTGCACTGTGCCACAAAAGCCAAGGGCGGACCTGGTTGCCCAGGTCCGCCCTTGCTTGAGCGATGCAGCGGGGTTGCCCCCGCGGCTCGGCTTAGAACGAGTGGTTCAGGCCGATGTCGTAGTGGTTGACGGTCGGGGTAGCCGAAGATGCGCCGGTCGCCTGGTTGAAGACGTTGGTCTTGCGCGATGCGTCGACGTACAGGTACGTACGCTTCGACAGGCTGTACTCGTAGCCCAGCGAGTACTGACGGGTGATCAGGTCGTGCAGGCGGACGTTTTCTTCCTGCTTCTTCAGACCGAAGCCAGCCAGCAGCTTGCCCGGACCGACAGCGTAGGTTGCACCGATTTCAGCACCCTTGATGGTCGGACGCTGGGTGTTGGTGTGCTCCATGTTCTGGTGCGAGTAGGTACCCATCAGTTTCAGTTCCGGGGTCACCGAGAACGAACCTGCGACCGACCAGACCTTCGATTCGACGGCGTTGCGCTCGTAAGCCAGCATCGCTGCTGCCGGACCGTTGTTGTAGGTACCAGCGATCGAGAACGGGTTGGCCGAAGCCTGTGCGCCCGCAGCGTAGGTGGCAGCGCCAGCGCCGATACCGGTCACGCCGCCGCCGGTGGCTTCTTTCGATGCCCACGAAGCGTTCACCTGGAAGCCATTGGCGACCGGCGAGTTATAGAAGATCGCGTTCGAGACACGGTTGTTGTTCGGGCTGGTGCCGCCGACGTCCAGCGGAGCCGAGTTGAAGCCGGCGACCGAGATGTCGGTGTAGAAGCCGGCCTGGGTCGGCAGACCGTGCCACGGTTCGAACGAACCAACGATTTCCTGGAACGGGGTCAGGCCACGGCCCAGACGGACCATACCGAAGTCACCCTGCAGACCGACGCGGGTCTGGCCCTGGAACAGCGGACGGCCGTTGTTTTCGTTGGTGCCGGTGTCCGGCTCGTAACGCATTTCAACCTGGAACAGTGCCTTCAGGCCGTTGCCCAGATCTTCGGTGCCTTTGAAGCCCAGGGTGTTCGAAGCACGCTTGCCGATGGCCAGGGTCTGGTCGGTGCGCTTGACCATGCCGACGTCGATGTTGCCGTAGATTTGAACAGCGGTTTGAGCTTGTGCCACACCGGCGAATGCGCCCAGCAGAGCGGCTGCCACGAGGGTTTTTTTCATCTTAATTTTTATCCTAAAAAGTGAATCGAAGGAATCCAGAGAGCATTGAGATTTTTATTAGTTGCTGAACACTCGGATGTGTGAACCTTAAATGCTTAATGCGTCAAGATTGTCTGATTTGTCAATTATGACTGTTGCACTTGGTCGAAAGCCAATAAATCCAATCGTGCTGTTGTATTTTCGAAACGGCCGTGTCGGGAAACCGGGCGCACCTTAAGGCTCGTTTAAGTTTCAAAACATCATCATTCTCTCCCCGTACCACGGCAGGGTTTGTGCGGGCTCAAAGGCCTTTGGAATCGTAGCCGAATCGCATCGCCGCGGCTTTAGACTCTGGCCCATCCGACGTCCATTGTTACCGCAGTGCGCGACACATGAGCTCATCAGTAGCGCAACGCAAGCGATCTTCACGTATTTTCGTGCATTGTGCTTGCGGAATTGGACTGCGTATATTTCGTAGACGTCTCTAACATCCAGAAAAGAACGATGGCAAACCGTGAAGAACTGGCGGTCATCCGCGGCGCACGTGCCGGTCGCGTCGACTCGCAACTGGCCCTGGGCCGGCTCTACCTGTTCGGCAGTGCCGGGCTGCCGAAGAGCCTGCCCACGGCCCTCCACTGGCTCGACCGTGCCGCACAGCAGGGTTGCGCTGAAGCATGGCAATTGATCGGAAACCATATTCCGGTCGATCTTGCGCGTGACAATCCGCAACCCGTTACCGGCTGGTATGAACTGGCCTACGACGGCGGGCTCGTGCGCGCCGGGCTCGTCTATGCCCAACTGGTGCTGGGCGCGCTGAACGAGGGCCAGTGCACGCCGGCCCAGCGCGCCAAGGCCTTGCGCGCGCTGGAAGACGCGGCCCGTGCCGGTTTTCCGGAGGCGCAGTGGCTGCTCGCGCGCGAGCACGGCGCGGCGCCGCCAGAGACGGACGAGCCGGTCGCCCGCGCGCCCGTGGCAAGCCCCGCGGGCCAGCGCTGGCTGCGCCAGGCGGCCGACAGCGGCGTCGGCGCCGCGCAGTTCGCCCTGCTGGAACAGGACTGGAACGCGGGCCGCTGGTCCGCCTGGCTGGAGCGGGCGCTCCCGCTGGCGCGCGCCCTGGCCGGTTCCGATGCCGCCCAGGACCACGCGGCTGCCCGCCTGGCGCCGGACGAGGTGCTGCTGCTGTCGCGCTGTGCCCGACTCGTGGCCGCGAACGAGGCCCCGCACGACGTCGGCCAGGATGAATTGCTGCGGTTCTGGGAAATCGCCGCGGCCGAGCAGGACCGCCATGCCCAGTTCGCGCTCGGTCTGTGGTGCGCCCGCATGCGGGTGGACGGCAAGCGGATTCCCGGCAGCCATGGCGCGGCCAACTTCAAAAAGGCCGTGCGCTGGCTGACCCTGGCCGGCGAGCAGGGCCTGGCCGAAGCGTGGTACGCGCTGTCGCGTATTTATATCAAGCCGGAATTCTCCCAGCGCAATGTGCTGGAGGCGCAGAAATACCTGGAGCGCGCGGCGGAGATGGGCTATCGCGATGCCCAGCTCGAATGCGGGAACGCGGCATGGCGCGCGCGCCGCGAGAACGAGAACAACGACGTGCGCGCGCTGTTCTGGTTGCAGAAGGCGGCGGCGCAGGCTTGTCCCAAGGCTGCGGCCGCGCTGCGCAAGCTGGCGCCGCGCCAGCCCGGCGCCTGGAAGGACATGGGTGGGCTGGCCGGGCGCGACCTGGCGGCCCATCCGCTGCTGGCCGCGCGCCTGGAACTGGCGGTGGCCTTTGGCCTGAGCCGGGCCGAGGCGCTGTTGCTGGATATCCGCGGCGCCGACCGCGGCCACTGCCTCGTGATCGACATTCGCGCCAGCTACGGCCGCAGCCGGCGCCGGCTGATCTCGGTGGAAACGGCGCAGGAGCGCCAGCTGCTCGACCGCGTGGCGCTCGTCTTCGAGAACGTCGATTGCGGTCCGGGCGGACCGGAAGGGAATTACCGCCAGCGCCTGTACCGGTTGCGCAGCCTGTTGCCGGAGATGGCGAGCGTGGAGTCCGGGACGGAAGAACCGGAAGAGTCCCCGGCGCCGGATGGCGACTACTCGCTGGCCGCCTGACTCAAATATCCTTACTCAGATTTCGATTTCCCCTTCGAACACGGTCTCGGCAGGACCGCTCATATAAACCGGCTGGCCTTCGCCGGCCCAGTTGATGGTCAGCTTGCCGCCGCGGGCCTGGACTTGCACGGGCGAATCCAGCAGGCCGCGCCGGATGCCCGCCACGACGGCGGCGCAGGCGCCCGTGCCGCAGGCCAGCGTCTCGCCAGCGCCGCGTTCGTAGACGCGCAGCTTCACATGGCCGCGGTCCACGATCTGCAGGAAGCCGGCGTTCACGCGGCGCGGGAAGCGCGGGTGGTGCTCGATCTGCGGGCCCGTTTCCAGGACGGGGGCCGCATCGACGTCGGCGACGACCTGCACCGCGTGCGGGTTGCCCATCGACACCGTCGACACGAGCACGGTCTGTTCCTGGCCCTTGTTCGAGACGGTAAGCGGCCACAGCGTGTCGCGTCCTTCGGCGACGCCTTGCAGGCCGGCCGCATCGAACGGGACCCGGCCCGGCTCCAGGATCGGCGCGCCCATGTCCACCGTGATGCTGCCGTCGTCTTCCAGGCGCGGGGTGATGATGCCGCTCATCGTTTCGACGCGGATGCTGCGCTTGCCGGTCAGCCCCTTGTCGCTGACGAAGCGGACGAAGGCGCGCGAGCCGTTGCCGCATTGCTCGACCTCGCCGCCGTCATTGTTATAGATGCGGTAGCGGAAATCGCTGCCCTCCGTGACCGGGCGCTCGACGACCAGGATCTGGTCGGCCCCGACGCCGAAGCGGCGGTCGGCCAGGCGGCGCCATTGTTCCGGACCGAGGTCGAGTTGCTGGTTGATCGCGTCGATGACGACGAAATCGTTGCCGGCGCCGTGCATCTTGGTGAACTTGAGTTTCATGGTATCTGTCATTAATCGTAGAACGAGGGCTCGCCGGGCGGCCGGGTCTTGAAGCGCTTGTGGGTCCAGAAGTACTCGGCCGGATGTTCGCGCACGCGGTCCTCGATGAAGGCGTTCATGCGACGCGTGGCGGCGATGATGTCGTCGCCGGGGAAATCTTCCCATGCAGGATAGAACTCTACCCGGTATCCCTTGTAGTTGGGCAGGAAAGTGGCGACGACCGGGATGACTTTTGCGCCGGTCGCGCCCGCCAGCCGGCCCATCGCCGTCAACGTGGCGGCCGGGATGCCGAAGAACGGGACGAAGGTGGCATCCTTCTCGCCGAAATCCATGTCCGGCAGCATGAAGTAGGGCAGGCCTTCGCGCAGCGCGCGGATGATCGGCTTGATGCCGTCGGTGCGCGTGAACAGGCGCACCGGGCCGTAACGTTCGCGGCCATAACGCAACAAATCGTCGAACGCCTTGTTCTTTTGCGGCGAATACATCGTCGACAGCGGCACCACGCGCGACGCCACGCCGGCCACGTCCAGGCACACGAAGTGCGGGCAGAACACGATGGTCGGGCCGCTTTCCAGCTGCGCTTTCGGCACCTTCGGCACGATCTCGATCAGGCCGTGGATGCGTTCGAACGGCGCCCACCAGATCAGCGAGCGCTCCAGGATGCTGCGCGAATAGGCCATGAAATGGCGCTTGGCGATATCGACCCGCTCCGCTTCGCCCAGTTCGGGCATGCACAGGCGCAGGTTGACCAGCGCGATCTTGCGGCGCTTGGGAATCGCGTAATACATCAGCCAGCCGACGGCGTTGCCGATGCGACCGAGGACAGGCAGCGGCAGGAAGTGCAGCAGCCACAACAGGAATATCAGGAACCTCATGCGACGGACTCGGGGTGCGGTGCTTCGACGCCTTGCGGCTTCTTGTAGCGGTTATAACTCCAGAAATACTGGGCGGGGCAGTAGGCGATGAGCTTTTCCATCTGGCGGTTGATGGCGGCGGCCTGCTGGGCCGCGTCGCCGTCGAGCGACCCTTCGAAGGGGACGAAGCGGATGGCGAAGCCGCGGCCGCGCGGCAGGCGTTCCGCGTACACGGTCAGGATGTCGGCCTTGCCCAGCTGGGCCAGCTTGGCGGGCAGGGTCATCGTGTAGGCGTCGCGGCCGAAGAACGGCGCCCACACGCCTTCACCTTCCTGCGGGACCTGGTCCGGCAGCACGCCGACGGGCTGGCCGCCCCGCAGCGCCTTGACGAGCATGCGCACGCCGGCCAGGTTGGCGGGCGCCAGGTGCATGTGCTGGCGCTCGCGGGCGCCTTCGACGAGCGGCTTCAGGGCGCTCTGGCGCGGCGGGCGGTACATGACCGTCAGTTCGACGCGCAGCGAGACCTGCTGGGCGGTCAGTTCGAAGCAGCCCAGGTGCGGCGTGAGGAAGACGATGCCGCGGCCGGCGTCGAGCTGGCGCTGCACCAGTTCCCAGTTTTCCATGGTGACGTGGCGGGTGACGCGCTTCTGCGGCGCGCACCAGACGAACGGCAGCTCGGCGATGGCCTTGCCGGATTCGGCGATCGCGGCGCGCAGATGGCCGCCGTAGCCGGCCTGTTCGAGGTTTTCGCGCAGGCGCCGGCGGTGCGACGGCGAGAGCAGATAGACGATCCAGCCGAGCGCGGCGCCGAGCGCATGCAGGGCGCGCAGCGGCAAAAACGACAGGATTCGAAACAAAAGGACAAGCATTATTGATTTAGGGTAGAGAACCGACGGGTTGCTGTGCCAGAATTTTTGGAGGAGCGTAAAATACCACTTTGTAGCATCCGCGGAGTTAATGACAACTTGCGAAGCGGAATATAAATCTCGCTAAAGCGTCGCAGGCCTTGGTGCTGCGGCAATTTTTACAACAGTATCAGGAGCCTTAATGTCTTCCAACGACTACCTCTTCACTTCCGAGTCCGTCTCTGAAGGCCACCCGGACAAAGTCGCCGACCAGATTTCCGACGCCATCCTCGACGCCATCCTCGAACAGGATCCGCGCGCGCGCGTGGCTGCCGAGACCCTGTGCAACACGGGTCTGGTCGTCCTGGCCGGTGAAATCACGACGCACGCAAACGTCGATTATATTCAAGTTGCCCGCAATACCATCAAGCGCATCGGTTACGACAACACCGACTTCGGCATCGACTATAAAGGTTGCGCCGTGCTGGTCGCCTACGACAAGCAGTCGCCGGACATCGCCCAGGGCGTGGACGAAGGTGCCGGTCTCGACCTCGACCAGGGTGCGGGCGACCAGGGCCTGATGTTCGGCTACGCGTGCGACGAGACGCCGGAACTGATGCCGGCCGCGATTTATTATGCGCACCGCCTCGTCGAGCGCCAGTCGCAGCTGCGCAAGGACGGCCGCCTGCCGTGGCTGCGTCCGGACGCCAAGTCCCAGGTCACGCTGCGCTACGTCAACGGCCGCCCGGTGTCCGTGAACACCGTCGTGCTGTCGACCCAGCACGCGCCGGAAGTCAGCCACAGCCAGATCGAGGAAGCGGTGATCGAGGAGATCATCAAGCCGGTGCTGCCGCGCGAATGGCTGCAGGACACCCGTTACCTGGTCAACCCGACCGGCCGCTTCGTCATCGGCGGCCCGCAGGGCGACTGCGGCCTGACCGGCCGCAAGATCATCGTCGACACCTACGGCGGTGCCGCACCGCACGGCGGCGGCGCGTTCTCCGGCAAGGACCCGTCCAAGGTCGACCGCTCGGCCGCCTACGCTGCCCGCTACGTCGCCAAGAACGTCGTGGCCGCCGGCCTGGCGCGCCAGTGCCAGGTGCAGGTCAGCTACGCGATCGGCGTGGCCCGTCCGATCAACATCACGGTCTACACGGAAGGCACGGGCGTCATTTCGGACGAGAAGATCGCCGAACTGGTGATGGAACACTTCGACCTGCGCCCGAAAGGCATCGTGCAGATGCTCGACCTGCTGCGCCCGATCTACACCAAGTCGGCCGCCTACGGCCACTTCGGCCGCGAAGAGCCGGAATTCACGTGGGAGCGCACCGACAAGGCCGCGCTGCTGCGCGCGGAAGCCGGTCTCGCGTAAAAACCACCAAATTGGGCCCCTGCCTTCGCAGGGGCGACGGCTCAAATAAGTGTTGCTTTATGCACGTCGTCCCCGCGGAGGCGTGATGATGCCCCCGGCACCATCACCCCAGGTTCGCCGCACCGTGATAAACTAACGAATTCCGAGGAGCGTTGCGACGAGATTCCCCATCTCGCCAGGCTCGGATATCAACACCGCGCTCACGTTACTTTTTTCTTAACTTGAAAGGAGGGCGTGATGAGCGCCGTACTCAAAGACACCACCCAGGACTACCTCGTTGCCGACATCGGCCTCGCCTCGTGGGGCGAGAAGGAAATCCGCATCGCCGAAACCGAAATGCCCGGCCTGATGGCCATCCGCGACGAATACGCGGCCGCCCAGCCCCTGAAGGGCGCGCGCATCGCCGGTTCGCTGCACATGACCATCCAGACCGCCGTGCTGATCCGCACGCTGGAAGCCCTCGGCGCGCAAGTGCGCTGGGCCTCGTGCAACATCTACTCGACGCAGGACCACGCCGCCGCCGCCATCGCCTCGGTCGGCACGCCCGTGTTCGCCGTCAAGGGCGAGACGCTGGACGAGTATTGGGACTACACCCACCGCATCTTCGAATGGGGCGATGACGTCTACGCCAACATGATCCTGGACGACGGCGGCGACGCCACGCTGCTGCTGCACCTGGGCGTGCGCGCGGAGAAGGACATCTCGGTGCTGGACAAGCCGGGTTCGGAAGAAGAAATCTGCCTGTTCAACGCCATCAAGGGCCGCCTGGCCATCGATCCGCAGTGGTACTCGAAGCGCCTGCCGGAAATCAAGGGCGTGACGGAAGAGACCACCACCGGCGTCCACCGCCTGTACCAGATGCACGCGGACGGCAAGCTGGCGTTCCCGGCCATCAACGTCAACGATTCCGTGACGAAATCGAAGTTCGACAACCTGTACGGCTGCCGCGAATCGCTGGTCGACGGCATCAAGCGCGCGACGGACGTGATGGTCGCCGGCAAGGTCGCCGTCGTGGCCGGTTATGGTGACGTCGGCAAGGGTTCGGCCCAGGCGCTGCGCGCGCTGTCGGCCCAGGTCTGGGTCACCGAGATCGACCCGATCTGCGCACTGCAGGCCGCAATGGAAGGCTACCGCGTCGTGACGATGGACGAGGCTGCCGAACACGGCGACATCTTCGTCACTTGCACGGGCAACTACCACGTGATCACCGAGCAGCACATGCTGCGCATGAAGGACCAGGCGATCGTCTGCAACATCGGCCACTTCGACAACGAAATCGAAGTCGCCGCGCTGCGCAAGTACGAGTGGGAAAACATCAAGCCGCAGGTCGACCACATCATCTTCCCGTCTGGCCGCCGCATCATCCTGCTGGCCGAAGGCCGCCTCGTGAACCTGGGCTGCGGCACGGGTCATCCGTCGTACGTGATGAGCTCGTCGTTCGCGAACCAGACCATCGCCCAGATCGAACTGTTCACCAATACCGCCGCCTACCCGGTCGGCGTGTACACGCTGCCGAAGAAGCTGGACGAAAAAGTCGCCCGCCTGCAGCTGAAAAAGCTCAACGCCCAGCTGACCGAGCTGACCGAAGAGCAAGCCGCCTACATTTCGGTGAGCAAGGAAGGCCCGTACAAGCCGGAACATTACCGTTATTGATCTGGTAAGCTCTTCCGTGAACTGATGCGCCTCCGCCGGATTCCATCGTCGGCGGAGGTGTGCTGGACAACCTCTCACGAAAGACACAACATGCGCCTGCTCCTGACTTGGCTGATCAATGCGGCGGCCCTGATGGCCTTGCCTTACCTGATGCACTCGGTATCGGTCGACAACGTCGGCACCGCCCTCGTGGCGGCCCTCGTCCTGGGCCTCGTGAATACGATCATCCGTCCCTTGCTCGTCGTGCTGACGTTGCCCGTGACGGTCGTCTCGCTCGGCCTGTTCATCCTGGTGATCAACGCACTGCTGTTCTGGCTGGTCGCTCACCTCGTCGGGGGCTTCCACGTGGCGGGGTTCTGGTCCGCGTTCCTCGCGGCGATCCTGTACAGTGTCATTTCGTGGGCGCTTTCTACCTTACTACTCAACAAAGATGGAAACCCCTAACATCAGTATCGAGTTTTTCCCGCCCAAGACGCCCGAGGGCGCGGAGAAACTGCGCGTGGCTCGGCAGAAGCTGGCCGAGCTGAATCCGAAATATTTCTCCGTAACGTTCGGCGCCGGCGGCAGCACGCAGCACGGCACGCTGTCCACCGTCCTCGAGATCCTGGCCGCGGGCCACGACGCCGCACCGCACCTGTCGTGCGTGGGCGGCACGCGCGAATCGATCCGCGCGATCCTGCAGGAATTCAAGGACAAGGGCATCCGCCGTCTCGTGGCGCTGCGCGGCGACTTGCCGAGCGGTTATGGCGGCGCGGGCGAACTGCGTTATGCCAGCGACCTCGTCGAGTTCATCCGCCAGGAAACGGGCGACTGGTTCCACATCGAGGTGGCCGCGTATCCGGAAATGCACCCGCAGGCCAAGTCGCCGCAGGACGACCTGCAAGCCTTCGCCCGCAAGGTGCAGGCCGGCGCGAATGCCGCGATCACGCAGTATTTCTACAATCCGGACGCGTACTTCCAGTTCGTCGACAATGCCCGCAAACTGGGTGTGGACGTGCCCATCGTGGCCGGCATCATGCCGATCACGAACTACACGCAGCTGATGCGTTTCTCCGACATGTGCGGCGCCGAGATTCCGCGCTGGATCCGTTTGAAGCTGGCCAGCTTCGGCGACGATTCCGCGTCGATCAAGGCGTTCGGCCTCGACGTCGTCAGCGGCCTGTGCGAGAAACTGCTCGCCGGCGGCGCGCCCGGCCTGCACTTCTACAGCATGAACCAGGCGGCGGCCACGACCGCGATCTGGCAGCGCATCACGGCTGCCTGATCCGGCGTCATCCTCACGAATGCCCGTGCGACCGGAAGGCCGCGCGGGCATTTTTTTCAGGCATCAGGTGACGTGGGTGGTTTCCGTCACGATCACGTCCAGCGGCACGTCGTGCGGCGCATGCGAGAACTGGGCTTCCTGGTTACTGTAGGCAATGCCCAACGTGTGCGGGCGCGGCGGCTGTTCCAGCGTGCGGTCATAATAACCGCCGCCATAGCCGAGGCGGTACCCATCGGCATTGAAGCCGAGGCAGGGGATCAGCAGGGCCGGCGGGCGCTCGATGAAGCGCAGCTGGGCCGGGACCTGCACGCCGGCTTCGTCCGGCAACATGGCTTCGCCGGGCGTCCACTCCGTGAACGTCAGCGGCGCATCGCGTTCCATCACGACGGGCAGCGCCAGGCGCACGCCCGCCTGGTGCAATTCCGCGTACGCCGCGCGCAAGTCGGGCTCGCCGGCCAGCGGCCAGTACACACCGATGACACTTACCTGGCGCAATCTCCACCAGGCGACCACCTGCGCGCCGATATGTGCATCCCACTGGACCTTGATTGCGGGATCAAGCCCCCCACGTGCAGTCCTGAGCACCTTGCGCAATGCCGTTTTTGCCGCCTGTTTCTCGTCCGCCACGCTCGGGCTCGAGGGGCATGGTATTCTTGAATCGCCGGTCATGGATGAAATGAAGCCTACATTGAATATTGCATTATCGATGTCGCAGACACTGTTAGCCGGCGCCGTCGTGGCCGCTTCCAGCCTGCTCTTCCTCGCGTCGTCTGCTGTCGCGGCCCAGGCCGTGTCGCCAGGGACGACGCCCCCCACACCCGCTGCGCCCACCGCGGTGCCTGCGCCGGTCGTCGCGCCCGGACCGCAGGCCGACGCCAGCCGCGAGCAGGACGAACTCTTCGCGCAACTGCGCGACGCTGCCCGCAAGAACGATGCCGATAAAGCGGCGGCGCTGGCGGCCCGGCTGCCGGATTACGCGATTCCGTCGTACGTCGACTATTATCGGCTCAAACCGCGGCTGCGCGATGCTTCCAACGAGGAAATCCTGGATTTCCTGAAACGTTACGAGGGCAGCGCCATCGCCGACCGCCTACGCAACGACTGGCTGCTGGAACTCGGCCGTAAGCGCGACTGGGTCAACTTCGACCGCGAGCTGCCCCTGTTCGTCAAGAAAGACGATTACCAGGTCAAGTGCTACGCCTTGCTGTCGCGCGCATCGAAGGGACAAAACGTGGCGGCCGAGGCACGCGTGCTGCTCGACAATCCGCCGATGTACGGCGAAGCCTGCGCCGCGCTCGTCAACCAGCTCGTCCAGTCCGGCCAGTTCACGAACAATGATTTGCTGGCGCAATTGCGCCTGGCCGGCGAGATGCATGCGACGGGGCCGTCGCGCCGCACGGCGCTGCTGCTGGGTGCGTCCGACACTCGCGCGGCGCAGGCCGTCGACCTGCCGGCCGTGGCGATGGCGCGCGGCATCGGCAGCACGCGCGCCGACCATGAGATCTACCTCGTCGCCATCGGCCGCATGGCGCGCACGAGCCTGAAACTGGCGACGGTGGCGCTCAACAAAAACGCACCGAAACTGTCGGCCGAGGAAAGGGCGATCGGCTGGGCGAACATCGCGCTGGCCGCGTCGCTGACCTTGGCGCCCGAAGCGTATGACGACTGGAAGAAGGCGGAAGGGGCGCCGCTGACGTGGAACCAGCTGGAGTGGAAGACGCGCATCGCGCTGCGCCGCGGCGACTGGAAGACGGTGCGTGCGACGATCGAGGCGATGCCGCCGCAGCAGCATGACGAGCCCGCCTGGACGTACTGGCTGGGCCGCGCGCTGCAGGCAGAAGGCCGGCGCGAGGATGCGCAGGCCTTGTACCGCGGCATCGCCGACCAGAACAGTTTCTATGGCCAGCTGGCGATGGAAGAGCTGGGCATGCAGATCAGCATCCCGCCCAGCGCCGCGCCGCCCACGCCGGCCGAGCTGGCGCAGGTGGCCACGAACCCCGGCTTCAAGCGCGCCTTGAAATTCTTTTCGATGCGCATGCGTTTCGAAGGCACGCGCGAATGGAATTGGGCGCTCACCGGATTCACGGAACGGCAATTGCTCGCCGCCGCCGAATTCGCGCGCCAGAACGATATCCTCGACCGCATGCTGTCCACGTCCGAACGCACGCGCACCGAGTTCGACTACACGCAGCGCTTCCCGGCGCCGCACAACGACATCCTGCATCCGACGGCGCAGGGCCTCGGCCTGGACCAGGCCTGGGTCTATGGCCTGATCCGCCAGGAATCGCGTTTCGTCTCCGATGCGCAGTCGGGCGTGGGCGCGTCCGGGCTGATGCAGGTGATGCCGTCGACCGGTAAATGGGTGGCGGAAAAGATCGGGCTGACGGACTACGGCCACGGCATGCTCAGCGATATCCGGACGAATATCGTGCTCGGCACCAATTACCTGAACATGGTGCTGAACAGTGCGGAAGGCTCGCAGGTGCTGGCGACGGCCGCGTACAACGCCGGACCGGGGCGCGCACGCACGTGGCGCGGGCTGTTGACGGCGCCGATGGAAGGGGCCGTGTTCGTGGAGTCGATCCCGTTCGAGGAAACGCGAACCTACGTGCGCAACGTGATGTCGAACGCGACGAACTATGCCGCGCTGTTCGACAAGCGTCCGCAATCGCTCAAGGCGCGCCTGGGTACGATCACGCCGCGCGGCGGAGGCATCGGCCTTCCTTAATCCATCAGGAGACGAGCATGCACGCGCAATCGGTCGTTCTGTTCGGCGGGACGGGATTCATCGGCAGTCACCTGGCGGCCAGGCTGTCCGAGCACGCCATCGACATCGTCGTGCCCACGCGGCACGAAAGCCACGCGATGCACCTGATGCCGCTGGGCGTCGACATCGTGCAGGCGGATCCTTACGACGACACGGCGCTCCGCAAGCTCGTGGCCGGGCGCGATGCCGTCATCAACCTGGTCGGCATCCTGCACTCGCGCCGCGGCAACCCGTACGGGCCGGATTTTCGCCGGGCCCACGTCGATTTGCCGCATCGCATCGCCGCCGCCTGCGCGCTCGAGGGCGTGCCGCGCTACTTGCACATGAGCGCGCTGGGGGCCGACCGCAACGGCCCGTCGATGTACCAGCGCTCGAAGGCCGACGGCGAGGCGGCCGCGGCGAGCCAGCCCAGCGTCGCGGCGACGATCTTCCGGCCATCCGTCGTGTTCGGCCCGGAAGATAAATTTCTCAATATGTTCGCGCGCCTACAGCGCCACCTGCCCGTCGTCCCGCTCGCCTGCGCGCATGCGCGCTTCCAGCCCGTGTACGTGGGCGACGTGGCCGAGGCGTTCGTGCGCGCGCTGCTCGATCCGCACACGGCCGGCCTCACCTATGAACTGGGCGGGCCGCAAGTCTACGAGCTGGGCGACCTGGTGCGGCTGGCGGGGCGCTATGCCGGGCACGAGCGCAAGGTGATCGCCTTGCCGGATGCGCTCGCGCGGCTGCAGGCGATGTTGTTCGAGCTGCTGCCGGGGGAGCCCGTCATCACGCGCGACAACCTCGATTCGATGAAGGTCGACAATGTGCTCCAGCCGTCCAGGGACAATAAAGTCTTGACAACAGCGGCGCTGGGAATCAAGCTCACGGCGCTCGAGGCCGTCGCGCCGCAGTACCTGGCGCCCCCCGGCGGACTCGACGTCCTGCGCGCCCGTGCCGGGCGCTGACCTCAACGATCACGCCACACCATGCAGACTCTCGAACTCGACCCGACATTGACGCAGACCCTCGACAACGCACGCCAGGCCGGCCTGACCCTGGTCATCGGCAACAAGAATTACTCTTCGTGGTCGATGCGGCCCTGGGTGGCCGCCGTCGCCGCCGGTATCCCGTTCACGGAAGTGCGCGTCCTGCTCGACAAGGCGGACACGGCCACCAACATCGCCCAGTACTCGGCGTCCGGCCGCGTCCCGGTGCTGCTGGCCGGCGAAATGACGATCTGGGACAGTCTCGCCATCTGCGAATACCTGGCCGAGCAATTCCCTGAGAAGCATCTGTGGCCGCAAGACGTGGCCGCCCGCGCGCTGGCCCGTTCCGTCGTGGCCGAGATGCATTCCGGCTTCGGCGACCTGCGCACCGCGATGACGATGAACATCAAGGCGCGCCTGCCGGGCCGCGGCCGCACGCCGGGCGCCCAGGCCGACATCGGCCGCATCTGCGAGATCTGGGAAGAGTGCCTGTCCCGCTTCGGCCACCACAACTTCCTGTTCGGCGATTTCTCCGTCGCCGACGCGTTCTTCGCGCCCGTCGTCACGCGCTTCCAGACCTATGGCGTGGCGCTGGCGCCCGCGCTGCAGGCCTATTGCAAGCGCGTGCTCGCGCACCCGGCCGTCGCGCGCTGGGTCGAGGAGGCGATGGCCGAAACGGAAATCGCCGGCCTGCACGAAGACGAGTTGCCGGACTGATGACGATGCAGGCGTACGTCGTCGGCGGCGCCGTCCGCGATGAGCTGCTGGGGCTGCCCGTCCAGGACCACGACTGGGTTGTCGTCGGCGCCACGCCCGAGGACATGATCGCCAAGGGGTTCCGGCCCGTCGGCAAGGATTTCCCCGTCTTCCTGCACCCGGAGACGCACGAGGAATACGCGCTCGCCCGCACCGAGCGCAAGACGGCGCCGGGCTACCACGGCTTCGTGTTCCACACCGCGCCCGACGTGAAGCTCGAAGACGACCTGATCCGGCGCGACCTGACCATCAATGCGATGGCGCGCGCCGAGGACGGCACCATCGTCGACCCGTATGGCGGCTTGCAGGATTTACAGGACCGCGTGTTCCGCCACGTGTCGCCCGCGTTCGCCGAAGACCCCGTGCGCATCCTGCGCCTGGCCCGCTTCGCCGCGCGCTTCCCGGAATTCACGGTGGCCGGCACGACGCTCGCGCTGATGCGCCAGATGGTCGAGGCGGGCGAGGTGGATGCGCTCGTGCCGGAGCGCGTGTGGCAGGAACTCGCGCGCGGGCTGATGGAGCAAAAGCCGTCGCGCATGCTGGCCGTGCTGCGCGACTGCGGCGCGCTGGCGCGCATCCTGCCCGAGCTCGATGCGCTGTGGGGCGTGCCGCAGCCGCCGCTGCACCATCCCGAAGTCGATACCGGCGTTCACATGATGCTCGTGATCGATTACGCGGCCGAACAGGGCTACGACTTGCCGGTGCGCTTCGCCGCCCTGATGCACGACCTGGGTAAAGGGTCGACGCCGCCCGAACACTGGCCCAAGCACCATGGCCACGAAGGCATGGGGCCGCGCCTGATCACGGAACTGAGCAAGCGCCTGCGCGTGCCGACGGGGTGCCGCGACCTGGCCGTGATGACGGCGCGCGAGCACGGCAACGTCAGCCGCGCGCTCGACCTGCGGCCGAACACGATCGTGACCCTGTTCGAACGCTGCGACGCGTTCCGCAAGCCGGACCGCTTCGCGCAGATGCTGCTGGCGTCCGAATGCGATGCGCGAGGGCGCGGCGACGAACGACACGAGATGCGCAGCCGCGCCTATCCGCAGGCGCCTTACCTGCTGCGCGCGCTGGACGCGGCGCGCGGCGTGACCGCGGGCGAGGTGGCGGCGCGCCATGCCGAGAACCGCGAAAGAATTCCGGAAGCCGTGCACGCCGCGCGGGTGAGTGCCGTGAAGGCGGCGCTGGGCGACGTGCGCGACTGAACCTAGGCCGCCGCGGCGTCGGCCCCGAACCTGCACCACGTGTCGCGGCCCGATTCCTTGGCGCAGTACAGCGCCGTATCGGCGTTCTTGTACAGCGCGTCCGTGTCCACGCCGTCCCGCCAGGCCAAGGCGGTGCCGACGCTGGCGCTGACGTGCATGTCGTGGGCGCCGAACGCGATTGGTGCGCGCATCGAATCGACGATGCGCTGGGCCACGTCGCCGACGATGGCGTCGCTAGCGGGCGTCAGCAGGACGGCGAATTCGTCGCCACCCAGCCGCGCCACGCAGTCGGTCTGGCGCACGGCCGCCCGCAGGCGCTCCGCCGCCGCGACCAGCAGCGCATCGCCCGCATCGTGGCCGAGCGTATCGTTGATGTGCTTGAAGCGGTCCAGGTCGATCAGGAGCAGCGCGAACGGGTCGCCGCCGCGCCGGCTGAGGGCGGCCAGGCGCTGCAGTTCGTCGTTGAAGCGGCGCCGGTTGGGCAGGCCCGTCAACGCGTCGTTGTAGGCCATGGTTTCCAGTTTCAGCTGGGTGGCGCGCAGCTCGGCGGTGCGGCTGGCGACCACGGCCTCCAGCTCGCGCTGGCGCCGGCGCAGCAGCGATGTGCGGGCCTGCATCAGGGCGGCGAGGATGCCCAGCACGACGATCGCACCCAGCGCCCGCACCCAGGCCAGCTGGTGCCAGGCGGGGAGGACGCGGACCGGCAGTTCCAGGTTGACGGTATCGTCGCCGGTGGCGCGCACGCGCAGGCGGTAGTTCCCTGGCGGCAGGTTGTTGTAGCTGGCGCGGCGCACGGTCGTGTCGGCTTCGATCCATCCGGTGTCGAAGCCGTCGAGCTGGTAGGCGTAGTGGCGGTGCTCGGCCGGCATGTAATCCAGGGCCGCGAACTCGACCGCGAAACCGCGTTCGCGATCGGCGGGCGTGACGGTCAGCGCGGCCGGCTCGCCCGACGCGGCCGGCGCAAGCGCACGGATCGCCCGCCCGCCGAGCATCAGTTGCGTGATGGCGAGCCGGGGCGGGGGACGGCGGGTGTCCAGCCGGTCGGGGAATACGACGGAGAGGCCGGTGAAACCGCCGAACAGCACTTCGCCGTCGGCCCCCAGCGCGCCCGAGCTGGTCCAGTAACTCGGCACGTGGGCGCCGTCGGCCTCGCCCAGCCGGCGGACCTGCAGGGTGTCGGGGTGCACGCCGGCCAGGCCGAGGTCGGTGCTCAGCCAGATCTGCCCGCTACGGTCCTGTACCAGCATGTTGACGCTGTTGTCGGGCAAGCCGTCGGCCGTCGTCAGGCGCCGGAACCAGCGGCGCCCGCCGGCATCGGTGCGATCGAGGATGGCGATGCCGTTGCCGAACGAGGACACCCACAGGCGGCCCGTGCGGTCGACGAGCAGGGACGAGACGAAGCCGTTCGGCGCGCGCGTGCGGTCGGCATTGTCGGTCGGCAGGCGCTCCACCGTCGTGCCGTTCCGGTCCAGCCGCACGACGCCGCGCCGGGTGCCGATCCACACACTGCCGTCCGCAAGCGGCAGCAGGGCGGTGACGCGGCGGTCGCCCAGCGCCTCGTCTTCGTGGCGCAGCACGGTCGCCGGCCCGGCGGATGACGGCCGCACCGCCCATGCCCCGTCCAGTCCGCCCAGCCACAGGACGTCGCCGCGCCACGCCAGGGCCCAGACGGAGGCGTCGGGACGGCGGCCCGCAATCTCGACGCGCCGTACGGCACGCCCGGTGCCGTCGCTATGGTACAGGCCTTGCTGGGTACCGAGGTAGACGCTGCCGTCCGGCGCATTCGCCATGGCGAGCACCCGGCCCTTGGGCAGGGCGTTGGCGTCCGCCCTGATCTCGGCCACCGCGCCGGTGTGCGGTTCGACGATGCTCACGCCACCGCCGGGAACGCTCAGCCATACCTTGCCGTCCGGGCGGGGCAGCAGATGATAAACGTTGAGGCCGGTAATGCTGCCGATCGTCCGCACCGTCACGATGCCGCGCGGGAGGGGATCGTGCTGGCTCAGGGTGCCGCCGGTGGCAACGAAGATCTGGCCGCCGCGCTCGCGCAGCAGGGCGAGGATCTCGTCGCTGCGCAGGCTGTCCGGCACATCGCCGTGGTAGCGCAGGCGCCGCGTCGTGCCCTGGCGCACGTCGACCTCGACGATGCCGCCGCTCTCCGTGCCGAGCCAGACGACGTCGTCATCCTTTTGCACGATCGTGAACACGCGCTCGCCCTGCAAGGCGGCCTGCGGACCCGTTTCCACGATGGGGCGGGGTGCCGCGCCCCGCGTGGCGATGACGAAGGCGCCATGGGTACGGGTGCCGATCCATACGCGCCCCGCGCTGTCCTGGTACAAGGCGTTGATCGACGGTTCGTTCGGCGCCGGCAGCCCCAGGTGCACGACCTCCAGCCGGTCGTGGTCGCCGGACCGGTAGAACAGGCCCTCGCGGGTGCCGATCCAGAGGCCGCCCTGGCGGTCGCGCAACAAGACGTCCACCCCGTCCGGCGGCAGCACGGGTGCGGCGAGCTGCGGGGCGCCGCTGGCGGCGGCGTGCACCTTGCCCTCGGCATCGACGCGTTCGAGTCCCGCGCCGGTGCCGACCCAGATGCCGCCGGCGCCGTCGTCGACGATGCTGGAGACGCGTGCATGGCCCAGGCCGCCCGGGCCAGCCGGGATCACGGCGAAGCGATCGCGCGCCGCGTCGTAGCGCGCCAGGCCGCCCGCGCTCGTACCGATCCACAGGCGTCCGCCCGTGTCCACATGCACGCTCTGGATATAGCCGTCCGGCAGGCCACCTTCCCGCGCCGCATCGGCCACATAGCGCCGCACCCGGAAACCGTCCCAGCGAACCAGGCCGGTCTGCGTACCCAGCCAGAGGAAACCGTCGCGATCCTGGGCGAGAGAGGTTCCGAAACGCAGCGCTTCTTCGGTGTGATGCCGGAACGAGACGTGAGAAAATGGTTGCCAGGCTGCGGATGCATCTGCGTTGGCTGCGGTGGATGGAAACGCGAGCAGCACGCTCATCCAGAAGATCAGGCAGGGCAGGGCCTGGCGAAACAATGGCATGCGACACTCTCGATTTCTCTTTAGAATCAAGTATATGCCGCTTTATCCTTGGTATCCCGTTCGCAGCGATAAGTGATCAAATTCTGTTGTATCGACGCAAGAATAGGGCGCCCATGCAGGACCATCCACTCCGCCGCTGGCTGAACCACCTGATCAAGAAGAAGGGGCAGGCCGTGCTGGTCAAGGCATTGGCCAGGCGCGACCGGCGGCGGATCCTGCGCCACTTCCTGGCCCTCGACCGCGACGATCGCCTGCTGCGCTTCGGCAGCGTGTTGCCGGACGAGCTGATCGAAGCGTATGTCGCGAAGCTCGATTTTTCGAAGGACATCGTGTTCGGCGTTGTCAACGGGCGGTTCCAGCTGGTGGGTGTGGGCCACCTCGCGTTCACGTCGCGCGAGGCGCATCCGGACAGCATCCATTACACGGACAAGGAAAAAGTGGCCGAGTTCGGCGTCTCCGTTTCCAGATCGGCGCGGGGGCAGGGCGTGGGCACGCGGCTGTTCGAACGGGCCGCCATCCACTGCCGCAATTCCGACGTCGACACGTTGTACATGCAGTGCCTGTCGTCGAACCGCACGATGATGCACATCGCGAAGAAGGCCGGCATGGAGATCCGCCGCGAATACGGAGAAGCGGACGCCCACCTGCACCTGCCGCCGCCCAGCCCGGGCAGCGTGCTCGCGGAGGCGCTGGAAGAGCAGTTCGCCAAGATCGATTACACGGTCAAGGCCAATGCGCGCGCCGCCGTCAAATGGTTCCGGCCCAAGCGTTGAACGTGCTCACGCCGACTCGCGCGGCACCAGTCCCCCCGTAAACCGCTTGCGGTAAGGCGTCGTGCCGGCGCCGTCGAGCTGCGCCTGCAGGCATTCCATCGCCGCGACGCCGATGGCGGCGACGTCCTGGCGGAACGTCGTCAGCGGCGGGTAGAGGTAGGCGGAGATCGGCAGGTCGTCGTGCCCGACGATCGCGAGGTCCTTGCCCGGCTCCAGCCCGAAGCGGCGGCAGGCGGACATGGCGCCGATCGCGAGCCTGTCGGTGCCGCAGGCGAGCGCCGTGACGCCGGCGCGCTTCCAGGCGCCGCTCGCGAGCCAGTCGAGCACATGGCGGAACGCGTACGCTTCGAAATCCCACGACGGCTGCGTGCTGGCCGGCACGAGGTGCGGCTGCATGCCGGCTTCCGTCATCGCGTCCTGGTAGCCGGCCAGCCGTTCTTCCGGCGACGGATGCGCGACGGGCGGCGCGCCCAGGTAGGCCGGACGGTGGCCGCGGCCCAGCAGGTAGCGGGTCAGCATCGCCATGCTTAGGCGGTTGTCGTTCATGACGTAGTTGCAGTCTTCGTGGACGTAGCTGTCCATGTAGACGATGCGCATTTCCTGCTCCAGCCGCAGCAGCAGGTCGAGGTTCGCCGTCGACGCGACCGCGGTCAGGATCACGCCCGCCACCTTCATCGACCGCATCGTCATCAGCGCCGCCGCTTCCTCGGCCGGGTCGTTGTACGAGCACTGGATGATCACGTCCATGCCCAGCGCCTTGGCCTTCGCCTCGATCGCGCGCAGCGCCTCGGCGAAGAAGGGTTCGTTCACCACCGGCAGGATCACGCCGACCATGCGCGAGCGCCCGCGCACGAGGCTCACGGCGTGCGGGTCGGGCACGTATTCGAGGTCGCGGCAGGCCTGCTCGATGCGGGCCCGCGTATCGGCTTTCAATCCCTCGCGGTCGTTGAAATACTTCGACACCGTGGCGCGCGACACGCCGGCCCGCGCGGCGACGTCGTGCATGGTCACCGGGCCACGAGAGGCCGGGCCACGAGAGGCCGGGCTACGGGGATTTTGCGCTGTTTTCATCAGTTTGTTGACTCGTGTAAAGTAAGCGCCCGCCGACAGGCGCGTCACCATCATAGCAAAAATACTTGCGTGCAATAAGAGCGCGGATTTCCCTCGCGCAGGCGCCATCCGCTCGCTGTGGATCACTGTTGTTGTGGTCACTCAACCATTAAAAATTTTGTAAAAAAATCTGTTGACGACAAAAAGTCGACACGTGTAAAGTTTCTCCGTCAGGCAGTAACCCATACTTAAAACAGCTCGGAGACACCGTCATGAAAAGATCCGCCGTGTTCGCGTGCATCGCGGCACTCGCCTTCTCCCTGGCCGGCGTGGCGCACGCCGCGCGGCCGCTGAAGTCCGTCGGCGTGGCCGTCAGCGACCTCGCCAATCCCTACTTCGTCGCCATCGGCAAGGGCGCGCTCGACGCCGCGAAAAAGGTCGGCGGCGACAAGGTCAAGGTCACCACCGTCTCCAGCAAGTACGACCTCAACACCCAGGTCGGCCAGATCGAGAACTTCATCGCCAACAAGGTCGACATCCTCATCGTCAACGCGTCCGATCCGAAGGGCATCGCGCCCGTGCTGCAAAAGGCGCGCGCTGCCGGCATCGTCGTGGTGGCCGTCGACGTCGGCGCCGACAACGCGGATGCGACGGTCATGTCCGACAACACGATGGCCGGCACGGAATCCTGCAAGCGCATCGTCGAACGCCTGCACGGCAAGGGCAACGTCGTCATCGTCAACGGCCCGCCCGTCACCGCCGTGATCGCGCGCGTGGCCGGCTGCAAGCAGGCCTTTGCCGGCACCGGCATCCGGATCGTGTCCGACAACCAGGATGCGAAGGGCAGCCTCGATGGCGGCATGGAAGTGATGACGAACCTCCTGATCGCGCACCGCCGCATCGATGCCGTCTTCGCCATCAACGACCCGTCCGCGATCGGTGCCGAACTCGCGGTCAAGCAGGCGGGCCGCCCGGACGTGCAGATGGTCGCGTCGGTCGACGGCGCGCCGGATGCGGAAGCGGCGCTCAGGGCGAAGAACAGCATCTTCGCCGTCACCACCGCGCAAGACCCCTACAAGATGGCCACGCTGGCCGTCGACATCGGCTACGGGATCATGAACGGCAAGCGGCCCGCGAACCCGGTCGTGCTGATTCCCACCCCTGCGATCACCAAGCAGAACGTGCTGGCCTACAAGGGCTGGGCCAGTCACTAAAAAAACCTCATCGGAGGAGACAATGGCAACACGAGATCCACAACCGGTGCTGGAAGTATCCGGCATCCGCAAACGCTTCGGCGCCGTCACGGTGCTCGACGGCGTCCAGCTGACCATCCGCCCCGGCGAAATCCACGCGCTGATGGGAGAAAACGGTGCCGGCAAGAGCACCCTCATGAAAATCCTCGCCGGCGTGTACCAGCCGGATGCCGGCGAGATCCGCGTGGCCGGGAAGCCAGTCCGCATCGGGTGTCCCGCCGATGCGCGCGCGTGCGGCATCAACCTGATCTACCAGGAGCTGTCCGTCGCGGCCAATCTCACCGTCGCGCAGAACATCTTCATGGGCGCGGAGCCGCGCCGACGCTTCGGCATCGTCGACACGGCGCAGATGAACCGGCGCGCGGCCGAGGTATTGAAAAGCCTCGGCGCCACGTTCGCGCCGAACCGCATCGCGAGCGGCCTGTCGATCGCCGACCAGCAGCAGGTGGAAATCGCCCGCGCCCTCGTGCACGACAGCCGCGTGCTGATCATGGACGAGCCGACGGCCGCGCTGTCCGAGCGCGAGACCGAGCGCCTGTTCGACGTGATGCGCGCGCTGCGCGAACGGGGCATCGCGATCATCTACATCAGCCATCGCATGGCGGAAGTGCGCATGCTGGCCGACCGCGTCACCGTGCTGCGCGACGGCACGTGGATCGGCGAGCTGCCGCGCGACGAAGCGACGCCGGACACGGTCGTGCGCATGATGGTCGGCCGTGAGATCGGCGGCTTCTACGAACATACGGAGCGGCGCGTGCCGGGCCCCGTGCGCCTGAAGCTCGCCGGTGTGCATGGCGCCAAGGTGCATCCCGTGTCGCTGGACGTGCGCGCCGGCGAGATCGTCGGCCTTGCGGGCCTCGTCGGCGCGGGCCGCACGGAACTGGCGCGGCTGGTCTTTGGCGCGGACCCTCTGTCCGGCGGCACGATCGAAGTCGATGGCCGGCCGGTGACGATCCGCACGCCGGGCGATGCGATCCGCCTCGGCATCGCCTACGTGCCGGAAGACCGCAAGGGGCAGGGCCTGTTCCTGCAACAGTCGCTGCTGGCGAACGTGACGATGAACGTGCTCGGCAAGCATGCGCGCTGCGGCGTGCTCCGGCGCGGCGAACTGCTGGACGTCACGCGCGGTGCGATCACGAAGCTGTCGGCGCGCGGCGCGGGGCCGGACGGCATCATCGGCGGCCTCTCGGGCGGCAACCAGCAAAAGCTGCTGCTCGCGCGCTGGCTGGAAATCGGGCCGCGCGTGCTGATCCTCGACGAGCCGACGCGCGGCGTCGACATCGGCGCCAAGCACGAGATCTACCGGATCATCCACGAGCTGGCGGATGCGGGCGTGGCCGTGCTGTGCATCTCGAGCGAGCTGGCGGAAATCATCGGCGTGTGCGACCGCGTGCTCGTCATGCGCGAAGGCTGGCTGTCCGGGGAACTGCTCGGCGAGCGCATCACCCAGGAAAACATCATGGCGCTGGCCACCCAGGCCCAGGCCGCATAGGAGACATCATCATGCAGACCCTCAAATCATCCCTTCCCACGGCGCCGCGTGCGTCCGCGCACGGCGGCATTGGCCAGGCGTTCTCGCGCATGTTCGCGACGATGGGCATGCTGCCCGTGCTCGTCGCGCTGTACATCGTGTTCTACTTCCTGACCGGCTACTTCGCCGAAGACGGCGTGTCGAATTTCGCGACGACGGCCAACACGATGAACGTGCTGCGCCAGAGTTCCATCAATCTCGTGCTGGCGACGGGCATGACGTTCGTGATCCTCACGGGCGGTATCGACCTGTCCGTCGGCTCCGTGCTGGCGGTGTCCGCGGTGCTGGGCATGATCGCGTCGCTGCCGGGCCACGCGCCCGCGCTGTCGCTGCCGATCTTTTTACTCGCGGGCCTGGGCATGGGCCTGCTGAACGGCACGCTCGTCGCCGTCTTCAAGATCAACCCGTTCGTCGTCACGCTCGGCACGATGACGGCATTGCGCGGCACGGCCTACCTGCTCGCGGACGGCACCACGATCCTGAACCGCGAGATCCCGACCTTCGAATGGATCGGCAACGACTCGTTCGCCGGCCTGCCGTGGCTCGTGTGGGTCGCCGCCGCCCTGGTGCTGGTGGCCTGGTTCATCCTGCGCCGGACCGTCCTCGGCATGCACGTGTATGCGGTCGGCGGCAATCCGCAGGCGGCGCGGCTCACGGGCATCAAGGTCGGCCTGGTCCTCGTCTTCGTCTATGCCTTTTCCGGCCTGTGCGCCGGCACGGCGGGCGCCATGTCGGCCAGCCGGCTGTATGGCGCGAACGGCAACTGGGGTTCCGGCTACGAACTCGATGCGATCGCCGCGGTGGTCCTCGGCGGCACGAGTCTGATGGGTGGCGTGGGCACGATCTGGGGCACCGTCATCGGCGCGCTGATCATCGGCCTCCTCAACAACGGTCTCACGATCCTCGGCCTGTCGTCGTTCTGGCAGTACGTGGCGAAGGGCACGGTCATCGTGCTCGCCGTGATGCTCGATAAATGGCGTTATCAACAACAGGCGAACTGACATGCAAGCACAACGACTCCCCCGCTACGTGGTCTTCGGCGAAGCGCTCACCGACATGATCCGCCAGGACGACGGCACGTGGCGCTCGCTGCCCGGCGGTTCGTGCTGGAACGTCGCGCGCGTCGGCGCAAGGCTTGGGCTGCACACGGGTTATGCGGGCGCCGTCAGCATGGATGCGTTCGGCGACGAGATCGCGGACGCAAGCCGCGCGGCCGGCCTGGACGAACGCTTCCTGCAGCGCGTGGACGCGCCGCCGTTCATCGCGATGGTGACGTCGCGCCATCCGCCCCGTTACGTCTTCCTGGGCGAGAACAGCGCGGACCTGCACTTCCGCCCCGCGCTGCTGCCGGACGGCTGGCTGGAAGCGGCCGACTTCATCCACGTGGGCAGCCTCGCGCTGGCGCGCGGACCGCTGGCGCGGCGTCTCGTGGAGCAGGCGCTGATGGCGCGCCAGGCCGGCAAGCGCATCGCCTTCGATCCGAACTTCCGCAACGCGATGCGCGACGCGGCGTACCGGCCCACGTTCGAACTGATCGCGGGTCTCGCCAGCCACATCAAGGTGTCCGACGAAGACCTGGAAGGCCTGTTCCCGGGCCTCGAACAGCGCGACGCGCTGGCCGCGCTGCGCGCGCTGGCGCCGGATGCCGAGATCCTGTACACGCGCGGTGCCGATGGCCTGACGCTGATCCGCGCCGACGAGGTGCTCGATGCGCCCGCGCGCCGCGTGGACGTCGTCGACACCGTCGGCTGCGGCGATGCGTCGATGGCCGGCTGGATCACGGGCCTGCTGCTCCATCCGGAGATGCGCGCGTCGTGCCAGCTCGCGCGCATCGCGGCGGTGGCCGCCACGGCCGCCATGCACGCCGGGCCGTATGCGCCGACGGCGCAAGAAGTCGAAGCCCTGCTCGACTAAGCAATCCTCCGATCCTGTTCCAGCGACCTGCCGCGGCATCTGCGCCGCGGCCGGACGGGATCCGCTTTGCCCAAAAAAACATCAAAGGAGACACCATGCGCATGCCAACCATCGCGCCGGCGCTGCTCGCGCTCGCGTTCTGCTTTCCCGCGTCCGCCGCGGACGTCCAGAACTACCTGCGCGCCAACGCGGCCGCGAATTCCGAAGGCGGCGGCCAGACCTGCTTCGGCCTGGCCGGCGCGGGCGCCAAGTACCGGCTCGGCAACGAGTGCGGCGTCTACGGCGAAATGCTGCTGGGCCAGCACCTCGTGCAGGGCGACGCCGGCGAGGACGTGAAGGCGTACGCGATGCTCAACCTGGGCAATGCGGCCGCGTCGAACAATGCAAGGCGGCCGCAGGGCGGCTGGAAGATCGGCCTGCCGCAGGCGTACCTCGCCATCGAACACGTGAGCGGACTCGGTGACGCCGCGCTGTGGATCGGGCGCCGCTACTACAAGCGCGAAGGCGCGAACGTCAACGATTTCCTGTACTGGAATCCGTCCGGCATGGGCGTCGGCATCGAGGACGTGCCGCTGGGGCCCATGAAGTTCAGCTACGCCTACCTGCACGACGACCAGCAGACGATGCCGATCATGCGCGTCGGCGACACGGCGAACCGCCACGATTTCCAGTTGCGCGGTGTGCCCGTGAATCCGGGCGGTACGCTGGAATTCGGACTCGCGCTGATCCGCAGCGACGGTACGCCCGGTCACCACGGCGGCTCGATGGTCACCGTGCAGCACCGGCAGAAGATCCTTGGCGGCGCGGGCGACAACCGCCTCGCGGTGCAGTGGGGGACGGGCGCCGGCACCGACAATGGCGCGACGGGCGACATCACGAGCGGCGACGACGTGCACCGGCTGCGCATCATCGACAGCTGGTATGCGCAGGTCACGCGCCGCTTCGGCGGCGAACTGGTCGCCGTGTGGCAGCGGGATACCGCGCACGATGCCGCGAAAGCGAAGACGTGGGCATCGGCGGGCGGGCGCATGTCGTACGCGCTGTCCGACAAGATAAAGCTGCTGGCGGATATCGGCCATGACCGCGTGGCGCCGCAGAACGGCGACGTGCGCCGGCTGACCAAGGTCACGGGCGCTATCGCGCTGATGTCGAAGCCCGGCTATTTCGACCGTCCGGAACTGCGCCTGTTCGTCACGCACGCGCACTGGAACGAGGCCGCGCGCGCGGCCGCGCGGACGAACGATCCGCTGGCCGCGAACGGCATCTATGGCACGACGCTGTCCGGTTTTACGGTAGGTGTCACCTTCGAAAACTGCTGGTGATTCAGGCGTGCATCCCGGCCAGCAGTGTATCGATGGCAGCCAGCGACGGCGGCGTGGCACCGGCCGCGAGGCAGGCCGCGGCGCCCGCCGCCACGGCGAAGCGCAGGTGCGCGAGGCCATCGCGTTCGGGCGCGTGCAGCATGCTCCACGCGAGCGCGGCGATGCTGGCGTCGCCCGCGCCGACCGTGTCCACGGGCGTGATGCGCGGCGCCGTCATCTCCCACGATCCCGCGGGCGTATGCAGCGAGGCGCCGGCCGCGCCCTTCGTGTACAGATAGGTGGCGTCCGGGTTCCAGCCGCGCAGCGTCGCGAAGGCGGCGTCGGCGTCGTCCGTCCGGAGCAGGCCGACGAGATCCTCTTCCGAGACCTTCACGACGTCGGCCAGGGCCGTCATGCGCCGGAGTGTCGGGTCGTAATTCTCGTCCATCAGCGCGCGGAAATTCGGGTCGTAGCTGATGCGCACGCCGCGCGCCTTCAGCGTTTCGGCGAGGGCGACGAGCTTGCCGGCCAGCGGCTGGCGCGCGAGGCTGATGCCGCCGAAGTGCGCCCAGTGGCAGGCGCCGATCCAGCCTTGCGGCAGCTGGGCGGCGTCGAAGTGCAGGTCGGCGCTGTCGTCGCCGACGAAGAAATAGCTGGGCGGGTCGAGGCGGTGCACGATCGCGAGCAGCGGCGATTTGTCCAGGCGCTGGACGAAACGCTCGTCCAGGCCCGCGTCGAGGCTGGCGCGCCACAGCTGGTCGCCGAACACGTCGCGGCTGACGGCGCCGGCGAACGCGCTGGGCGCGCCCAGCTTCGCCATCGCGCGCGCCACGTTCCACGTCGAGCCGCCCGTCACGCTGTGCCAGCGCGTGGCGCCGGCATCATCAACGATCATGTCGGTCAGGGCTTCCCCTGCCGCGACGAATACGGGAAAGTCCGCCATGTCAGTCCTTCACGAGAACGGTCAATACTTCATAGCAGGCGCCCATCGTGTGGTAATCCACCTTGCCGGCCGGGCTCTTCTCGTCCGTGAGCTTCTCGTTCTTCGGGCCGAGGATGCGGTACCAGGCGCCGTGCTCGTGGTCGACGAAATGTTCCCAGCTGTAGGCCCAGATGCGGTCGTACCAGTCCCAGTACGCTTTATCGCCCGTGCGTGCGCCCAGCAGCGCGGCGGCGGCGAGGCTCTCGGCCTGCACCCAGAAGTACTTGTCGGCGTCGCAGATTTCGTTTTCCGGGCCGAAGCCGTAATGGATGCCGCCGTGCTGCGCGTCCCACGCCTTGGTCAGCGCCGCGTCGAACAGCTCTTTCGCGCGCGGCACGAGCCAGCCGGACGGGCCGGCCATCCGGTCCTTGTGGCGCTCCATGATCAGGAGGAGCTTGGCCCATTCCGTCAGGTGGCCCGGCTGGTAGCCCCACGGGCGGAAGATGTTCGTCTTGTCGTCGCGGTTGTAGTCCGGGTCGACGGACCAGTCGCTGTTGTAGTGTTCCCAGACCAGGTTGCCGTACAGGGCCGCCTGGCGCACGGTGATGTTGTGCGCGAGCGTCTCGGCGCGCCACAGGTATTTCGTGTCGCCCGTCGCGTCGAACGCGGCCAGCATGGCTTCGCACGCATGCATGTTGGCGTTCTGGCCGCGGTACGGGTACAGCGTCGACCAGTCGCCGTTCGCTTCGTCCGCGTACAGGCCGTGCGCCGGTTCCCAGAAACGGCGCTCCATCAGGTCGTAGGTCTCGTCCAGCCAGGCGCGCGCCTCGTCGACGCCGGCATTGACCGCGTGGGCGTAGGCCAGCAGCACGAAGGCGAGGCCGTAGCAGTGGTTCGTGTCGTCCGTGACTTTCTTTTGTCCGTCGTTCCAGTCCAGCGTCCAGGCATAGCCGCCCGTCTCCGGGTTGCGGTGCGCGTCGCGCAGGAAGCGCAGGCCGTGCAGCACACGTTCGCGGTCGGCCGGCTCCTGGAACTGGCGCCACGCCATCGAAAAATTGAATACGAAGCGGGTGCTGCTCACCAGGTGGCGCGTGCGCGCGTCGTAGATCGCGCCGTCGTCCTTGTAGAAGTGATAGAAGCCGCCGCTCGGGTCGACGCAGCGCGGGTCGTAGAACTGGCGGGTGTGGCGGATGTGCTGCAGCAGCGTCGAGCGGGAATGGAAATCGGGAAGCATGGTGGGTGTAGGTGGATAAAGAGTGACTTACTTACGGGTGCGGAAGTCTTCGCACACGGTGCTGGCGCGCACGACGAGTTCCACGGGCGCCACCTGTTCCAGCGGCGGATCCTGCGGACCGCGCAGCAGCAGCTCGACGCCCAGCGCGCCCAGCTCCTTCTTGTTGATGCGCAGCGTCGTCAGCGGACGGTGGCCCAGCACGGCGCCGGGGATGTCGTCGAAGCCGACGATCGAGACGTCGTGCGGCACCGTCTTCCCGGCCGCCAGGCAGGCGCGCATCGCGACGAGGGCGGCGGCGTCGTTGTAGCAGAACACGGCGTCGGGCGGGTGGGGCTGGTCGAGCAGGGCCTGCATCGCTTCGTAGGCGCCCGTCTCGAGGTCGACGCCGTCCGGCAGGCACGTCTCCAGGCGCGGGTCGGCCAGCATGCCGGCTTCGTACAGGGCCTGGCGGTAGCCGCGGTTGCGCTCGCGGATGCTGTAGTGGCCGAGCGAGCCGGAGATCATGGCGATGCGCTCGCGGCCCAGCGAAATCAGATGCCGGGTGGCGAGGTAGCCGCCCATGTGGTTGTCCGGGTTGACCGAGCTGTAGCCGCGCAGCTTCATGTCGATGAGGACGAGGGGCTTGCCGCTGGCGCGCAGGGCGTTCAGCAGTTCGGGTTCGAAGAAGCCGGCGCACACGATGGCGTCCGGCGCGTGCATGCGCAGCTGTTCCGTGACGCCGTCGGCCGGGCCGACCGCCATGAACGACAGCACGATGCCCTGCTTGCGGCAGGCTTCCTCGGCGCCGTGCAGCACGGGCGAGTAGAACGGGCTGCTGGCGGCCGTATTGTGTTGTCGATGCAACAGGAACGTGAGGCGGCGGATGCGCTTGCGGCGCAGCTTGCAGAAGTCATACCCCAGTTCGTGGGCTGCCGACAACACCATCTGGCGCGTGCTTTCCGTGAGGCCGGGCTCGTTTTTCAGGGCGCGCGAAATCGTGCCGGCCGAGACGCCGGCGTACTTGGCCAGGTCGCGGATCGTGACCGGTGCGGGGCTGTCGCCCGCCTGGGGGCGTGAGGTGACGGGATTCACGTTGTCTCCGATATCGTTGCTGCGCACGCCTTGGGCGTCGCTCATTTGAATGGAGTCTTGCATATGAAAATTCCCTTGGTCAAACGCGAAGATGCATTTACAGGGAAGTTTAGTCGGCTTTACTAAACAGCTGTTTGCCCGGTATATTCTCATGTAAGAAACCGATTTCATAAGAGGGGAGGCCGTGTTTAGTGGCACCTGACTAAACTTCGCGGCGAATCGCATACCCCGTTTGACCCTATTACCCTGCTTCTGCAGAATCTTTTCACAATATAAGTTGCCGTCCTGTTAGCGGTAACATCTCAAGGAGACTTATCCATGGAACGTGCACCACAGGCTGCCGTCGAGCCTGCTAATCGGGCCCAGCCCAGCTACACCTTTCCGCTCACCGTCGTCACCGCACTGTTTTTCATGTGGGGCCTGCTGACGTCGCTGAACGACATCCTGATCCCGCACCTGAAATCGGTCTACAACCTGACGTACGTACAGGCGATGATGGTGAACCTGGCCTTCTTCAGCGGTTACTTCCTGCTGTCGATCCCGGCCGGCGCCCTGATCCGCCGCATCGGTTACAAAGCCGGCGCGGTCGCCGGCCTGGCCGTGTGCGCCGTCGGCGCCGCGCTGTTCTACCCGGCGGCCACCAGCGTGTACGCGCTGTTCCTGTTCGCCCTGTTCGTGCTGGCCGGCGGCATCACCATCCTGCAGGTGGCCGCCAACCCGTACGTCACCGTACTGGGCCCGCCGGCCACCGCGTCGAGCCGCCTGAACCTGACCCAGGCCCTGAATTCCTTCGGCACCTTCGTCGGCCCCCCGGTCGGCGGCTACCTGATCCTGTCGCACATCTCGACGGTCGCCGATCCGAACAACATGACCGCCGCCGAAAAACTGGCGCAGGCGCAGGCCGTGCAGGGTCCGTACCTGGGCCTGGCCGCCACGCTGGCGATCCTGGCCATCCTGTTCGCCGTGATCCGCCTGCCGGTCATCCGTGACGAGGACACGGGCACGGTGCGCACCGGCTCGATCCTCAAGCAGAAGCGCCTGATGCTGGGCGTGCTGGCGATCTTCGTGTACGTCGGCGCCGAGGTGAGCATCGGCAGCTTCCTGATCAACTACATGGGCGACACGTCCATCGCCGGCTTCACGCCGGAAGTCGGCGCGAACTACGTCGCCTACTATTGGGGCGGCGCGATGGTCGGCCGCTTCATCGGTTCGGCCGTGATGCGCACCGTCAGCCCGGGCAAGGTCCTCGCGTTCAACGCCGCCGTGTGCATCGCGCTGCTGGTGGCGACCACGTTCGGCCATGGCCACTTCGCGATGTGGGCCGTGCTGGCCGTCGGCCTGTTCAACTCGATCATGTTCCCGACCATCTTCAGCATGTCGGTGCACGAACTGGGCCCGCAGACCAGCCAGGGCTCCGGCCTGCTGGTGATGGCCATCGCCGGCGGCGCCGTGGTGCCCGTCATCCAGGCCCAGGCCGCGGACATGATCGGCCTGCAGACGTCGTTCCTGATCCCGGCCGTCTGCTACGCCTACATCCTGTACTTCGGCGCGAAATACGCCCGCATGTACGTGGACATCAAGGCCGTCTGACCGCCTGATCCCTGTTGCCGCCGCGTGGTTCCCACGTGGCGGCGTTGCTTCGTATACCTATAACGATCCGTATCCTAAGAGAGCCTCGTCCCATGCGTTTGAACCAACTGACCCTCGTTGCCGCCCTGGCTGCCGCCTTCCCCCTGTTCGCCACCGCCGCCGACGCGCCCGCCGCGCCGGCCCAGAAGCCGTGGCTGGACCGTTCCCTGAGCGCCGACAAGCGCGCCGAACTCGCCGTCAAGGCCATGACCCGCGAAGAAAAGCTGCGCTGGGTGTTCGGCTATTTCGGCACGTCGTTCGCCCCGAAGGGCACCACGCCGCCGAAAGGCGCGATCCCGTTCTCGGCCGGCTTCGTGCCGGGTAACCCGCGTCTTGGCCTGCCGGACTTGCTGGAAACGGACGCCGGCCTCGGCGTCGCCACCCAGGCCACCCCGACCCCGCGCGAGCGCACGGCGCTGCCGTCGGGCCTCGCCACCGCATCGACGTGGGATACGCAGATGGCCTATGCCGGCGGCGCGATGATCGGCTCGGAAGCGCGCCTGTCCGGCTTCAACGTGATGCTGGCCGGCGGCGTGAACCTGATGCGCGATCCGCGCAACGGCCGCAACTTCGAATACGCCGGTGAAGACCCGCTGCTGGCCGGCACGATGGTCGGCCACGCCGTCAAGGGCATCGAGTCGAACCACGTCATCTCGACCGTCAAGCACTATGCGCTGAACGACCAGGAGACGGGCCGCAACGAGCACGACGTCCGCATCGACAAGGCCGCGGCCCGCATGTCGGACCTGCTCGCGATGCAGCTCGCGCTGGAGCAGTCGGACGCCGGTTCCGTCATGTGCTCGTACAACCGCGTGTTCGGCACCTATGCGTGCGAGAACGACTACCTGCTGAACGAAGTGCTGAAGAAGGACTGGGGCTTCAAGGGCTACGTGATGTCCGACTGGGGCGCGACGCACAGCACCGTGCAGGCCGCGAACAATGGCCTGGACCGCCAGTCGGGCCAGGAATTCGACAAGTCGCCTTACTTCGGCGGCGCGCTGGACGAAGCCGTGAAGAACGGCTACGTGTCGGAAGCGCGCCTGGACGACATGGCCACGCGCATCGTGCGCGCCATGTTCGCCAAGGGCGTCGTCGACAATCCGGTCGCGCAGGACGGCAAGATCGACTTCGCGAAAGACGGCGCCGTCAGCCGCGCGACGGCGGAAGAGGGCATCGTCCTGCTGAAGAACGACAACAAGGTGCTGCCGCTGTCGAAGGACGTGAAGACCATCGCCGTCATCGGCGGCCATGCCGACGTGGGCGTGCTGTCGGGTGGCGGTTCGTCGCAGGTGTATCCGGTCGGCGGCAATGCCGTGCCGGGCCTGGAGCCGAAGGTCTGGCCGGGTCCGGTCGTGTATTACCCGTCGTCGCCGCTGCGTCACATCCAGGCGCTGGCGCCGAACGCGAAGGTCGTGTACGACGACGGCACCGATCCGGCCCGCGCCGCACGCGTGGCCGCGCAGGCGGACGTCGCGCTCGTGTTCGCGACGCAGTGGATCGGCGAAGCGAACGACGCGACGTCGCTGGCGCTGCCGGACAACCAGGACACCCTGATCGACAACGTGGCCGGCGCCAACCCGCGCACCGTCGTCGTGCTGGAGACGGGCGGCCCCGTCGCCATGCCGTGGGTCGCGAAGATCCCGGCCGTGCTGGAAGCGTGGTACCCGGGCACGAGCGGCGGCGAAGCGATCGCACGCGTGCTGTTCGGCGCCGTGAACCCGTCCGGCCACCTGCCGGCCACGTTCCCGGTCTCCGAGCAGCAGCTGCCGCGTCCGACGCTGGATGGCGATCCGAAACAGCCGGAGCAGCGCTTCACCGTCGATTACAAGGAAGGCGCGGCCATCGGCTATAAATGGTTCGACCAGAAGGGCCTGACCCCGCTGTTCCCGTTCGGCCACGGCCTGTCGTACACGACGTTCTCGTACTCGGGTCTCGCGAGCCAGGTCAAGGACGGCCGCCTGCACGTGCGCTTCAAGGTCACGAACACGGGCAACGTCGCCGGCAAGGACGTGCCGCAGGTGTACGTGTCGCCGCTGGCCGCGAAGTGGGAAGCGCCGAAGCGCCTGGCGGGCTGGGACAAGGTCGCGCTGCAGCCGGGTGAATCGAAAGAGGTCGACGTCGTCGTCGAGCCGCGCATCCTCGGCCTGTTCGACGAGAAGAGCAAGACCTGGCGCATCGCCAAGGGCAAGTACAAGCTGGTGCTGGCCGAAGACGCCGCCGGCAAGAACGCGACCAGCGTGACGGTCGACCTGCCGGCGTCCACGCTGGACGTGCGCGGCCGCCAGCGCAAGTAAGCACCATCCCTCTGCCGCCCACCGCCCGGTGGGCGGCGCATGATCCCACATTACGACGTTCCCCAAGGAGCGCGAGGAGACTACGACCATGCAACGCAAGTTCGGCAACATCGCCTTGGCCGCCACCCTGCTGATGGCAGGTGCAGCCCATGCAGACAACAGCGGCTTCGTGGCCGTCAAGGACAGCCATTTCGAACGCAACGGCCAGCGCTACATGATCGCCGGTGCGAACTTCTGGTACGGCGGCTATCTTGGCGCACCGACGGGCGTGGGCCAGCGGGCCCGCCTCGTCAAGGAGCTGGACCGCATGAAGGCGCTCGGCATCAACAATGTGCGCGTGCTGGCCGTGTCGGAGAAGACGGCAATGAAGAGTGCCGTCAGCCCCGCCACGACGAGCGCGCCCGGGCAGTACGACGAGCAGCTGCTGCAAGGCCTGGACTTCATGATGGCCGAACTGGCAAAGCGTGACATGACGGCCGTGCTCTACCTGAATAATTTCTGGCAGTGGTCCGGCGGGATGACCCAGTACCTGAACTGGTTCACCGGCTCGCCCGCGCACGATCCCAACGTGAGCAAGGACTACGAACGCTACATGGCCGAAAACGCGACGTTCTACACGAACGCCCGCGCCCAGGCCGAATACCGCAACGTGATCGCGAAGATCGTCCAGCGCACCAACACGGTGACGAAGAAACCGTACCGCGACGATCCGACGATCCTGTCGTGGCAGCTCGCGAACGAGCCGCGCCCCGGCAACAGCAAGGCGACGCCGCAGGAAAAGGCGACGTACGTGAAGTGGATCGCCGAGACCGCCCATTACATCCGCTCGCTCGATGGCCGCCACATGGTCAGCACGGGCAGCGAGGGCCTGGCCGGCTCCGCCCAGGATGCGCAGCTATACCTGGATGCGCACCGCACGCCGGACATCGCCTACCTGACGTACCACCTGTGGCCGACGAACTGGGGCTGGTTCGATCCGAAGAAGCCCGACGCCACGTGGAACGGCATGATGGAGAAGGCCAGCCACTACCTGAATGTGCACGTCGACTATGCGAAGAAGCTCGGCAAGCCGATCGTGCTGGAGGAATTCGGCCTGAACCGCGATGGCGGCTCGTTCGACATCAAGGCCTCGACCAAGGTGCGCGACCGCTTCTACGACGCAGTCTTCACGACGCTGGAGAAGCGCGCGGCAGCGGGCGATCCGGTCGCGGGCTGGAATTTCTGGGCGTGGGGCGGTGCGGGGCGTGCGGCCAATGCGGATTACTGGTGGAAGCCGGGTAACGATTTCGTCGGCGATCCGCCGCAGGAAGAGCAGGGCCTTTATTCCGTGTTCGACAGCGATGCCAGCTCGCTCAAGTTGATCGCGGACCACGATAAACGCCTGAAGACGATTGGAGCAAAATAGTGAAACGTAGTGCCTCCCTGATCCTTGCCGCCACCATCGCGGCGTCCCCGGCCGCGGCCTCGGCGCAGAAATTCGACGGCCTCGCGGCCACGCCGCAGATGGGCTGGAACAGCTGGAATAAATTCGCCTGCGACATCGACGAAAAACTGATCCGCGAGACGGCCGATGCCATGGTCAAGCTGGGCCTGAAGGATGCCGGCTACCAGTACATCAACATCGACGACTGCTGGCACGGCGCGCGCGACGCGCACGGCGACATCCAGGCGGACCCGCAGCGCTTCCCGTCCGGGATGAAGGCGCTGTCCGACTACGTGCATGCGCGCGGCCTCAAGCTGGGCATCTACTCGGACGCCGGCGACAAGACCTGCGGCGGCCGTCCCGGCAGCCGCGGCCACGAATACCAGGATGCGAAGACGTATGCCGCCTGGGGCATCGACTACCTGAAATACGACTGGTGCGAGACCAAGGGCCTGAACGCGGTCGGCGCCTACACGACGATGCGCGACGCGATCCGCGCCGCCAACCGCCCGATCCTCTTCAGCATCTGCGAATGGGGCGACAACAAGCCGTGGGAATGGGCGGCCGACGTCGGCCACTCGTGGCGCACGACGGGCGACATCTACCCGTGCTGGGATTGCGAAAAGAGCGCCGGCTCGTGGTCCGCCTGGGGCGTGATGCGCATCCTCGACATGCAGGCGGGCCTGCGCAAGCACGCGGGGCCGGGCCACTGGAACGACATGGACATGCTGGAAGTCGGCATGGGCATGACGGAAGACGAGGACCGCGCGCACTTCTCGATCTGGGCCATGATGAATTCGCCGCTCATCCTCGGCAACGACCTGCGTTCGATGCCGGACTCGGTCAAGAAGATCATCGGCCGGCGCGAAGTCATCGCCCTCAACCAGGACCCGCTGGGCGTGCCGGCGCTGCGCTTCTGGAAGCAGGGTCCCGTCGAACTGTGGGCCAAGCCGCTCGCGAACGACGAGTGGGCGTTCATGGTGCTGAACCGCGGCGAGTCCGCGCTGCCGCTGCACTATGACTGGAAGCAGAACGCCATCGCCGACGACCTGTCCAAGCGCGAAGTCGATTTCAAGAAGGCCACCTGGCAGTGGACGGATGCGTGGACCGGCAAGATGGGCGACACGAGCAAGCGCCTCGACGCGACCGTGCCGTCGCACGGCGTGCTGCTGCTGCGCCTGAAGAAGGGGGCGTGATGCGTAGGCCGCTGATTGCCGCGCTGTTGGCATTGTGCGCGGCCGGCGCGGCGGCCGAACAGACCATCCCGGCGAGCGACAGCCACGTGACCCGCATGGGCCGCACGGTGGCCGGGGACGACGGCACGGTGCGCTTCGGCTATGCCGGCGTGACCTTGCTGCTCGCCGTCGACGGCACGCGGCTCGCCGTCGATGCCGCAGGCGGGTCCCGCAGCCTCGTCGACGTGATCGTGGACGGCAAGCCCGCCGGCACGCTGCGCCTGGCGCCGCAGATGACACGCTACGACGTGTTCAAGGGCGCGGCGCCCGGCCCGCACAAGGTGGAACTCGTGCACCGCGGCGAGACGTGGCTGGGCGTGCCGTCCATCGCGCGCTTCACGTCCGACGGCACGTTTCTCGCGGCGCCCGCGCTGCCGGCGCGGCGCCTGCTCGTGCTGGGCGATTCCGTCACGTGCGGTGCCGACATGGAGCGGGGCGCCGGCGACAAGGACACACCCGATTGGTGGAATCCACGCCAGTCGTACGGCATGCTGGCCGCGCGTGCGCTCGACGCGCAGGTGCAACTGGTCTGCTACGGCGGCCGGGGTCTTGTGCGCAGCTGGAACGACCGGACCGATGAGTTCCAGCTGCCCGCGTTCTACGATCTCGCGATCGCGGATGCGGCGCATCCTGTTCAATGGAACCAGGCTGCGTACGATGCGGACCTGATCGTCATCGCGATCGGTACCAATGACTTCAATCCCGGCATTCCGGAGCGCGTCGCGTATGTCGATACGTACACGGCCTTGTTGCGCCGCGTGCTGCGCGACCATCCGCACGCGCAGATCGCGCTGACGGAAGGCGTGCTGCTGAATGGCGACAAGAAGGCGGCGCTGATCGGCTATCTGAAGGAAGCGATGGGCCGCGTGGGCGATCGACGCGTGCACCTGCTCGCACCGGTGGCGTACCAACCCGGTGACGCCGTCAATGGCCATCCGACGACGGCCCAGCATGCGGCCATGGCGGCCGAACTGCTGCCGCAGCTGCGTCGCATCACCGGCTGGTAGGTCAAAAAAATCCGACGGACCGGGCGCGCCCGGTGCATCGGAAAGAGAGCCGGACCACACCGGCTGGAGACGAACCGGCCGCCCCTGAAGCGACGGCCGGGCCGAGACCAGGTCGAGATTAGCGAGACCGCCGCGCCGGGTCAAACGTACGCGCGCATCGGCCTACGAGTTTCGTGCTTATTACTAAACACCGTCAAACGATGGGCAGCGCTGTCGTTTCCTTGATGCGCTGCAGGGCGAAGCTCGACTTGACGTCCAGCACGGCCGGGTGGCGCAGCAAGGTGCTCATCATGAAGCGCGAGAAGTGGTCCATGTCTTCCACGTGCACGCGCAGCAGGAAATCCATCTCCCCCGTCATCGCATAGCAGGCCACCACTTCCGGCCAGGTCGAGACGGCCTGGGCGAATTCGAAGCGCGGCGACGTCGCCGGCACGCGCGCGTTCGCCGCACCTTCGCTGTGTTTTTCCAGGCGGACATTCACATAGGCCAGCAGGCCCAGGCCCAGCTTGTCGGGATCGAGCAGGGCGACATATTGCCGGATGACACCGGCCTCTTCCAGCCGCTTGATGCGGCGCAGACAGGGCGACGGCGACAGGCTGACGCGCTCGGCCACGTCCTGGTTCGACAGGCGGCCATCCGACTGGAGGATGGCCAGGATTTTGCGATCGGTTTTATCCAGCTCGATTTTTGACATGAATTCTCCACAGGACGGGCACGTGTCGCAATTTTATTGCGCAAATCGCCGGATGGGGGGAATTCATTGAAATTTAATGCTTGTGACACAGGTCTATACTGGCCCGAACCGAAACACGACAAACATAATCGGAGACACGCATGAACGCCCCCCTGGACCGCAGCCAGCTGGAACCGCTACCCCCGCACGAGATCACGCTCGACGACAAATGGACGCTCGAGCGCGGCCGCGCCTTCATGACCGGCACCCAGGCGCTGATCCGCCTGCCGATGCTGCAGCGCGAACGCGACCTGAAGGCCGGCCTGAACACGGCGGGCTACATCACCGGCTACCGGGGTTCGCCCGTCACCCAGGTCGACCAGACCGCGTGGAAGGCGAAGAAACACCTGGAATCGCACCACGTCCACTTCCACCCCGGCATGAACGAAGACCTCGCGGCCACCGCCGTCTGGGGCACGCAGCAGACCAATCTGTTCAAGGATGCGAAGTACGACGGCGTGTTCGCCATGTGGTACGGCAAGGGCCCGGGCGTGGACCGCTGCGGCGACGTGTTCAAACACGGCAACAACGCGGGCTCCGCGCAGAACGGTGGCGTGCTCGTACTGGCGGGCGACGACCACGCGGCGAAGTCGTCGTCGACGGCGCACCAGTCCGACCACATCCTGCACCACTGCGGCATTCCCGTGCTGTATCCGTCGTCCGTGCAGGAATACATCGACTACGGCCTGCACGCGTGGGCGATGAGCCGCTACAGCGGCCTGTGGGTGTCGATGAAATGCGTGACCGACATCATCGAATCGGGTGCGGTCGTCGACCTCGATCCGGACCGCGTCCAGACCATCCTGCCGGCGGATTTCGAGATGCCGCCGGGCGGCCTGAACATCCGCTGGCCGGACGCCGTGCTGGACCAGGAAGTGCGCATGAACCACTACAAGTGGTATGCCGCGCTGGCCTATGCGCGCGCCAATAAACTCAACCAGATCATCTGGGACAGCCCCCAGCCCAAGATCGGCATCATCACCGCGGGCAAGTCCTACCTCGACACGCGCCAGGCGTTGGCGGATCTCGGCATCGACGAGCAGGCCGCGCGCGACATCGGCCTGCGCGTGTACAAGGTTGGCATGACGTGGCCGCTGGACTCGGTCGGCGTGCACGAATTCGCGCGCGGCCTGGACGAGATCCTCGTCGTCGAGGAAAAGCGGCAGGTGCTGGAATATGCGCTGAAGGAAGAGCTGTACAGCCTGCCGGACGGCGAGCGCCCGCGCGTCGTCGGCAAGTTCGACGACGCCGGCGAGTGGAGCGTCAAGAACCGCTCCGGCCAGGGCGACTGGCTGCTGTCGGCCAACTACGAGCTGAACCCGGCCCAGGTCGCGCGCGCGATCGCGTCGCGCATCTCGCACTACTGCGCCGGCCATCCGGTCGCGGAGCGCGTCAAGGAACGCATCGCCTTCCTCGAAGCGAAGGAACTGATCCTCAAGAACATCCCGAAGGCGAATCCGGAAACCGACCGCATCCCGTACTTCTGCTCCGGCTGCCCGCACAACAGCTCGACCAAGGTGCCGGAAGGTTCGCGCGCGATGGCCGGCATCGGCTGCCACTACATGGTGCTGTGGATGGACCGCGAAACGTCCACGTTCACGCATATGGGCGGCGAAGGCGTCACGTGGATCGGCCAGGCGCCGTTCACGGGCGAGAAGCACGTGTTCGCCAACCTCGGCGACGGCACCTATTACCACTCGGGCGTGCTGGCGATCCGCGCCTCGGTCGCGGCCAAGGTCAACATCACTTATAAAATCCTGTACAACGACGCCGTCGCGATGACGGGCGGCCAGGTCGTCGACGGCCCGCTCGATCCGGCCAAGATCAGCCGCCAGCTCGCGGCCGAAGGCGTGAAGCCGATCATCGTGGTCACGGACGAACCGGAGAAGTATCCGGACGATTATCCGTGGGCCGAAGGCGTCACCGTGCGCCACCGTGCGGAACTGATGGACGTGCAGCGCGAACTGCGCGAGATGCCGGGCGTGTCGGCCATGATCTACGACCAGACCTGCGCGTCGGAAAAGCGCCGCCGACGGAAGAAGGGCGCGTACCCGGATCCGGCCAAGCGCGCGGTGATCAACGAAGCCGTGTGCGAAGGCTGCGGCGACTGCTCGAAGCAGTCGAACTGCCTGTCCGTCGAACCGCTGGAGACGGAACTGGGCCGCAAGCGCCAGATCAACCAGTCCTCGTGCAACAAGGATTTTTCGTGCGTGACCGGGTTCTGCCCGAGCTTCGTCACGGTCGAAGGCGGCGGACTCAAAAAGCCGAAGAAGACGGCCGCCGAAGCGGCGCCGCCCGCGTTGCCGATGCCGAAGATTCCGGCGACGACGAACCCGTTCGGCATCCTCGTCACCGGCGTCGGCGGCACGGGTGTCGTGACGGTCGGCCAGATCCTCGCGGTGGCCGCCCACGTGGAGGGCAAGGGTGCCCTCGTGCTGGACATGAGCGGCCTCGCGCAGAAGGGCGGTCCGGTCATGTCGCACGTGCGCCTCGCGGACCGCCAGGGCGATTTGTACTCGACGCGTGTCGGCACGGGTAACGCAGACCTGGTGATCGGCTGCGACCAGATCGTGACGGCCAGCCGCGACGCGCTGTCGCGCATGGGCGAAGGCCGCACGTGGGCCGCCGTCAACGGCACCGGCGCGACGACCGCCGCCTTCATCCGCAACCCGGACTGGCAATTCCCGGCCGAAGGTTCGCGCGGCGCCATCGTGCAGGCTTGCGGCGAAGGCAATGTCGACTTCATCGACGCGGGCCACATCGCGACGACCTTGATGGGCGACGCCATCGCCACCAACATGTTCATGCTGGGCTACGCGTTCCAGAAAGGCCACGTTCCGCTGCAGGAAGCGTCGCTCATGAAGGCGATCGAGTTGAACGGCGTGTCGGTCGCCTTCAACAAGGCCGCCTTCAACTGGGGCCGCACGGCGGCGCATGACCTGCCGTCCGTGCAGAAGCTCGTCACGCCCGCGAAGGTGATCGAGTTCAAGCGCGCGCAGACGCTCGACGACCTGGTCAAGCGCCGCGTCGAACTCTTGACCGCGTACCAGGACGCCGGCTATGCGGCGCAGTACAAGGCCTTCGTCGACCGCGTCCGCGCCGCCGAGGACAAGCTGGGCAAGGGCACGCGCCTGACGGAAGCCGTCGCGCGCTACCTGCACAAGCTGATGGCCTACAAGGACGAGTACGAAGTCGCGCGCCTGTACACGGATCCGGCGTTCATGGCCAAGATCGACGGCATGTTCGAAGGCGACGTCAAACTGAAGTTCCACCTGGCGCCGCCGCTGTTCGCGAAGAAGGACAAGGAAGGCCACCTGGTCAAACAGGAATTCGGTCCGTGGATGATGAAGGCCTTCGGCGTGCTGGCGAAGCTGAAGGGCTTGCGCGGCACGGCGTTCGATCCGTTCGGCCACACGGCCGAGCGCCGGATGGAGCGCGCACTGATCGGCGAATACCGCGCCACCATCGAAGGTTTGCTGCCCAAGCTGACGGCCGAGAACCTGGCGCAGGCCGTGGCCATCGCGAGCATCCCGGAAGACATCCGCGGCTTCGGCCACGTCAAGGAGCGCAACCTCAAGGTAGCCAAGCGCAAGGAAGCGGAACTGGTGTCCGCCTTCCACGCGGGCGGCACCGTCACCCGCGCCGCCTGATGCCGATCTTTTGACACGACGCCGCCTGCCGGATTCGGCAGGCGGCGTTGTTACAGTTGGATGTATTTGCGCGAAGCGGCCGGGTCTATAATCGGACGCATGAAATCGCTTTCTACCTCTGCTTCGCCGACCCGTTTTTCCCGACTGTTCGCCTGCGCTTTCGCGACGCTCGTCACGCTGTCCGGCTGTGGCGGCGGCGGGGGGAGTCCAGGCATCGGCGCCTCGACGCCCGTCGCCGGCAATCCCGGCACCGGGACGCCCACGCCACCGACCACGACGCCCACGCCACCGGCCGTGACCCCGGACCCGATCCCGTCCGACTACATCAGTTACCAAAACCTGTGCGCCACGCCGCGCATGGGCGTCGACGCCGAGGGCCATGCGTTCCCGGACCGCCAGGGCACGCTGCAGGACGAGATGAAATTCCTGCGCGGCTGGACCGACGCGACTTATCTCTGGTACAACGAGATCCCGTCGACGGTCCACATGGCCGACTACACCAACACGCTCGACTATTTCGATGCGCTCAAGACGCCCGCGCTGACCGCGTCGGGCAAGGAGAAGGACCGTTTCCATTTCACCTACACGACGGCGGAATGGGACGCGCTGACCAATGCGAGCCAGGATACGGGCTATGGCCTGACGTGGTCCGTCAACTCCACGACGGCGCCGCGCACCTGGATCGCGGCGATCGTCGAGCCGGGGTCGCCCGCGGCGGCGGCCGGCATCCGGCGCGGTGATCTGCTGACCGCCGTCGACGGCATCGACTTCATCAACACCGCCGACGAGGCGCAGATCGCGCTGCTGAACGACGGCCTGTCGCCGGACACCGCGGGCGAGCGCCACACGCTCACGCTCCGCCGCGGCGACACCACGATGGACATCGCGCTGACGTCCGCCGTCGTCACGACGACGCCCGTGAAAAACGTGAAAGTGATCGACACGCCGACCGGCAAGGTGGGCTACCTGAGCTTCGAGGACCACAATGCCGTCTCCGAGCTGCAGCTCGTGAATGCGTTCACGAGCCTGAAGAACCAGGGCGCGGCGGACCTCGTGCTCGACATGCGCTACAACGGCGGCGGCCTGCTGTACGTCGCCAGCGAACTGGCGTACATGATCGCGGGACCGGCCGCGGCCGGAAAGACGTTCGAGCGCGCGCTGTACAACGACAAGACGGCGCCCGATGCCCCGATCCCGTTCCGCAACACGGCCTACGGCTTTTCCGCGCCGCGCAATCTGGCGTTGCCCTACCTGGGCCTGAAGCGCGTGACCGTGCTGACGACGTCCGACACGTGCTCGGCCAGCGAAGCCGTCATCAACGGCCTGCGCGGGGTGGACGTCCAGGTCGATATCATCGGCGCGACGACCTGCGGCAAGCCCTACGGCTTCCTGCCGGCGGACAACTGCGGCACGACGTATTTCACGATCCAGTTCCAGGGCGTGAACGCGAAGGGCTTCGGCGATTTCGCCGACGGCTTCGCGCCGACCTGCGCCGTGTCCGACGACATGGCGCATGCGCTGGGCGATCCCGCCGAGGGCATGCTGGCCGCCGCGCTCGCGTACCGCGCCACCAATGCCTGCCCGGCGGCATCGACGGCGCGGGCGCGTCGCGTGCCGATGCACATCGCGCGGTCGCAGATGAAGGAGATCGCGATTTATCCGCCGCGCACACGCTGACCGGATCACCGATCTATAATTTCCGGCTTGAATCTTTTTCAATCCTGCCCGGGTGTATCGATGATCCGCACTGCGTTCTTGCTGGCCCTGCTGGCTGCGCCCCTGGCGCACGCCGCCCCCGACCTCGTCACCGTCTCGGAGCGCTCCGGCTTCCAGGCCACGGGCCGCTACGACGAGGTCGTCAAGCTGTGCGGCGCCTTCCAGCAGGCGTATCCGAAGCAGGTGAAATGCTTCCAGTTCGGCACGACGCCGGAAGGCCGGCCGATGCTGGCGCTGGCCGTCAACGCACGCGGCGTGTTCACGCCCGAGGCGGCGCGCAAGGCGAACCTGCCGGTCACGCTGATCCAGGGCGGCATCCACGCGGGCGAGATCGACGGCAAGGACGCGGGCTTCCTCGCCCTGCGTGAAATCCTCGACGGCAAACTCGCGGCGGGCGTGCTGGACAGGCAGGTGCTGCTGTTCGTCCCCGTGTTCAACGTCGACGGCCATGAACGCTTCGCGAAATGGAACCGCCCGAACCAGCGCGGCCCCGTCGAGATGGGCTGGCGCACCACCGCGCAGAACACCAACCTGAACCGCGACTACGTGAAGGCCGACGCGCCCGAGATGCAGGCCATGCTGGCGCTGGTGAACGCGTGGGACCCGTTGACCTATGTCGACCTGCACGTCACGGACGGCGCCATGTTCCAGCACGACGTCTCCATCCAGGTCGAACCCGTGTACTCGGGCGACCCGGAATTCCGCGAGATCGGCCGGGCACTGCGCGCGAACGTCATCGCCGACATCAGCAAGCAGGGCTCGATGCCGCAGTCCTATTACATGTCGTTCAAGGAGACGGACGACCCGGCCTCCGGCTTCGTCGACGGCGTCTCCGATCCGCGCTTCTCCACCGGTTATTTCCAGCTGCGCAACCGGATGGCCATGCTCGTCGAGACGCACTCGTGGAAGGACTATCCGACCCGCGTGCGCATCACGCACAATGCCATCGTCTCCGTGTTGCAGCAGGTGGCCGCCCACGGCGCGGCATGGACGCAGGCGGCACGCGCCGCCGACGCGCGCGCCACGCACATCGCCGGCCAGCCCGTGGCGCTGACGTACCGCACCACCGACAAGACCACGATGGTCGACTTCCAGGGCTATGCCTACACGCGCACGATGTCCGACGTGTCCGGCATGCTGATGACCCGCTACGACGAAACGAAGCCGCAGGTCTGGCACGTGCCGCTGCGCGACGAGGTCGTGGCCGACCTGCAGGTGCAGGCACCGGGCGCGGGCTACGTCGTGCCGGCCGCGTGGGCGCAGATGGTCGCGACGAAGCTCGTGCAACACGGCATCGTGTTCCGCAAGATCGACAAGGCGGTCGATGCCGCGCCCGTGCAAACCTTCCGTGCCGACCAGGCCACGTTCTCCCCGACGTCGTTCGAATCGCACCAGCGCCTGAAGGTCGAAGGCAGCTGGAAGCCCGAGCCGCGCAACCTCGGCAAAGGTGCGCTGTTCGTGCCGATCGCCCAGCCCAAGGCGCGCCTCGTCATGGCCCTGTTCGAGCCGCAGGCCCCGGATTCGCTGCTGGCCTGGGGCGAGTTCAACAACGCCTTCGAGCGCAAGGAATACATGGAGGAATACGTGGCCGAGGACGTGGCGCGCGAACAGATGGCGCGCGATCCGGCCCTGGCCGCCGAATTCCGGCGCAAGATCGAGACCGATCCGGCATTCGCGAAGAATGCCCACGCGCGCCTGGAATTCTTTGCGCGCCGCCACCCGTCCTGGGATGAGCGTTTCAACCTGTATCCGGTACTGCGCACCGACGTGGCGCTGTAACCGTTCGATCTCTTTCATATCCATTTGTCGGCGGCAGATGCTTGCAGTCTGATCCCGCGCAAGCGCCGTCGATTCCACTGCAACCGTCGCGCACGGCGCCACTCTGAACCCATGTGTTTCGTTCGATGGAGGGCGCCATGGACAAGGAATTCCGTTTTGCAACTAACCGGCGTGCCGCGCATGCACCGCGCGCCCGGCGAACGCGCGCGCGCGGCGGGGGCTGAGCATGGGCGCCGCGGCCGTCCGGGCCAGCTGCTGCCTCGTCTGCGGCGGGGCGACAGCGGACCGGATCGAGCATCTGCTGCTCAGCCTCACGACGGCCTGTCCGCACCTGCGGGTCTACCTGGTCGACGATGCGCAACAGCCAGCGCTGGCCGCGCTGGCCGGACGCTACGGGGCGCACTACCGCCCGCAACCGGACTGGCCCCGTCAGGCGCGCGCCCATAACCGCATCCTGCGCGAGGCCGCGGCGGCGGGGAGTGTCTATCACCTGCTGCTTGCACCCGACATCGGCTTGCCGCTCGACGCGGTGGCCCGGATGGTCGCCTACATGGAGCAGCATCCCGACGTGGGCCTGCTGGCGCCGCGGGTGCAGGATGTGGACGGGCGCCTGCAGCCGCTGTGCAGCCTGCTGCCGGGGCCGCTGGAACTGCTGCTGGGGCGCTGCTTTCCGCTGCTGCGCCGGTCCAGCGGCAGGCTGGCGCGCTACCAGCTGCACGCGGGCGGCTACAGCCGGGTGATGGAGGTGCCGGTGCCGCCGGGCTGCTGCCTGCTGATGCGGGTCGAGACCGTGCTGCGCGCGGGCATGTTCGACGAGCGCTTCCTGCAGCGGTTCGATACCGTCGACCTGGCGCGCCGTACCGCATGCATCGCGCGCACTGTGTTCGTGCCGCATGTCACGGTGTTGCGTCACACTGTGCGCGACCCGACCCAGACAAGCGCGCGCGGCTGGCGCAGGCGGTCGGCAGCGCTCTGGTGGCGGTGCGTGTCGGCGTGGCGCTACTTCGACAAGTGGGGCTGGCTGCGCGATGCCGAGCGCGACCGCATCAACGCCCGCGCGCTGCGCCAGCTCGGCCAGGCGCGCAGGCAGCCGGACGGCGTGAACCCGGCGGGCACGGATGTCGCGGGTTGACGCTCAGCCGTGCTGCAGCGGCCGGCGCGCGTACCAGCCGAACACGAGGATCAGCAGGTAGCACAGCGCGGGCACGGCGAGCGCGAGGCGCAGGCCGGCGGCGTCGGCGGCGTAGCCCGTGATCAACGGCACGATGGCACCGCCGACGATGGCCACGCAGATCAGGCCCGAGCCTTCGGCCGCGCGCTCGCCCAGGCCTTCCGACGCCAGCGTGAAGATGGTGGGGAACATGATCGAGTTGACGAGGCCGATGGCGAGCAGCGCCCAGCCCGATGTGGCGCCTTGCGTGGTGGCGGAGACGAGCAGCAGCAGGGCGGCGGTGGCGCCGGCGCCGGCCAGCACCTTGCCCGGCGCGCAGATGCGCAGGACGTAGGCGCCGAGGAAACGGCCGACCATGGCGCCGCCCCAGTACAGCGGCACGTGCTTGCCGGCCGCTTCCGCGCCGAGGCCCAGCACGTCGTGCTGCATCAGGTAGTTGACGATCAGCGAGCCGACGGCCACTTCGGCGCCGACGTACAGGAAGATGCACAGGGTGCCGAACGCGAAGCGGGGCTGTTTCAGCAGGTCGAAGGCGCTCCACATGCTGCCGGCGGGATGGGGGTGTTCGACGAGCTTGTTGCGGTTCGTCCAGACAAGGAGGGCGACGACGGCCAGCGCGACGGCCAGGCCGAGGTAGGTGTGCACGACGACCTGGCTCTCGGCCGCGCGGTAGGCGGCGAGCGCGTCGGCCGACAGGGTCGCCTGGTCGACGTGGGCCAGCGAGCCGAGGATCAGGATGGCGCCGACGTACGGAAAGACGGTCGTGCCGAGCGAGTTGAAGGCCTGTGCGAAGGTCAGGCGGCTGGACGCGGTGGCGGGGGCGCCCAGCATCGAGATGAGCGGATTGGCCACGACCTGCACGATGGTGATGCCGGCGGCCAACACGAACAGCGCGAGCAGGAAGGTGATGAACATGCCGGACGAGGAGGCGGGGATGAACAGCAGGCAGCCAGCCGTCATCGTAAGCAGGCCGACGACGGCCGTGCGCATGTAGCCGATGCGCTGCACGATGGCGGCGGCCGGCAGCGACACGATGAAATAGGCGGCAAAGAAGGCCGACTGCACGAGCATCGCCTGCGCGTACGACAGCGTGAACAGGTCTTTCAGTTTCGGGATGATGACGTCGTTCAGGCTCGTGATGCCGCCGAACGTGAAGAACAGGGCGAACACGAAAACGCGCAGGCTCGCGACCTGGGTGTTGGCGTGGGTAGTGGCGCCGCCCGGCTGGGCGGTACCGGCAGGATGGCCGATTTGCATGAGGGATCCAGGTGGGCGTGACAAAGAGGTAGGAATATTACATCCGTTTCCCCGCCCGCGGTGGAGGTTGCCTTGTAATCTCTAGAGTGAAATCGATCTCATGAGAGATGATCGACCAGCGATGGTGAAACTATATTACACAAAAGCGTTACGCCGGCGAGGCTGATCGCCGGCGTATGGCTTACAGCGGCTGCAGCGGAATGGTCCCCGTCGCGGGCGTCGAGCACGGCTCCTCGTCGAACGCGATGTCGCCGGCCGGATTCGCCACGCCGTCCGCCTTCAGGTCCGTGAAGCCGAACATCTCGCGGTCCATCAGGTGCGACGGCACGACGGTCGACAGCGACGAGAAGATGTTTTCCACGCGGCCCGGATATTTCTTCTCCCAGTCGCGCAACATCGCCTTGATCTGTTTTCTCTGCAGGTTTTCCTGCGAGCCGCACAGGTCGCACGGGATGATCGGGAACTCCTTCACTTCCGCATAGCGTTCCGTATCCGCTTCCTTCACGTAGGCCAGCGGGCGGATCACGACGTGCTTGCCGTCGTCCGAGACGAGCTTGGCCGGCATGCCCTTGATCTTCGCACCGAAGAACATGTTCAGGAAGAAGGTCTCGAGGATGTCGTCGCGGTGGTGGCCCAGGGCGATCTTCGTGCAGCCCAGTTCGTCCGCCACGCGGTACAGGATGCCGCGTCGCAGGCGCGAGCACAGCGAGCACGTCGTCTTGCCTTCCGGGATCAGGCGCTTGACGATGCTGTACGTGTCCTGGTTTTCGATGTGGTACGGGATGCCCAGCTTGTCCAGATAGGCCGGCAGTACGTCGGCCGGGAAGTTCGGCTGTTTCTGGTCGAGGTTGACGGCGACGATGTCGAAGTGGATCGGAGCACGCTCGCGCAAGGTCATCAGGATGTCCAGCAGCGCATAGCTGTCCTTGCCGCCGGACAGGCAGACCATGACCTTGTCACCGTCCTCGATCATGTTGAAATCGCCGATCGCCTGGCCGACGAGCCGGCACAGCCGCTTGTGCAGCTTGTTGTTTTCGTAGGCCTGCTTCTCGGCCTTCTTGTCGGCGGCGTCGGGCAGGGCCTCGGACGGGCGCGCCATCGTTACTTCATTCATGCTTCATCCTTGATCTGGAACACTTCGACGCCGACGCCTTCGCAGTCGGGATACACGTCGGGCTTCATCGTCGACACGCGGGCCGCGCGCACGTTCGGGTGCGCCAGCATCGCCTTCACGACGTCGTCGCACAGGGTTTCCTGCAGATGCACGTGGCCCTGCGCCATGCGCCTGGCGATGGTCTCGCGCATGAAGTCGTAGTCGACCACTTCGTGCAATTGATCGTCCTTCGGCGTCGACAGGGCGAGCGGGATGTACAGGTCGACATTGATCAGGACGCGTTGCTCGCCCTTCTTTTCGAACTCATGGACACCGATGTTGATCATGACTTCGTAATTGCGCAGGAACAGCCTGCGGCAATCGCGCAGCTGCGGGTAGAACAGGGCGGACAACATAGGAAACCTTCGAAATAAGAGGGGGACGGGGTTGATTCAGTCTTCAGTCAAAAACATCACGTCGCGCGCCAGCGGCATCAGGTGCTGGCCGCCGTCGACGAGCAGGGTGGTGCCGGTCAGCGCCTTCGCGTTGGCCGCGTAGCACACGGCGTCGACGATGTCCTGCGGCGTGGACGAGCGTCCCAGCGGCGTGACCTTGTGCGCGCGCTCGAAGCCGTCCGCGCTCTGGTCGCCCGAGACGAGCGTGATGCCGGGCGCGATGCCGACGACGCGCAGTGTCGGTGCCAGCGCCTGGGCCAGCATCGTGGTCGCCGTCTGCAATGCCGCCTTCGACAACGTGTACGACAAAAAATCCGGGTTGAGATTGTACAGTTTCTGGTCGAGTAAGTTGATCACGACGGCCTGGCCGCCGTCCGGCACCAGCGTGTGCAAGGCCTGCGCGAGCAGCAGCGGCGCGCCCACGTTGCACTGCATGTGGGCGGCCAGCAGGGCCGGAGAAAAGGCGTCCGGCTTGTCGTATTCGAACAACGACGCGTTGTTGACGATGCAATCCAGCCCGCCCAGCAGGTGCGCGGCATGGCCGGGCAGGGCGCGCACGGCCGCCTCGTCGGCGAGGTCCGCATGCAGCGCGACGGCCCGCCGGCCCAGGGCGCGGATCGCCGCGACGACCTCGTCGGCATCCTGTGCGGACTGGCGGTAGTGAACGGCGACGTCCCAGCCGGCTTCGGCCATGCCAAGCGCGATGGCGCGCCCGATGCGCCGGCCGCCGCCCGTGACGAGGGCCACGCGCGCGCGTCCCGCGTGCGGGCGGGCCAGGGATGTGCCAACTGGGTCAGGCGTCGAAAATGTCTGTGTCATCGTGGTTTGTGGGTCGCTGCCGATTCTCGCTACAATGGCCGGATGTCCTTACCTCTTCCCTCCAGCGACGCGCTGGCCGCGTCCCAAGCCCTGCAGCGCATGATCGCTGCCGAGATCGCCGACCAGGGCGGCGCCATCCCGTTTTCGCGGTTCATGGAACTGGCACTGTACGCGCCGAATCTCGGCTATTACAGCGGCGGCGCCGCGAAGCTGGGCCGCGATGGCGATTTCACCACGTCGCCCGAGATCAGCCCGCTGTTCGGTGCCACGCTGGCGCGCGCGGCAGCCGCTATTATGGCCCAAAGTGCCCCTGACATTATCGAATTCGGCGCCGGCACGGGCAAACTCGCCTATGACGTCCTGACGGCGTTGGCCGAACTGGGCGTGCGCGTCGACAGTTATACGATCATCGAACTGTCGGGCGAATTGCGCGCGCGCCAGCAGGAAGCGTTGAAGGATTTCCCGCAGGTGCGTTGGACGCACGATTTTCCCGTGGCGTTCCACGGCGTCGTGCTCGCCAACGAGGTGCTGGACGCGATGCCGGTCGAGCTCGTCGTGCGCGACGGCGGCCGCTGGCTGCGCCAGGTGGTGACGGTAGAAGACGGCCGCTTCGCCTTCACGCCCGCAGAGCCGGACGCGGCACTGCTCGACCAGATCGGCCGCCAGATTCCCGACGCCGACACCTTGCAGGACGGCTATCTCACCGAAGTCCACCCGGTCGCCTGCGGCTTCATGCGCTCGCTGGCGCAGATGTTCGAGAAAGGCAAGGGCGCCGCGATCCTGATCGACTACGGTTTCCCGGCCCACGAATATTATTTCGACGAGCGCACGAGCGGCACGCTGATGTGTCATTACCGCCACCATGCGCACCCGGACCCGTTTTATCTGCCGGGCCTGCAGGACATCACGGCGCACGTCGATTTCACGGCGATGGCCCTGGCGGCCCACGGCGCGGGGCTGGACGTGCTCGGCTACATGAGCCAGGCGGCCTTCCTGCTGGCGGCGGGCATCGGCGAGCTGCTGCTGAAGACGGACCCGGAAGATGCGCTGCGCTACCTGCCGCAGTCGAAGGCCGTGCAGAAGCTCGTCTCGCCGGCCGAAATGGGGGAATTGTTCAAGGTGCTCATCGTCGGCAGCGGGGTCGCGCTCGACCCCGCCATCGAGCGCGCCGATCGCAGCCACAAGTTGTGATACTGACATCTTGCGCTGTGGACACAAACCCGGCTATGCTGTAATGCCGCCCGTACGGCAGGCTGTCCTTTGCCTCTGCCGTTAAAGAACGAATCGGCTAATATTGAAGCAGCTGGCGCCCCTGTGCAACCCGACCCTGACCCATGGCCAAGATCCATACCCATTATGACAACCTGAAGGTGTCGCGCCACGCACCGCAGGAAGTCATTCGCGCGGCCTACAAGGCCTTGAGTCAGAAATATCACCCCGACAAGAATCCGGGCGACGAGCGCGCCGCCCGCATCATGGCCATCGTCAATACGGCCTACAACATCCTGTCCGATCCCGTGCGCCGCAAGGAACACGACGAGTGGATCGCGTCGGAAGAGTGGGAAGTCGAGTGGCTGGAAAGTTCCCATGGCGAGGATGGCCGCGAGAAGCCGCGCGGCGACGGGCACTGGGAACCGCGCCAGGTCGCGGCGCCGTCGCGCTGGCGCGTGCTGCGCGACCCGCGCTGGTGGGGCCTGATGCTGGCCTCCTTCGCGGGCGGCGGCGCGCTGGCCATCGTCCTGCTCGATCCCCCGAAGATGCTGCCGAGCGCGCTGGCCTGGCCGGGCAAAGCCCAGCCTGCGGCCGCAGCACCCGCGTCGGCCTCCGCATCGGCCTCCGCGTCGGCCTCCGCCTCTACGCCGAACACCCCGCCGGACCCCCTCGGCAGTGACGCCAGCGCCGACGGCTGGGCGCGGCCGGCCGGGCAGGCCGATGCGCCGCCCGACATCAAGGCCCTCGGCGTGACCCAGTTGATCGTCCCGGCCCGCGCACCCGATTGCGACACCGACCTGCAGGCCCAGGTCGCACCGACGGGCGATCCGTGGCCGGCCCAGTCCGGCTACATCGACGGTTATCCGCTCGGCAACCAGGGCGACGAGATGCAGGTATTGGTCGACAACAGCAACAATCCGTCGCCTGTGCTGGTCAAGATCTACGACCTGGACCGCCGCTCGAACGTGCGCCACGCCTACGTGCTGGGCCGCGCCAAGTTCCTGATCGATAAACTCGCGGCCGGCAAGTACGAAGTCCGTTACCAAAACATCATGATCGGCGGTGCCCGCCCCGAATGCGCCCCCGGTCACCGCGCGCCGCTGCGCCAGGCCGCCGCACGCCAGCCCGGCGCCTGATAACCAAAAGTGTGGTTTTTCGCGACATTTCGCCGGTTTGATGGTGGGTGAAATTCAAGAATTTAGTTCCCTGGACGTAATATACTCGGTAGACCACACGGGCCCATGCAGCCCGCCAGCCCATCGCAGGCACACACGGAAAACCGGGACATGAACGAACTTGACGGCCTCAACGCCCTGATCATCGAGCCGCACGCCGGGATGCGCTCGACGATCCACAACATGCTGAACATGTGCGGCCTGAGCAAGATCGACCACGTCGGCAGCTCCAATCAGGCCGTCAAGCACCTCGGCCTGAAGCAGTACGACCTGATCCTGTGCGAATACGCGCTGGAAGGCGGCCAGGACGGCCAGCAACTGCTCGAGGACGTGCGCCACCACAAGCTCATGCCGCTGTCGACCATGTTCTTCATGGTCACGGCCGAAGGCGATTACGGCAAGGTCGTCAGCGCCGCCGAACTGGGCCCCACCGACTACGTCCTGAAACCGTTCACGGCCGACCGCCTGCTCGAACGCATCGCGCGCGGGCTGGAACGGAGAAATGCGCTGTTGCCCGTGTACGACCTGATGGAGGCGGGCAACCAGCGCGAGGCGATCGCCGCCTGCCTCGACGGGGAAGAACGCTATCCGCGCTACCTCGTCGACTTCATGCGCCTGCGCGCCGAACTGCACATGTTCCTCGGCGAGCCGCACGAAGCGGAGCCGCTCTACCGCCAGCTCGTCGAGACCAAGGCGATCGCCTGGGCGCGCCTGGGCCTGGCCAAGACGCTGTTCCTGCGCGAGCGCTACGACGACGCGCGCGAGATGCTCGAAGACCTCGTCGACGCCAACAAGAACTTCGTCGACGCCTACGACTGGCTCGCGCGCACCCACGAGGCGGCCGGCGCGCTCGATGCGGCGCAGGCCGTGCTGACGGAGGCGGTGACAGTCTCCCCGCACGCGGTGCGCCGGCTGCGCAAGCTGGGCGAAACGGCGCTGGAGGCGGGCGACCACGATACGGCCGAGAAGATCCTCAAGCAGGTCGTCAGCAAGGCCAAGTATTCCGAATTCAAGGACCCGCAGGACCACGTGCGCCTCGTGCAGACCCTCGTGCGCAAGGGCGACCCGGTGCAGGCCGCGGCCGTCATCCGCGACCTGGACAAATCGATGGCGTTCCAGAAGCACACGCCGCTGTGCAGCGCCATCGCGTCGAGCCTCGTGCACGAATACACAGGCAACGAGGCGCGCCTGGCCGAATCGCTGGCGGCGGCCCTCGCGGCCAGCCAGGACGCGCCGGACCTGCGCCCGGAGATCAAGCTGGAACTGGCGCGCACCTGCATCGAGAACGGCATGGAGGAGGGCGCCGCCGAGATCGTGCGCGACGTGATGCGCAATGCGCAGAACGGCGCCGCGGTGGCGCGCGCGATGGCCGTGTTCGAAAACGCGGGCCAGGCCGAGACGGCGCAGAAGCTCGCCATGGAAAGCCGCCAGCAGGTCGTCGACCTCGTCGCCACCGGCGCCGCCAAGGCGAAGAGCGGCGACTACAAGGGCGCCGTCGTGCTGATGCAGGAAGCGGCGACCAAGCTGCCGGACAATCCTCAGGTCGTGTTCAACGCCGCGCTGGCGATCCTGAAATGCCTGGACCACGAAGGCTGGGACGAGCGCCTCGGCCAGCAGGCCCTGGCCTACATCGCCGGCGTGCGCCGCCTCGATCCGGTCAACCCGAAGCTGCCGGCGCTGGCCGGGCTGCACCATCAAATTCTCAAGAAATATGACAAGGGCCCGCGTCCGAAAAGGGCCGGCTGAGCGATCATGATTCCTGCAGTCGGGAGCGCCGCTTCCAATCCCAACACGAACGCCGCGTCGTTCCAGCCGACGGACGGGGGCCGCCGCGTGCGCGCCGCGCTGCTGCAGAAGGTGTGCGGCGACGACGACATGTTCGCGCTGGGCAGCGCCATCGCGCGCGTCGTGCAGATGGCGACATCGGAAGACCAGGGCACCCACGATCTCGCGCACTACGTGCTGTCCGACGTCGCGCTCACGCAGCGCATCCTGCGCCTGGCGAACACGGTCCGCTACCGCACGGCAGCCGGCACGGCCGTCACGACGGTGTCGCGCGCCATTTCCCTGCTGGGCTTCGACAACGTGCGCACGGTCGCGCTGGCGATGCTGCTCGTCGACGCGCTGGCCAGCAGCGACCATGCGTACAGCGTGCGCATGGAACTGGAAGCGTCGCTGTGCGCGAGCCTCGTCGGGCGCGAAATGGCGCGCCACAGCTTTTACCAGGGCGCGGAGGAAGCATCGATCAGCGCGCTGTTCAAGAATCTCGGCGCGCTGCTGGTCGCGTCGCACGAGCATGACCGCTACCGCGAGATCCAGGCCCTGCTGGCGACCGGCAAGCACACGTCCGCACAGGCCGCGCAGATGATCCTCGGCTGCGGCTTCGACGCGCTGTCCGAAGCCGTGCTGGGCGAGTGGAAGATCCCGGGCGTGATCGTGCACGCCCAGCGCCCGCTGGAGGCAGGGGCGCTCAAGCTGGCCGTCAACCGCAGCGAGTGGATGCGCCAGGTGGCGTCGTTCAGCCTGGACGTGGCGCGCCTGATGGGCAGGGCCCCCACGCCGTCCGACGCGCCGGAAGCGCAGGCGCTGCTGGCGCGCTACGGCACCGCGCTGAACCTCGGCGCGGCCGAGCTGGACGAGTTGTTCGAGACGGTCGCGTTCGAAATGACGAGCCTCCTGCAGAGCATGAATTTGCAACCCATGCCGCGCCGCGCGCCGCAGGAAGACAAGGGCGGCCTGCCCAACGTGCTGCTGCTGGCGACCCTCGGCGGGGAAGAGGAAGCGCAGGGCACGTACCCGAGCGGCAAGCCGAAGAACGCGCGCGACCTGCTGCTGGCGGGCGTGCAGGACGTCACCCAGATGCGCGCGTCCGGCCGGCACAAGGTCAACGACGTCGTCATGGCCGTGCTGGAGACGTTGTACACGGCGCTGGGCTTCCGCTTCGCGACGGTCGTGCTGAAGGACGTGCGCGCCGGCCAGTACCGGGCCCGCGCATCGTTCGGGCTCGCGCAGGCGCGCGTGCAGGAGGGCTTCACGTTTCCGCTGGCGCCCGCCGGAGAAAGGAGCGCGCGCGACCTGTTTTACCTGGCGATGGAAAACGACGCCGACCTCATGATCTCGGACGCGCGCGGCGCCAAGATCCGCGACCTGCTGCCGGCCTGGCACAAGGCGTTGCTGCCCGACGCGCAGAGCTTCATCGTGCTGCCGCTGGTGGTCGGCAAGGTGCAGCTGGGCCTGTTCTACGCCGACCGCACGGAGCCCGCGCCGGAAGGCGTGCCGCCCGACGAGACGGCCCTCATCAAGGCGCTCAAGGGCCAGGTACTGGCTGCGCTCGCGCCCTGACGAACTCCCGGAATTCGCGCGCCGGCATCGGCCGCCCGAACAGGTAGCCCTGCGCCTCGTCGCTGTTGCGGTCGCGCAGGAAGCCCCATTGCGCTAGGGTTTCCACGCCTTCCGCGATCACGCCCAGCCCGAGCGCATGGGCCAGGCCGATGGTCGCGTCGACGATGGCGGCGTCGTTCGGATTCGTCTCGATGTCGCGCACGAAGCCGCGGTCGATCTTGATGCGGTCGATCGCGAACAGCTTCAGGTAGGCCAGCGACGAATACCCCGTGCCGAAGTCGTCGATGGCCAGCTTGAAGCCGCGCGCGCGCAGCTGCAGCAGCAGCCTGCGCGTGTTTTCCGGGTCGCGCATGGCGGCCGTCTCCGTGATCTCCAGTTCCATCCGCGCCGGGTCGATCCCGTGCTCGGCGAGCAGCTCGTCGAGGCGCGACAGCAGCGCGCCGCCGCTGAACTGGCGCGCCGACAGGTTCACGGCCAGGCGCAGGTGATCCATGCCGTCGTCGCGCCACTCGGCCAGCAGGGCCATCGCGCGCGCCAGCACCCAGTCGCCGAGCGGCAGGATCAGGCCCGATTCCTCGGCGATGGGGATGAAGCGTCCGGGCTCCACGCTGCCCAGCTCCGGATCGTGCCAGCGCAGCAGCACCTCGGCGCCGATCACGCGCCCCGTCTCGAGTTCGACCTGGGCCTGCAGGTGGACGTCGAAGCCGCCGTTCTCCAGCGTCGCCCACATGCGGTTTTCCAGCAGCAGGTGCTCGTGCGTGGCCGCGTTCATGGCGGGCGAGAAGAACTGGAAATTGCCGCGGCCTTCGCGCTTGGCCGCGTACATCGCCATGTCGGCGTGGCGCAACAGCGTGTCCGCATCGTGGCCGTCTTCGGGGAACAGGGCCACGCCCACGCTGGCGCCGCTGTGCGCCGTCGTGCCGGCCAGGCGGTAGGGCTGCTGCAGCGATGCCACGAGGCGCACCGCCACCGCGCTCACGCTGTCGGGAGACAGGGGGCCGCACAGCACGATGATGAATTCGTCGCCGCCGAGGCGGGCGAGGGCGTCGACGTCGCGCAGCAGGTCCTTCATGCGCGCGGCCGCGCCCACGAGCAGTTCGTCGCCGGCCTGGTGGCCGAGCGAATCGTTGATCTTCTTGAAGTGGTCGAGGTCGATGAACAGCACGGCCAGCGGCTGCCGGGTGCGGCGCGCCTGGGCGAGCTGCTGCTCCAGGCGCATGCCGAGCGCATGGCGGTTCTCCAGGCCCGTCAGCGGGTCGTGGTGGGCCAGGCGGTGGATGCGCGCCTGGGCGCGCTGCTGCTCCGTCAGGTCGCGCAGGATGCACACGTACAGGCGCTCCCCGGCCAGGTCGACGATGGACACCGCCACCGCGAGCGGCAGCGGCTCGCCGCGCGCGTTCAGGCCGTCCAGCTGGCGTTCGTCGGGCCTGCTGCCGGCCAGGCGCGCCAGCAGGCCCAGGCTGTCTTCTTCGCCATGGCCCGGCACCAGCGTCGTGAACGCGAGGCCGGGCAGGTGATTCGGCGGGTAGCCGAACAGCGCGGCCGTGGCGCGGTTGGCCGACAGCACCGTGCCGCGCGCGTCGACGGTGACGATGGCGTCGGCGGCATTGTCCAGGATGGCCTGCAGGCGCGCCGTGCGCTCCGCCACCTGGGCCTCGATCTGGGCGCGTTCGCCGCTGACGATCAGCATCAGCGCGCCCAGCAGCGCGGCCAGCAGCAGGCCGGTCGTGATCACGATCCAGCTCGCGAGTCCCCGTTCGCCTTCCATGTAGGCAGCCGTGGGCGTGAAGCGCAGTTGCAGGGTGCGGCCGCCGTACGTGAGCGGCACGGTGTAGTCGCCGCTGACCGCGTGCCGGCCGGGCGTGCCCACCAGCGCGATGGGCGCGCCGCGGCCGGTCGTATCCGCCAGGCTGATGTCGAAGCCCGAGAAGCCGGCGCGCAGGACCGCCTGCCGGACGAAAACATGGGCATCCAGGATCAGGGCCAATACCCCCAGCGGCGGCTGGCCGGGCGCGCCGACCGAGCGGAACAGGCCGATGCCGTTGGCGCCGTTGGATACCAGCTCGACCGGCCCCGTGGCGACGGCGCGTGTGCCGGCCAGCGCGCGCGACACCGCTTCCGTGCGTCCCGGCGCCGTCAGGAAGTCCATGCCGCGGATGCGCGCATTGGACGGGGGCCAGGTGTACAGCAGGGGCAGGTATTGCGCGCGCCGGCCGGCCGGATGCAGGCCCTGTGTCCGCGTCACGTCGCGCACGCCGGCGAACGCGGGATCGACGTGCGTGCGTACCCACGTCTCGAACGCCGCGCGTTCGGCCAGCGTGACGGGCACCAGCCAGTTGATGGCGGCGATCTCCGGCCGGCCGTCGACGTAGCCGCTGGCGATGTTCAGGAACTTGGCGCGGTGCATGAACCGGTCTTCCGCCGCAAGCGTGCGCGAGAACGTGCCGACGAAGCGTTCGTGCTCGCGCAGCTCGGCCTGCAGCTCGTCGGCCACCTGCTGGGCCTTCAGGCGGTAGGCCTGCAGGTATTGCTGGTGCTCCCAGTGCACGGTCTGCTCGTAGGCGGCCATGACGACGCCGGCCGCCAGCAGCAGCGGCAGGGCGACGAGGCGCGCCCGCCGGCGCCACAGCCGGCGCGGCCGGCCGCACACGATCCAGACGAGCGGGGCGGCCAGCAGGACGCCCACGGTGTCGCCGGCCCACCAGTTGATCCAGTTCGGCGCCCGTTCGGCCGCCGTCACCACGTCCAGCCGGTACAGGGCGGACACGTTGGCGGTGGCGTTGATCAGGCAGAACACCGGTGCCAGCGCGAGGAAACGGGCGACGTCGCGCGCCGTGCCGAGGGCCGGGTCGACGAAGCGGCGGAACCAGCGGGCGCCCAGCCAGGCCTGCACGAGCGAGCCCAGCGTGGCGACCGTCGTCGCGAGGACCGCGGTCGCGGGCGCGGTGTCGGGGTCCATCCAGCCGTCGGGCAGGTGCGACAGGCACGCGCCGATGGCGACGCCAGGGAGGGCGCGCAAGCCGAACGCGACGCTCAAGGCGAATCCGACGCCGGCCGGCAGGTATACGGGCGTTGCATAGCCCGCGGGCAGGGCCAGCGCGCGGCTGAGGAGAAGGGTGCCGGTATAGACGGCAATGGTCGCCAGGTTGGCCAGCCACAGCCGAAGCCCGTGCCCTTCGTGATTGCCGGTGCGATGCTGGTCCATGGGGGCCTCTGACGTCAATACAGTGTACGCGCAAACGCATGGTTGGACCGCTCTGCAGGGATTCTTGCAAACAGCCCTTGCGGAGTTGTACTGCGGCCGTTACAATCACGCCCCGAAGCAACGACACTGTTTGAGTTTGATCAGTACAAGCAAAAACAGTTGACGAAGTTGTTATCTTGCTTCATACTCTGCGGTTCTTCGCGGTGGGGTGGCCGAGTGGTTAAAGGCAGCAGACTGTAAATCTGCCCTCTCTGAGTACGCTGGTTCGAATCCAGCCCCCACCACCAATAGCGTTGATCGTGTAGTGAATCGAATGGGTGGTACCTCGCGGGTGTAGCTCAATGGTAGAGCTGAAGCCTTCCAAGCTTATGACGAGGGTTCGATTCCCTTCACCCGCTCCAGTTTCAAATCAGCCCTTGTAGCTCAGTGGTAGAGCACTCCCTTGGTAAGGGAGAGGCCACGTGTTCAATCCACGTCAAGGGCACCAGAATTTAAACGGCTGTCGGCTGTTTCGATCGTCAGGTGTGCCTGGTAATTTTCAATATCGTTAGGATCTTAGGAGTCTAGAATGGCAAAGGAAAAATTCGAACGGACCAAGCCGCACGTGAACGTCGGCACCATCGGTCACGTTGACCACGGCAAAACCACCCTGACGGCGGCAATCGCAACCGTTCTGTCGAAGAAATTCGGCGGTGAAGCCAAGGCCTACGACCAGATCGACGCGGCTCCGGAAGAAAAAGCACGCGGCATCACGATCAACACCGCGCACGTCGAGTACGAAACGGCCAACCGCCACTACGCACACGTCGACTGCCCGGGCCACGCCGACTACATCAAGAACATGATCACCGGTGCTGCCCAGATGGACGGCGCGATCCTGGTGTGCTCCGCTGCTGACGGCCCGATGCCGCAGACCCGCGAACACATCCTGCTGGCTCGCCAGGTGGGTGTTCCGTACATCATTGTGTTCCTGAACAAGTGCGACCTGGTCGACGACGCAGAACTGCTGGAACTGGTCGAAATGGAAGTGCGCGAACTGCTGTCGAAGTACGAGTTCCCGGGCGACGACCTGCCGATCATCAAGGGTTCGGCTCGTATGGCGCTGGAAGGCCAGCAGGGCGAAATGGGCGAAGACTGCATCATCCGCCTGGCTGAAGCCCTGGACACCTACATCCCGACCCCGGAGCGTGCCGTCGATGGCGCCTTCCTGATGCCGGTGGAAGACGTGTTCTCGATCTCGGGCCGCGGTACCGTGGTGACCGGTCGTGTCGAGCGCGGCATCATCAAGGTCGGCGAAGAGATCGAAATCGTCGGTATCGTCGATACGGTCAAGACCACCTGCACCGGCGTGGAAATGTTCCGCAAGCTGCTGGACCAGGGTCAAGCTGGCGACAACGTCGGCCTGCTGCTGCGCGGTACCAAGCGTGAAGACGTCCAGCGTGGCCAGGTCCTGGCCAAGCCGGGTTCGATCAAGCCGCACACCGACTTCACGGGCGAAGTGTACGTCCTGTCGAAGGACGAGGGTGGTCGTCACACCCCGTTCTTCAACAACTACCGTCCGCAGTTCTACTTCCGTACGACTGACGTGACCGGCTCGATCGTTCTGCCGGCCGACAAAGAGATGGTCATGCCGGGCGACAACGTGTCGATCACCGTCAAGCTGATCGCTCCGATCGCGATGGAAGAAGGTCTGCGCTTCGCAATCCGCGAAGGCGGCCGTACCGTCGGCGCCGGCGTGGTTGCCAAGATCATCGCCTAAGTAATACCGCTGTACCTCCGGGCGGAACGATTCTGTTCCGCCCAACAATAGAGTGTTGCGCGAAATACCCAAGTAGCGTATAATGCTCGATTCAACTAGAAGTTTTTGTAGGGGCGTAGCTCAATTGGCAGAGCGTCGGTCTCCAAAACCGAAGGTTGGGGGTTCGATGCCCTCCGCCCCTGCCACCGAATTCGGTGCCAGGCACCCGAAAGTAAATTAAGTATGTCTAATCAATCCGTGCAAACCGTCGGCACCTCGAACGACAAGTTCAAGGTCGCGCTGGCAGTGGTTGCTACGATTGCAGGCGTGGTCGGCTTTTTCATTCTGAAAGGCCAGAACAAACCAGCCCTGATGTGCGCAGGCGCACTCGTGGCTGGTTTGGCTATTGCCGTCCTGCTGTTGTGGACTTCCGCGACCGGTCGCGATTTCCTGAGCTTCGCGAAGGAATCCGTACGTGAAACGAAGAAGGTTGTATGGCCTACCCGCAAGGAAGCGACCCAGATCACCGCCGTGGTGTTCGGGTTCGTGCTGGTGATGGCAATTTTCCTGTGGGGCACGGATAAGATTCTTGAATTTCTGATGTACGACGTGATCCTGGGGTGGAAATAATAATGAGCGAAAACGCTGACAACGTGCCGGGTGAAGTCCCGGCGGCCGGCGTTCCGGCACAAGACGCTGATGCGCCGCTGAGTACTCCGGTCAGCAACAAGCGCTGGTACGTCGTGCATGTCTACTCCGGCATGGAGAAGAGCGTGATGCGCGGCCTGACCGACCGCATCGAGCGCGGCGGCATGCAGGAACAATTCGGCCGTATCCTGGTTCCGACCGAAGAAGTGGTCGAAGTCAAGAATGGCAGCAAATCAGTGACCGAGCGTCGCTTCTTCCCGGGTTATGTGCTGGTCGAGATGGAGATGACCGACGAGACCTGGCACCTCGTGAAGAACACGCCGAAAGTCACCGGTTTCATCGGCGGCAAGAGCAACAAGCCGACGCCGATTCCGGCGCGCGAGATCGACAAGATCATGCAGCAGGTCCAGGAAGGTGTCGAGAAGCCGCGGCCCAAAGTGCTGTACGAAGTGGGCGAGCAGGTGCGTATCAAGGAAGGCCCGTTCACCGACTTCAACGGCTCTGTCGAGGAAGTCAACTACGAAAAATCGAAGGTGCGTGTGTCTGTCACCATCTTCGGCCGCGCGACTCCGGTGGAACTGGAGTTCGGGCAGGTAGAGAAAGTCTAAAACGCCGAATCGGAGCGTCGCAGCAGCAAGGCGGAATCCGATAAGAGGAGCTCCGCCTGACTAAAAGGCACTCCGAGAAAGCGTAGCGAGCGGCGGCAGTTTTGATCGAGAAGCGCAGCTGTACGAATGTACAGCGAGCATCGCAGATCGAAAATGCAACGCGCAGTAGCTTGATCGGGGCGCCAGGTGGAGCGCTACCACTCATAATCGACAAAGGAGCCAATCATGGCAAAGAAAATCGTCGGTTTTATCAAGCTGCAAGTGCCGGCTGGTAAAGCAAACCCGTCCCCCCCGATCGGCCCGGCCCTCGGCCAGCGCGGTCTGAACATCATGGAATTCTGCAAGGCCTTCAATGCCAAGACGCAAGGCATGGAACCGGGCATGCCGATTCCGGTCGTGATCACCGCCTTCGCGGACAAGTCGTTCACCTTCGAGATGAAGACCCCGCCGGCAACGTACCTGATCAAGAAGCTGTCGGGCGTCACCAAAGGTTCGCCGAAGCCGCATACCGACAAGGTCGGCACGCTGACCCGTGCCCAGGCTGAAGAAATCGCAAAAATCAAGCAGCCGGACCTGACCGCCGCTGACCTGGACGCTGCTGTGCGCGTCGTGGCCGGCTCGGCACGTTCGATGGGCATCACGGTGGAGGGTATCTAATATGGCCAAGCTGTCCAAGCGCGTCAAAGAAATCAAAGCCAAGGTCGACCGTAACAAGGCCTACGCTTTCGACAACGCCGTTGCAATCGTCAAAGAATTCGCAACCGCCAAGTTCAACGAGTCGATCGACGTCGCCGTGCAACTGGGCGTGGATCCGAAGAAGTCGGACCAGGTCGTCCGCGGTTCCGTCGTCCTGCCGGCTGGTACCGGCAAGACCGTGCGTGTCGCCGTCTTCGCACAAGGCGACAAGGCCGAGCAGGCTAAAGCTGCCGGCGCCGACATCGTCGGTATGGAAGACCTGGCAGAACGCGTCAAGGCCGGCGACATGCCGTTCGACGTCGTCATCGCTTCGCCGGACACCATGCGTATCGTCGGTACCCTGGGCCAGATCCTGGGCCCGCGCGGCCTGATGCCGAACCCGAAAGTCGGCACCGTGACCCCGGACGTGGCTGGCGCCGTGCGCAACGCCAAGGCCGGTCAGGTCCAGTACCGTACCGACAAGGCAGGTATCATCCACGCCACGATCGGCCGCAAGTCGTTCAGCGACGAACAGCTGAAGACCAACCTGGTCGCGCTGATCGACGCCCTGAACAAGGCCAAGCCGGCTTCGTCGAAGGGTATCTACCTGCGCAAGGTCGCGATCTCGTCGACCATGGGCGCTGGCGTGCGTGTCGATCACGCTACCCTGGCTGCTTAAGTAAAGAATTAAGTCCCCGCAGAACATCGCGGGGCAGATCTTTGGGCTGGCGGACTGAACCCCGCCAGGCAATCAAAGACCGTTGGGCCGAATGCAGCAGGCAGGCAAGAGGTTAAAAAGCAAACCCAACGCAGATGGCGAACCCGAACAAGTTTTGTAGTCGATGCTTTGTCGTACTTCTTAACTTCGGACGCCGTGTTCGAACCGATGCGGGGGACGTCCCTCACATCATTTAAGGAGATTGACCGTGGGTCTTAATCTGAATGACAAAAAGGTCGTCGTCGAAGAAGTTAGCGCGAAAGTAGCAACCGCGCAAACCATCGTCGTCGCCGAGTACCGTGGCATCCAGGTTAGTGCTCTGACGAAACTCCGTGCAAATGCTCGTTCGCAGGGCGTGTACCTGCGTGTTCTGAAGAACACGCTGGCTCGTCGCGCTGTGGAAGGCACCCAGTTCGCACCGCTGGCTGAGACCATGGTTGGTCCGCTGATCTACTCGATCTCGGACGACGCCGTGGCAGCCGCCAAGGTGCTCAGCGACTTCTCGAAGACCAACGACAAACTGGTGGTCAAGGGCGGTAACTACGCTGGCAAGAACCTGGATGTCGCTGGCGTCAACGCGCTGGCAAGCATCCCGAGCCGTGAAGTCCTCATCGCCCAGCTGCTGGGCGTCATGCAGGCTCCGGTGTCCGGCTTTGCACGAGTTCTGGCTGCAATCGCAGCACAAAAAGGCGAAGGTTCCGCAGCTCCGGCAGAAGCCGCAGCAGCAGAATAAGCAAGCCTTTTTGGTCAAGTACTAATCACAATCAAATATTTGGAGTTTCAAATGGCAATTAGCAAAGAAGAGTTCCTGGACGCAGTTGGCGCAATGTCGGTCATGGAACTGAACGACCTGGTCAAGGCATTCGAAGAGAAGTTCGGCGTGTCGGCAGCTGCAATGGCCGCACCGGCAGCTGGCGGCGGCGCCGCTGCACCGGCTGCTGAAGAGCAGACCGAATTCAACGTCGTCCTGACCGAAGTCGGCGCGAACAAGGTCGGCGTCATCAAGGCCGTCCGCGAAATCACCGGCCTGGGCCTGAAAGAAGCCAAGGACGTCGTTGATGGCGCACCGAAGACCGTCAAGGAAGCCCTGCCGAAAGCTGACGCTGAAGCCGCCAAGAAGAAGCTGGAAGAAGCTGGCGCCAAGGCCGAGCTCAAGTAATACATATGCAAAGGGCGCTGAATCAGCGCCCCGCGCCGGAGTCAAAGCGCGCAGATCCCCGCCGGAAGGTGGGGTATGCGGCTTTGGCTCTTTTGTCGTCCCTACGACAAAATACGGAATACCCCTGTTTCAGAAGCACCGCAGCACAGCATTATCGTAACACAGCAGCACCGGTTCCCAATCACCCGGCGGAATGCGGCGAGATTTGAGGCCTTGCATGTGGTGGCTTAACCACTGGCAATTCCTGAATTCTCATCCTTTCTGTCACTCACGGAGTGTCCATGCACTACTCATTTACTGAGAAGAAACGCATTCGCAAGTCGTTCGCGAAGCGCGCCAACGTTCACAACGTTCCCTACCTCCTCGCTACGCAGCTGGAGTCTTACGAGAATTTCCTGCAAGCGGATGCAGGGCCCTCCGTACGCAAGAACGAAGGTCTGCAATCGGCTTTCACCTCCATCTTCCCGATCGTGTCGCACAACGGTTTTGCGCGCCTCGAGTTCCTCTCCTACGTGCTGGGTGACCCCGCTTTCGACGTCAAGGAATGCCAACAACGCGGCCTGACCTTCGCGTCGCCGCTGCGCGCCAAGGTGCGCCTGGTGATCCTGGACAAGGAATCGCCGACCAAGCCGGTCGTGAAGGAAATGAAGGAACAGGAAGTGTACATGGGCGAACTGCCGCTCATGACCGCCAACGGTTCGTTCGTGATCAACGGCACCGAGCGCGTGATCGTCTCGCAGCTGCACCGTTCGCCGGGCGTGTTCTTCGAGCACGACCGCGGCAAGACGCACTCGTCGGGCAAGCTGCTGTTCTCGGCACGTATCATTCCTTACCGCGGCTCGTGGCTGGACTTTGAGTTCGACCCGAAGGACATCCTGTTCTTCCGCGTCGACCGCCGCCGCAAGATGCCGGTGACGATCCTGCTGAAAGCCATCGGCATGACGCCGGAGCAGATCCTCGCGAACTTCTTCGTGTTCGACAACTTCAACCTGCGCTCGGAAGGCGCGGAACTGGAATTCGTGGCCGAGCGCCTGCGCGGTGAAGTCGCGCGCTTCGACATCGTCGATCCGAAAACCGGCAAGACGCTGGTAACGAAGGACAAGCGCATCAACGCCAAGAACGTGCGCGACGTCGAAAACGCCGGCATCACGCACATCTCGGTGCCGGAAGACTACCTGGTCGGCCGCGTGCTGGCGAAGAACGTCGTCGACGGCGACACCGGCGAGATCATCGCCAACGCCAACGACGAGCTGACCGACGAGCTGCTGGGCAAGCTGCGCGACGCCAACATCGACGCGATCCAGACGCTATACACCAACGACCTGGACCAGGGCGCCTACATCTCGCAGACGCTGCGCACCGACGACACCGCCGACCAGACCGCGGCCCGCGTGGCGATCTACCGCATGATGCGTCCTGGCGAACCGCCGACCGAAGAATCGGTGGAAGCGCTGTTCCACGGCCTGTTCTACAGCCCGGAACGCTACGACCTGTCGGCCGTGGGCCGCATGAAGTTCAACCGCCGCATCGGCCGTGACGAACTGGTCGGCGACATGACCCTGTCGAACGAAGACATCCTGGCCGTGATCAAGATCCTGGTCGAGCTGCGCAATGGCCGCGGCGAAGTCGACGACATCGACCACCTGGGTAACCGCCGCGTGCGTTGCGTGGGCGAACTGGCCGAAAACCAGTTCCGCGCCGGCCTCGTGCGTGTCGAACGCGCCGTCAAGGAACGCCTCGGCCAGGCCGAAGCGGACAACCTGATGCCGCACGACCTGATCAACAGTAAGCCGATCTCGGCCGCGATCCGCGAATTCTTCGGTTCGTCGCAGCTGTCGCAGTTCATGGACCAGACCAACCCGCTGTCGGAAATCACGCACAAACGCCGTGTCTCCGCACTGGGCCCGGGCGGCCTGACCCGCGAGCGCGCCGGCTTCGAAGTCCGCGACGTGCACCCGACCCACTACGGCCGCGTCTGCCCGATCGAAACGCCTGAAGGCCCGAACATCGGCCTGATCAACTCGCTGGCACTGTTTGCCCGCCTGAACGAATACGGCTTCCTGGAAACCCCGTACCGCAAGGTCGACGGTTCGAAAGTCACCGACAAGATCGAATACCTGTCGGCGATCGAAGAAGGCCGCTACATCATCGCCCAGGCGAACGCGCAGATCAACGCAGAAGGCCAGTTGGTCGACGAGCTGGTCTCGGCACGTGAAGCGGGCGAAACGATCCTCGTGTCGCCGGAACGCATCCAGTACATGGACGTGGCCCCGGGCCAGATCGTGTCGGTGGCGGCATCGCTGATTCCGTTCCTCGAGCACGATGACGCGAACCGTGCACTGATGGGCGCCAACATGCAGCGCCAGGCCGTGCCTTGCCTGCGTCCGGAAAAAGCCTTCGTCGGTACCGGCATCGAGCGCACCGTGGCGGTGGACTCGGGCACGACCGTGCAGGCGACCCGTGGCGGTATCGTCGATTACGTCGACGCCGGCCGCGTGGTGATCCGCGTGAACGACGAAGAAGCGCAGGCTGGCGAAGTCGGTGTCGACATCTACAACCTGATCAAGTACACCCGTTCGAACCAGAACACCAACATCAACCAGCGTCCGATCGTGAAAGTGGGCGATCGCGTGGCTCGCGGCGACGTCATCGCCGACGGCGCCTCGACCGACCTGGGCGAACTGGCACTGGGCCAGAACATGCTGGTGGCGTTCATGCCGTGGAACGGCCTGAACTTCGAGGACTCGATCCTGATCTCGGAAAACGTCGTCAAGGATGACCGCTACACCTCGATCCACATCGAGGAGCTGTCGGTCGTCGCACGCGACACGAAGCTGGGCCCTGAAGAAATCACCCGCGACATCTCGAACCTGGCGGAAAACCAGCTGGCTCGCCTGGACGAGTCGGGCATCGTCTACATCGGCGCCGAAGTGCAGGCCGGTGACGTGCTGGTCGGTAAGGTGACGCCGAAGGGCGAAACCCAGCTGACGCCGGAAGAGAAGCTGCTGCGCGCGATCTTCGGTGAAAAAGCGTCGGACGTGAAGGACACGTCGCTGCGCGTGCCGTCGGGCATGGTCGGTACCGTGATCGACGTGCAGGTGTTCACCCGTGAAGGCATCGTGCGCGACAAGCGCGCCCAGCAGATCATCGACGACGAGCTGAAGCGCTTCCGCCTGGACCTGAACGACCAGCTGCGTATCGTGGAAGGCGACGCGTTCCAGCGTCTGGAGCGTCTGCTCGTCGGCAAGACCGTCAACGGCGGTCCGAAGAAGCTGGCCAAGGGTGCCGTGATCGACAAGGCCTACCTGGACGACCTGGACAAGTTCCACTGGTTCGACATCCGTCCGGCCGACGACGAAACCGCCAACGCACTGGAGGCGATGAAGGAGTCGATCAACGAGAAGCGTCACCAGTTCGACCTGGCGTTCGAAGAGAAGCGCAAGAAGCTCACGCAGGGCGACGAGCTGCAGCCGGGCGTGCAGAAGATGGTCAAGGTCTACCTGGCCGTCAAGCGCCGCCTGCAGTCGGGCGACAAGATGGCAGGCCGCCACGGTAACAAGGGTGTGGTCTCGCGTATCGTGCCGGTGGAAGACATGCCGTTCATGGCCGACGGTACGCCGGCCGACGTCGTGCTGAACCCGCTGGGCGTTCCGTCGCGTATGAACGTCGGTCAGATCCTGGAAACCCACCTGGGTTGGGCAGCGAAAGGCCTGGGCCTGCGCCTGGGCGAAATGATCAAGGCCAAGGCCGAGACCGAGCAACTGCGCGCGTTCCTGGGCAAGATCTACAACGAAACGGGCAAAAAGGAAGACCTGGACAACTTCAGCGACCAGGAAATCGTCGAGCTGGCGAACAACCTCAAGAACGGCGTGCCGTTCGCGACCCCGGTGTTCGACGGTGCCCACGAAGAAGAGATCCGCCGCATGCTGGATCTGGCCTTCCCGGACGAGATCGCGACCCACCTGGGCATGACCCCGTCGAAGAACCAGGTCACGATGTACGACGGCCGCACCGGCGAAGCGTTCGAGCGCAAGGTGACCGTGGGCTTCATGCACATGCTGAAGCTGCACCACCTGGTCGACGACAAGATGCACGCCCGCTCGACCGGTCCGTACTCGCTGGTGACGCAGCAGCCGCTGGGCGGTAAAGCCCAGTTCGGTGGCCAGCGCTTCGGTGAGATGGAGGTGTGGGCACTGGAAGCGTACGGCGCATCGTACGTGCTGCAGGAAATGCTGACCGTCAAGTCGGACGACGTGAACGGCCGTACCAAGGTGTACGAGAACCTGGTCAAGGGCGACCATGTGATCGACGCGGGTATGCCGGAATCGTTCAACGTGCTGGTGAAGGAAATCCGCTCGCTGGGTATCGACATCGATCTCGAGCGCAGCTAAGACAGCAGCACGGCCGCCAGCCTTCGGGCTGGCCCGCGACCCCAACATCGTCGTTCCCGCGCAGGCGGGAACCTGAGTTCGGTGAATCGCCGAAAAACTTGGATCCCCGCCTGCGCGGGGATGACGGTTTTAAGGAATGTGGTTCCAGCAAGCACTGGCGAAAATCAGTGAGAAGCTGGCGGTAGTAGTAGGTACAGAATTCAATCACCCGGAGTGATAAATGAAAGCACTGCTCGATCTATTCAAGCAAGTTCAGCAAAACGAGAGCTTCGACGCCATCAAGATTGGCCTGGCGTCGCCCGAGAAAATCCGTTCGTGGTCGTTCGGCGAAGTCAAGAAGCCGGAGACCATCAACTACCGTACGTTCAAGCCGGAACGTGATGGCCTGTTTTGCGCGAAAATCTTTGGTCCGATCAAGGACTACGAATGCCTGTGCGGCAAGTACAAGCGCCTGAAGCACCGCGGCGTGATCTGCGAGAAGTGCGGCGTCGAAGTCACCCTGGCGAAAGTCCGTCGTGAGCGCATGGGCCACATCGAGCTGGCCTCGCCGGTCGCGCACATCTGGTTCCTGAAGTCGCTGCCGTCGCGTCTGGGCATGGTCCTGGACATGACGCTGCGCGATATCGAACGCGTCCTGTACTTCGAAGCATACGTCGTGACCGATCCGGGCATGACCCCGCTGAAGAAGTGCCAGATCATGTCGGAAGACGACTACGCCGCCAAGTACGAAGAGTACGGCGACGACTTCACCGCATTCATGGGCGCCGAAGGCATCCGTGAACTGCTGCGCTCGATCGACATCGACCGCGAAGCCGAAGCCCTGCGCGTCGAACTCAAAGAGTCGAAGTCGGAAGCCAAGATCAAGAAATACGCCAAGCGCCTGAAAGTGCTCGAGGCGTTCCAGCGTTCGGGCATCAAGCCGGAATGGATGATCATGGAAGTGCTCCCGGTCCTGCCGCCGGAGCTGCGTCCGCTCGTCCCGCTGGATGGCGGCCGTTTCGCCACGTCCGACCTGAACGACCTGTATCGCCGCGTCATCAACCGTAATAACCGCCTGAAGCGCCTGATGGAACTGCGCGCGCCGGAAATCATTACGCGTAACGAGAAGCGCATGCTGCAGGAAGCCGTGGACTCGCTGCTGGACAACGGCCGTCGCGGCAAGGCGATGACCGGCGCCAACAAGCGTCCGCTGAAGTCGCTGGCTGAAATGATCAAGGGTAAGGGCGGCCGCTTCCGTCAGAACCTGCTGGGCAAACGCGTCGACTACTCGGGCCGTTCGGTCATCGTGGTGGGTCCGCAGCTGAAACTGCACCAGTGCGGTCTGCCGAAGCTGATGGCCCTGGAACTGTTCAAGCCGTTCATCTTCAACAAGCTGGAACTGATGGGCCTCGCGACCACCATCAAGGCTGCGAAGAAGCTCGTCGAGCAGCAGGAACCGGTCGTCTGGGACATCCTGGAAGAAGTCATCAAGGAACACCCGGTGATGCTGAACCGTGCGCCGACGCTGCACCGTCTCGGTATCCAGGCGTTCGAGCCGGTCCTGATCGAAGGTAAGGCGATCCAGCTGCACCCGCTGGTTTGCGCGGCGTTCAACGCCGACTTCGACGGTGACCAGATGGCAGTCCACGTCCCGCTGTCGATCGAAGCACAGATGGAAGCGCGTACGCTGATGCTGGCGTCGAACAACATCCTGTTCCCGTCGAACGGCGAACCGTCGATCGTGCCGTCCCAGGATATCGTGCTGGGTCTGTACTACGCGACCCGCGAGGCGATCAACGCCAAGGGCGAAGGCATGCTGTTCCCGGACGTGTCGGAAGTCATCCGCGCGTACGACAACAAGGAAGTCGAACTGGCGACCCGCATCACCGTGCGTATCGTGGAATTCCCGCGCAACGCCGAAGGCGGTTTCGACCAGACGCTGACCCGCTACGAGACCACGGTCGGCCGTGCGATCCTGTCCGAGATCCTGCCGAAAGGCCTGCCGTTCTCGGTGCTGAACCGCGCGCTGAAGAAGAAGGAAATCTCGAAGCTGATCAACACGTCGTTCCGCAAGTGCGGCCTGCGTGCGACCGTCGTGTTCGCCGACAAGCTGATGCAGTCGGGCTTCCGTCTCGCAACGCGCGCCGGTATCTCGATCGCCGTGGACGACATGCTGATCCCGGACGTCAAGAAGACCATGATCTCGACCGCCGAAGCGGAAGTGAAGCAGATCGAGCAGCAGTACGCCTCGGGTCTGGTCACCGCCGGCGAGCGTTACAACAAGGTCGTCGACATCTGGGGCAAGACCTCGGACGAAGTGGGCAAGGCGATGATGGACCAGCTGAAAGTCGAGCCGGTCACGAAGCGCGACGGCACGCAAGGCACGCAAGAGTCGTTCAACGCCATCTACATGATGGCCGACTCGGGCGCCCGTGGTTCCGCAGCCCAGATCCGTCAGCTGGCCGGTATGCGCGGCCTGATGGCGAAGCCGGACGGCTCGATTATCGAAACGCCGATTACCGCGAACTTCCGCGAAGGCTTGAACGTTCTGCAGTACTTCATCTCGACGCACGGCGCCCGTAAAGGTCTGGCCGACACCGCGCTGAAGACGGCAAACTCGGGTTACCTGACCCGTCGTCTGGTCGACGTGACGCAGGATCTGGTCGTGACGGAAGACGATTGCGGCACCTCCAATGGCACGCACATGAAGGCGATGGTCGAAGGCGGTGAAGTGATCGAAGCCCTGCGCGACCGTATCCTCGGCCGCGTGACCGGTACCGACGTCGTCAATCCGGAAACGCAGGCGACCCTGTACGAAGCCGGCACGCTGCTGGACGAAGACATGGTCGAAGAGATCGAGCGTCTGGGCATCGACGAAGTCAAGGTCCGCACGCCGCTGAACTGCGACACCCGTTACGGCCTGTGCGCGAAGTGCTATGGCCGTGACCTGGGCCGCGGCATGCTGGTCAACTCCGGCGAAGCCGTCGGTGTGGTGGCAGCACAGTCGATCGGTGAGCCGGGTACCCAGCTGACCATGCGTACGTTCCACATCGGTGGTGCGGCATCGCGTGCGGCGGTGGCATCGTCGGTGGAAGCCAAGTCGAACGGTACGGTCCGCTTCACGGCGACCATGCGTTACGTGACCAACGGCAAGGGCGCCCAGATCGTCATTTCGCGTTCGGGCGAAGTGCTGATCACGGACGACCACGGCCGCGAGCGCGAGCGTCACAAGGTGCCGTACGGCGCGACCCTGGCTGTCCAGGACGGCATGGTGGTGAAAGCCGGCCTGCCGCTGGCAACGTGGGACCCGCTGACCCGTCCGATCATCACCGAGTACGCCGGTACGATCAAGTTCGAGAACGTGGAAGAGGGCGTCACCGTCGCTCGCCAGGTGGATGACGTGACCGGCCTGTCGACCCTGGTCGCGATCGACCCGAAACGCCGCGGTTCGGGCAAGGTCAATCGTCCGCAGGTCAAGCTGCTCAACGCCGAAGGCCAGGAAGTCAAGATCGCCGGCACCGAGCACGCCGTGACGATCGGCTTCCAGGTCGGCGCGCTGATCATGGTGAAGGATGGCCAGCAAGTGTCGGTGGGTGAAGTGCTTGCACGTATCCCGACCGAATCGCAGAAGACCCGTGACATTACCGGTGGTCTGCCGCGCGTTGCCGAGCTGTTCGAAGCCCGTTCGCCGAAAGATGCCGGCATGCTGGCGGAAGTCACCGGTACGGTCGCATTCGGTAAAGAGACCAAGGGCAAGCAGCGCCTGGAAATCACCGACATGGACGGCAACAAGCACGAGTTCCTGATCACCAAGGACAAGCAAGTGCTGGTGCACGACGGCCAGGTGGTGAACAAGGGCGAGATGATCGTGGACGGCCCGGCCGATCCGCAAGACATCCTGCGCCTGCTGGGTATCGAAGCGCTGGCCCGCTACATCGTCGACGAAGTGCAGGACGTGTACCGTCTGCAGGGCGTGAAGATCAACGACAAGCACATCGAGGTGATCGTTCGCCAGATGCTGCGTCGTGTTCAGATCGTCGAAGCCGGCGACACCGACTACATCGTCGGCGAGCAGGTGGAGCGTTCGGAACTGCTGGAAGAGAACGACCGCGTGACGGCCGCAGGCAAGCTGCCGGCGACCTACGAAAACGTGCTGCTGGGTATTACCAAGGCATCGCTGTCGACCGACTCGTTCATCTCGGCCGCATCGTTCCAGGAAACCACCCGCGTGCTGACCGAAGCGGCGATCATGGGCAAGCGCGACGGTCTGCGCGGCCTGAAGGAAAACGTCATCGTCGGCCGCCTGATCCCGGGCGGTACCGGTCTGGCATTCCACCGCGCCCGCAAGGAGAAAGAAGCGTGGGAAGCCGAAGAGCGCGCAGCGCTGCTGCAGCAGGAGAAGGCCAACATGGCTGCCGAGCTGCAGGCGATGGAAGACCAGCAGAATGCTGCGGCTTCGGTCGAGCAGCATCATGGCGACGGCGAGTGATCGCTTCAGCATTAGCTTAATCAGCTGATAAAAACGGCACCTCGAGGGGTGCCGTTTTTTTTGCCTGGCGCCTGCCGGCCTCAGTGCTGGTAGATGTTCGTCCAGTTGCCCGAGCCCGTCTGGTTGACGTTGGCCACATAGCCTTCGCCGGGCTGGCTGATCGACGCGATGTTGCTGTTGCCGATCTGGGCAATCGTGGCCGTGTTGCCGGCGCCGGTCTGGAGGACCCTGGCCAGGTTGGCGTTGCCGACCTGGTTGATGTCGGCGACATGGTCGCTGCCGGTCTGGCTGGCGTCGGCGATGTTGCCCGATCCCTCCTGCCGGATCGTGATCGAGGAATCGTCGCCATCGTTCTGGACTGTGCTCGCGCTGTTCAGCGTGCCGTTCTGTACGATGTCCGGGCCGCCCGCCAGCATGTTGTTGGCGACCACCGACACGGTATTCCCATCGCCCGCTTGCGTGATCGCCGGACCGTGATAGACGGCGCCCCGCTGGCTGACCGTCAACCGGTTGCCCGTGCCGGATTGTGAGGTCCGGATGCTCGTATCGGCACTCTCGATCTGCTCGACGCGCGCAACGTTGCCGCTGCCGCTCTGGTTGACGATGACAGGACTCGACGTGACGATGGCTTGCGCGATGGCGGCATCGTTCCCGTTCCCGAGTTGGGTGATCCGCGCTTCAACCAGTCCGTGCGTTCCCCTCGCGCCATCTTGCGTGATGCCTGCATTGTTCCCGGTGCCGTTCTGGCTGACCACGGCGGTCACACCGTAGCGGATGTCGCGCTGGAAGATGCCCCCGCTCGTGGCGCCGGGGCCGCCCACATGGTTGTCGTTGCCGGTCTGCGTGATCGATGCGCTGTCCGGCTGCGTCGTGTCGTACGGTGTCAGGCCAACCTGCTCCGAGGCCGCGGTGTTGCCGTTGCCCTGCTGCGCGACCGCGATGGTCTGGCTCGACGCGACGTGGCTGGCGCAGGCCAGGATGGCGCCAATGGCGATTGCCGAAAGTCTGGATTTCATGAGCGTGCTCCTCGCGTATCAGTGCTGGTAGACGTTCGACCAGTTGCCCGAACCGCTCTGGTTCACGTTGGCGACATACTCGGATGGGCCGGACTGGTTCACCGTCGCGCCGTTGATATTGCCGATCTGGACAATCGAGGCCTTCAGGAAGCCGTTGGCCTGGGTCAGGTTGGCAATGTTGCCGTTGCCGCTCTGGCTGATGTCCGCGAAACCGGCGCCCGACTCGCTTGCGTTGACAACGTTGCCGACGCCCTGTTGTGAGAGGGTAAGCATGATATCGGTGTCGATCAGCAGTACATTCGCGCTGTTCACACTGCCGTCCTGGGTGATCCTGGCGCCGGGGCCAAGAAGATTGTCCGCGTAGATCGCGACCGTATTGCCTTCGCCGGTCTGGTTCACCTGCGGGCCGCCATGCGAGCTCCTCAAGTGTTCCGCCGTGGTCGTGTTGCCGGTACCGTTCTGCGTGATGTGGAACGACGCGTCGCCGGTGTCGACCTGCAGCAGGCGTGCCAGGTTGGCGCTGCCGTTCTGGTCGATGGACACATCGTTGGACACCGCGTGCGTCTGCGTGACCGCCGCATCGTTCCCGTTGCCTTGCTGGGTAATCACGGCCGTGACCGGCGGCGGGTTCGGCCCGGGCCTGCCGTCCTGCGTGATGCCGGCATTGTTGCCTGTCCCGGTCTGGGTGACCAGCGCACGCGCGCCGCCGTTCGGAGAGAGGATCTGGAAGATGCCGGCGCTCGTGCCGCCGGGACCGCCGACATGGTTGTCATTCCCGATCTGCGTGATCGATGCGGTGGTGGATGAATAGATGACTGCCTCGGGCGTCGTATTCACCTGCTCCGCGGCAGCTGTGTTGCCGCTGCCCTGCTGTGTGACCGTGATGGTCTGGCCCGACGCGGCCAGGCTGGCACAGGCCAGGCCGACGCCGAGCGCGATGGTCGAGAGTGCGAGTTTCATGGAGTACTCCTCGAAGTGGACAGGGGCGTTATCGAAAGCGATTCAGCGGCCCCTAATGCTGAACGATGGTGGCCGACTTGCCGTTGCCATACTGGGTGATGCGCGCATAGCCGTGCTGGCCGTACTGCTCGATGCGGGCCGTGTTCAACGCGCCCTGCTGGTCGATGCCGGCGCGGTTGCCTGCGCCTGCCTGCAGGATGCTGGCCGTGTTCCGCTGGCCGCTCTGCTGCACGACGGCCTCGTTGTCCAGGCCCGTCTGGAGCAGGCTGGCGTTGTTGTCGCTGCCCGCCTGCGACACCGATGCCCGGCCTGGCGCGGCGGGCATCGGTGTCGCGGCAATGACGGCGGTCGGCACATCGAGTTCGGACGGTCCCAGGTCGCCCGCGCAGGCGCCCACGAGGATGCCGCTAGCCAGCAGCAGGCCGCAGGCGCCGTGCCGCAGCGCGTTCATGGCGCGCTCCCCGCGGCGGCCAGGTAGCGCCGCAGCACCGGATTGGATACCCCGTCCTCGTCCTGCGGCGCCCAGTTCCCGGCCCGGATGCCCTGCGCGATCAGGTGCACCACGGCGGCCTCGATCGCCTCGCCCACGCACAACTGCGTCGGCTCGTTGCGGGTCGTGCCCGCCTCGAATTCCGCCAGGTCCTTCACGTTGACGAACTTGAAGACGCTCGGATGCAGCTCGTACGAATAAATGGTCTTGGTGGTCGACACGCTCTGCAGGATCTGGCCGCCGCGGATGTCGACCGTGCGCAGGTTGACGGTCACCTGGTCGACCCGGTACTGGGTGCTCATCCCGATGCCGAGGAAGCGCGCGCCCACGCCGCCGGTGCGCACATTGCTCTCGTAGGCGACGACGCCGCCTTCGATCAGGACCGAGGCCGCGAGCAGGGGCGGCATCTGCACGGGCGGCGTCCCCGCCGGCTGCGGCATCTCCAGCGCGCGCACGATCTTGCGTTCGGTGAGCAGATTCTGCAGGTTCTCGCGTTCGACCGGGATGAACCAGCCCGAGTCCTGCAGCGCCCGGATCAGCATCGACGACGCACCCTGCGTCACCGCGGTGGAGAACGAGCTGTCCGGCGCCGGCTTGTACTGGCCGGTCTGGTCGCGGATGCCGTACACGGCCACGGCGATCCTGCCCTTCGGTGGCGGCAGGGTGAGCAGGTCGCGCCGGATGGCGGTGTCGGGCGTCAGCCGGGCATTGTCACGCACCGCCGAGGGCACATGGGCGCATCCGGCCAGCGCGCACAGCAGTGCCAACACGGCCAGCCGCGCGTTCATTGTCCCACCTCGAACGAGGTCACGGCGCCGGTCGTCTTGTCCGTCGTGGTCACGCGCAGCACGCCGCCGCCCAGGTCGGTCACCGTGATGACGAAGTTCTCGGTCGAAAAGGTCCCCGGCAACAGTTTGCCGTCCGAACCCATCAGCTTCGACGTCGCGGCCGACGCGAGCTGGCTCAGCATCATGCGTTCGAGCGTCTGGTTGAACTGTTGGAGGGGCGACTGGTTCAGCGGCGACGACCCGCCGAGGCCCGACAGGCCATGCTTGTTGGTCGCCGACGCCGCACCGAGCAGGCCCGGACCGTTGGAGGGCGCGCCGCCGAAATTCGGGTTGACCGGCACGTAGACCAGTTCGGAAGCGCACGCGGCGGCGCCCCAGAGCGCGAGGCTGCAGGCGACAGGCAGGGACAGTCGGTGGGACATGGCTCACTCCTTCATGCGGGGTCAGAATTCGTCGGGCGCGAGGTCGGCATCGAGGACGAGCGTGCGTTGGCGCTCGATGTCCAGGACGGCCTGGTAGGCGCTCTCGGCGGCGTTTTCGCCCAGCGCCCTCAGCGCCGTGCGCGCGGGCGGCAGCTGCACCTGGAGTACCCGGCGCGGACCGTACTCGACCCAGACCAGCGTGCCCCAGCGCGCCGACGGGCGCTCGCGGATGGCGATCGTGTAGCGGTCGCTGCCGGGCTTGTCGAGCCAGGCCGTGATGAAGGAACGGCAGAACTCATGACCCGCCACCGTGATGGGCTGGCTTGTCACGATGCCCCAGCCGTCCGGGGCGGGGTCGCGCGCGGGCTGTGCGACGGCAGTACCGGCGGCCAGGGCCAAGCACATGAAGTGGCGGGCAATGCTGATCATCTGCAACCTTCATTGCTTAAGAGTTATAAAATAAGCAAGAAATCTCAGTGCAGTGTATCGAGCGGACGAGCCCGGCCCATGAGCATTGTCAGAGATGCGCTATTCCGATTTTGCCGATGTGGGCGCCGCTTGCCAGCATTTCGTAAGCGCCGGCCACCTCGTCGATGCCGATGGTCCGCTCAACCACCGGCACGATGCGGTTGGCCTCGACGGCCCGCACCGCTTCCGCCAGGTCCGCCACCGATCCCGTGCTGTTGCCCACCACGCGCAAGGCCTTGCCGATGATGGAGAACAGGTTGACCGACGTCGTCGCGCCCGACAGGAAGCCGACCGTGAACACGGTGCCGCCCATCGCGGCCGCGTTCAGCGAGCGCTCGAACGTCGCGTCGCCGACCGTCTCGACGACGAGGTCGGCACCGCGGCCGTTCGTCGTTTCGAGCACGACCCGGTCCCAGGCTGGCGTCGCGCGATAGTTCACGAGGTGATCGGCGCCGAGCGCGCGGCCGCGCTCCAGCTTGGCATCGGAGGACGACACGAGGATGACGGTCGCCCCGCTCGCCTTGGCAAACTGCAGCGCGAACAGGCTCACGCCGCCCGTGCCCAGGATGACGACCGTGGAACCGGGCCGCACGGACGCCGAGCGCACCGCATTCCACGCCGTCGTCGCCGCGATCGGCAAGGCCGCACCCTGGACGAAGTCGAGATGATCCGGCAGGCGCACGACGCTGCGGGCCGGCACCGCCACGTATTCCGACAGCGACCCGGGCAGCGTGATGCCGCGCATGGCCGCGATCCGTTTTGGGCGCATCGGGCCGTCGAGCCAGTCCGGCATGAAGTGGGGAATGACCCGGTCGCCGAGCGCGACATTCGTCACGCCCGCGCCCAGCGCGACGATGTCCCCGGCGCCATCGGCCACGGGCACTATCGGCAGCGTTGCGCCGGGGAAGTCCCCCGTTGCGACGGCGACGTCGATGTAGTTCAGCGCCGCCGCGCGCAGGCGGATGACGACGTCGCCGGCGGCCGGCTGCGGATCGGGCAGCGACGTGCGGCGGAACGCGGTCAACGAGGGTTCGACAAGCTGGATGGCATACATGGGTTGGCTCCTATGAAATGAGACGCCCGGTGTGATTGCCAACGGAAAGACGATAAACTCGGCTTTTCTTGCAACATTTCCAACCAGGACTTGCGAATGGATCTGCTGGACAGCATGAAGGTCTACGTGTGCACCGTCGAGAAGGGCAGCCTGAGCGCGGCGGCGGACGCGTGCGGCATGTCGGCGACGATGGCCGGCAACCACGTGCGCGCGCTCGAGCAGCGGCTCGGCATGCAGCTGATGCACCGCACGACGCGGCGCCAGCACGTGACGGCGTTCGGCGAGGAGTATTACGCGCGCTGCAAGGAGATCCTGCGGCTCGTGGCCGAGACGGACGCCCAGGCGCTCACGATGCGGCTCGCGCCCGCGGGCACGTTGCGCGTCAGCGCGCCCGTCACGTTCGGCACGGAGGCGCTGGCGCCGGTGCTGTCCGATTACCTGGCGCGCTATCCGCAAGTGGATGTCGAACTGGATATTTCCGATCGCTTCGTGGACCTGATGGCAGACGGTTACGAGGCCATCATCCGTGTCGGCCAGTTGCCACCGGATGCGAACGTCGTCGCCCGGCCGCTGGCGCCGTACCGGCTGATGCTGTGCGCATCGCCCGACTACCTCGCGCGGCGCGGCGTGCCCGACACCCCGGCCGACCTGGCCAGTCACGATTGCCTCGCGTTCGGCGCGGCCAGCATCAACCAGTGGCGCTTCCAGCACGACCACGACGTGTGCCAGGTGCCCGTCACCGGCCGCGTAAAAATCAACAACGGGCAGGCGTTGCGCACGGCGGCGCTGCAGGGACTCGGCATCGTGCTGCAGCCGACGATCCTGCTCGAGGCCGACGTGCGGGCAGGGCGGCTCGTCCAGCTGTTTCCCGAATACGGCCTGCCGGAGCGGCCGATGCACATCGTCTACCTGCCGGACCGATATCGCTCGCCCAAGCTGCGCAGCTTCATCGATTTCATCGTCGAACGTTTCGGCGAGGTGGCAACGGCATGACGCCGTCGCCCGGCCGGGTGTCGTCGTGTTCCTGCTTCGACGCGCATGAGACGCCGGCCGTCTTCCAAAATCTGCCGCCCAGCCGGATAATCATCGCGAAGGGGATACTATGGACAAGCTCGATGCAATGCGGGTCTTCTGCGCAGTGGTAGAGGCTGGAGGTTTCAGCAGGGCTGCCGAGCGGCTCGGCATGTCGCCGTCTTCGGTGACGATGCAGGTGGCAAGCCTCGAATCCCATTTTCGCGTGAAACTGCTGCATCGGACGACACGCAGCATGTCCCTGACGAGTGAGGGCGTCCTGTGTCACCAGCATGCGATGCAATTGCTGGCTGATATGACAGATCTGGAATCGCAACTGCACGACGCGGCGGATATTCCCAGCGGTACATTGCGGGTGGATATGCCGGGCATTGTCTCGCGCCTGTATGTGGCGCCCGCGTTGCCGCGGTTCCTGGCGGAATACCCTGAAATCACGGTGCGCGCGTCGGCCAGCGATCGCCTGATCGACATGGTGGAAGAGGGTGTGGATGTGCTGATCCGTATCGGGAACGTGTCGGATTCCGGACTGGTGGCGCGCCGGTTGATGCAGACCCGGTTCATTTGCTGCGCGTCGCCGGAATTCGTGCGCCGGCACGGCGCGCCCCAGTCGCCCGACGCGTTGCCGGATTTTGCCTGCCTCGGATTCATGCTCCCCAAGGTCAGGCGCCTGCGGCCCTGGGTGTTCAATGGCGCGGACGACTTCCACCCCCGTACCCGCATGAGCTCGGACCACGTCGATTCGCTCCTCGAGTCATGCAAGGCGGGCGGCGGGATCGGGCAGTTCATGTCGCTGTCCGTGGCGGATGCGCTGCGCAGCGGCGAGTTGCTGCCATTGCTGGAACCCTGGCAGGCAGACGGTCCCGTGGTGCACGCGCTGTTCCAGCAACGGCATCAGCGGGCAGCGAAAGTGCGCGCCTTCATCGATTTTGTGACGGCGTTGTTTTCGCCGCCCGCGCCCTGATCGCCTGGCTGCACCACGCCATCGTCCCCATTATTTTGAATTCGTAAAAACTGCATCCATTGCTGCCCCGTTGAACCACGGATGCCGGCTCACTACACTGATTTCATTCCAACTCCACCGGAGTAAATCATGAAACAGACGATGAAAGCAGTTGTGTTGAACGCCTTCGACGCACCGATGTCGCTGAGCGAAGTCGAGCGTCCAGTTGCCGCACCGGGTCAGGTTCTCGTGCGCATCAAGGCCAGCGGGGTCAATCCCCTGGACCTCAAGATCGCCGCCGGCAAGGCCGATCACGCCAAGGTCACGCTGCCCGCCATTCTCGGCATCGACATGGCTGGCGTGGTCGAAGCGGTCGGCGAAGGCGTGGACGGCTTTGCACCGGGAGACGAGGTATGGGGCATGACCGGCGGCGTGGGCGGCGTGCAGGGTTCGCTGGCCGGATACGCCGCCGTGGACGCGCGGCTGCTGGCCCACAAGCCGGCCAGTATCGGCATGCGCGAGGCGGCGGCGCTGCCGCTGGTGTTCATCACCGCATGGGAAGGCCTGGTCGATCGCGCCCACATCACGGCAGGCAAGAAGGTGCTGGTGCATGGCGGCGCCGGCGGCGTCGGACATATCGCCGTGCAGATCGCGCAAGCGGCCGGTGCCCAGGTGTATGCGACGGGCAGCGCGTCCCAGCGCGCCACGATCGAAGGCTTCGGTGCCACCTTCATCGACTACCGGACGACCAGCGTCGACGAGTACGTGCAGCAGTACACGGACGGCGAAGGCTTCGACATCGTGTACGACACCGTGGGCGGCGCCACGCTGGACGCTTCCTTCAGGGCCGCGCGCCGCTACCACGGCCACGTCGTGAGCTGCCTTGGCTGGGGCACGCATGCACTGGCGCCGCTGTCGTTCCGTGCCGCCACGTATTCCGGCGTGTTCACGTTGCTGCCCCTGTTGAGCGGCAGGGAGCGCGCCAACCATGGCGCCATCATGGCCGAGGCGGCCAAGCTGGTGGACGCCGGCAAGGTCAAGGTGCTGCTGGACGCGCGCCATTTTGCCCTGGACGAAGTCGACCAGGCCCACGCGGCAATGCAGGACGGCAGCGCGCGCGGCAAGATCGTGGTGGAGGTCGCATGAACCTCCTCGCGCGGACACCGCTGTCGGCGCTGGACGTCGTTCCCATGCGCGCCGGCGGGTCGGCCGCCGACGCCTTGCGCGAGGCGCTGGCGTACGGGCGGGATCTCGACCGACTCGGCTTTCACCGGATGTGGCTGGCGGAGCATCACAACCTGTCCGGCGTCGCCAGTTCCGCCACCGCTGTCCTGGTCGGTCAGATTGCCGCCGCCACCCGCAGGCTGCGGGTCGGCGCCGGCGGGATCATGCTGCCGAACCATGCGCCGCTGGTCGTCGCCGAGAATTTCGGTACGCTGGAAACCCTGTTTCCGGGGCGGATCGACCTGGGTCTCGGCCGCGCGCCCGGCGCGGACGGCGCAACCATGCGCGCGCTGCGGCGCAGCGCGGGCGACGGCGGCGGTTTTCCCGATCAGGTAGCGGACATCCAGAGGCTGCTGGGGCCGGACATGCCGGGCCAACGGGTGCGCGCGGTTCCCGGCGTCGGCACCGGCGTGCCTGTCTGGATCCTGGGTTCCGGCACCTTCGGCGCTGCGCTGGCGGCCGAACGCGGCCTGCCCTTCGCCTTTGCGGCCCACATCGCGCCCCAGGCCCTGCATGAGGCGGCGCATGTGTACCGCTCGACCTTCCAGCCGTCGGCCGTCGGTGCACGACCCTACCTCATGGTCTGCCTGCCGCTGGTCGCCGCGGACTCCGACGAGAAGGCGCAGTTCCTCGCCACGACCATGTTCCAGCGCAGTCTTGCCCTGGTCCGTGGCGAAGGGCTGACGATGCTCCCGCCCGTCGCCGACATGGGCCCGCACTGGCGCCCGGACGAAGAGGAGGCGGTGCGCAGCATGCTGGCCGCGGCGATCGTCGGCGGTCCCGCGACGGTCGCACGGGGGCTGGAGCAGGTCCTGTCCACCACCGGTGTCGACGAACTGATGTTCAGTTCGAATTTCTATCACGCCGCCGACCGGCTTCGCTCGGCTGAAATTGTCGCCCAACTACGCGGCGAGACGCTGAAGACGCCGCTGGCGCTGGACGCGTAAGCAGCCGGTCCCGGCCTGGCGGCGGTTCATACGGCCGCCGCCGGGCAGCGCTCCATTCCCACTCCCCACTTATCGGCATGAACGGCGAGCCCGCCTGCGCGGGCCGATGACACGCGCCTGTTCGGCCAGTGCTTTGTGCAGGATTCCTGAAAAGAGTTCGCATTGATAGGGGGTAACTCTTTGGCCGGTCTGCGACTAACCTTGATTCCATCGCGGTGCAATCCGGCGCCAGCGACGACAACCCGAACCGTCGATCGAATGGGCGAAGGGCACGTTCAGCATGGCCGCGCCGGTGGCCGGGTCGAGCGTATAGGCGTAGGCCTCGTTCATGGCCTCGCCCCAGATGATGCCGGAACCGATCATGCTGGCGGACAGCACCTGCCCTACGTAGCCATCCTTCACCAACTGGCGCGCATGGGCGAAAGCGGGTGCGGCGCGCGTCTGCAGGCCGATCGAGGTCGCCACGCCGGCGGCGCGCGCACGGTCGCGCATGGCTTGCGCCTCGGCCAGGCTGGTGCCCAGCGGCCATTCGGAAAACACGGCCTTGCCGGCATCGACGGCCTGGCCGACCAGGGCGGCGTGCCGCGGCACCTTCACGGTCACGACCACCAGGTCGACTTCCGGGTGGGCCGCCAGTTCGGCCGCGGAGCCGAAAGCGTGCGGCACGTCGAAGCGCTTCGCCGCGGCCTGTGCGGTGGCAAGGTCGTGATGGCTGACCGCGGTGATGCGGTATTGCGGCAGCTGTTGCAGCGCCGGGATGTGTGCCGTCGTCGCCCAGCCCTTGTCGGGGTGGACGCCGATGATGCCGACGCGGATGGCCTGGTGCTTCATGGTGTGATCTCCAGTATGGTGCGGCGCAGGTCGAGGCGGGCGAGACGCCAGCCGCCGGCGCCATGCACCCAGGTTTCGTGATAGTGGCCGTAGCCGTGATGACGCGCGGGGCGGCCGTCCGCCTGCTCCGGGAAGACGATGTAGTCCTCCATCGACCAGATCGCGCCGATCTCGCCGTCCGAGACCAGGGTCAACTCGCTGTTGTGCACCTGGTGGATCGAGCGCGCCCCTGCAAGGTACTCGCGGGCGGATGCGGTGAAGGCGTCGCGCGACGTGAAGGCGGCGACGAGGGCGTCGTCAGTGTCGTGGATCCTGATGTCGGGCGCCGGGACGAACAGCCCGGTGAAGGCGTCCCACTGCCTGGTGTCGAGATAACGGCAGTAGCGGGCTTTCGCCTGGCGCACCTGGTCGAAGGCGGCGAGGGGAGTCGAAGTCGGGGACATGATGGACCGTAGTGATTCGTCGTAGGTCTATAATATGAACGGTGGCGTGGACGAACACGTTTCATTCGTCCATGATTTTTGCTTGATCGTACAATTTTCTGAGATTTCATGGATCCTCTCAGCGATATCCTCACCGGCCTGCGAATCCGCCGCGCCATGTTCACCCGGCTGGAAGCCAGCGCGCCCTGGGGCTTCGATTCGTCCGGCGAGCCCTTCCTCAAGTTCGTGCTGCTGGTGCGCGGCTCGGCGATCCTGACGACGGCCGACCATCCCGAACCGATCGCGCTGCGCGGCGGCGACGTGTTCATCATGCTGCAGGACCAGCCCTACCGCATCTACGACCACGAGGATTCGGCCACCACCGCCTGCGTCGATATCGAGAAGCTCCGCATCGGCAACAGGATCGAAGTCGGCGGCGGCGGCGCGCTCACGTCCTTCATCAGCGGATTCTTCGAACTCGATGCGCAGGCGGCCCGGCCCCTGATGAAGGTACTGCCGCCATTGCTGCACCTGAAGCTGGACAAGGACCGCGGCCTGGCCTTCCAGTCGGTGCTGGAGCTGCTGGCCATCGAGACCGAGGCGCCGGGACTCGGGGCCGAGGCGGTCGTCGGCCGCCTGTTCGAGCTCCTGTTCGTCCACGCCATCCGCGCCTATTCGGCGCAGCCGGGCGGTCCGACGCAAGGCTGGCTGGCCGCCAACGCCGACCCGCACCTGGCGCGGGCGCTGGCCGCCATGCATGGCGAGCTGGCGCACGACTGGACCGTGGAATCGCTGGCCCGTGCGGCCGGCATGTCGCGTTCCGCCTTCGCTGCGCGCTTCAAGGCCGTGGTGGGGCAGACGCCGCTGGAGTACCTGACCCAGTGGCGCATGTATTGCGCGACGCGCCTGCTGCAGCACCCGGGCCTCGCGCTTGCCGATGTATCGCGCCAGGTCGGCTACGAATCGATGGCCGCGTTCAACCGCGTGTTCCGGCGCGAGACGGCGATGACGCCGGGTGCCTTTCGCAGGAGCGTCGACGCCGTCGGTGCCTAGGGCTTCTTTCATCAGGCCTTGGCCGCATGGATGGCAATTCGTATGCGCGCATAGGTCCCGCAGCGGCAGATGTTCGTGATGGCGCCATCGATATCGGCATCGCTCGGATCCGGCTTGCCGGCCAACAGCGCCGCCGCCGCCATCAGCATGCCCGACTGACAATAGCCGCATTGCGGTACCTGGTGCACGATCCAGGCCTTCTTCAGGCGCTGTCCGATCGGATCGGACAGGCCTTCGATGGTCGTGATGCTGCGGCCGTCCACGGCCCCCACGGGCATGACGCAGGAACGTGTCGCCACGCCGTCGACGTGCATCGTGCACGCGCCGCACAAGGCGGCGCCGCAGCCGAACTGCGCTGGTGATCCAGACGCCGGCCGGTGTGCTGTTCATATTGGAAACCGTCTACCAGTGCGTAGAGCCACAAGGCCGCGTCGGCCTGCCGAAGGGCCTGGAAACGTTCGACGATATCGTTCACGCTAGCTTCTCACGACCATGGCCGATCCTGCGGCAGCGGCTTTGGCAAGGCATTCGAGGCAGATAGTCGGCGCCGGTGGTGATGGCAAACACGCCCTTGCATTTCGGGCATACCGTCAGGTCGCCTTAGCGTGCCACGGCTTTGCCGTAGACCTCCCACGTCATGTCACCGCTGATGACGGTGCCGCCATGACTGGTGCGGTCACCCATGCGAATCAAGGGTTTGCTCATCGATTTTAGTCAGGCCCAAATGTGAAATGGTCTAGCGGATGAGTAACAAAATGCCAACCTATTTCGCTTTCTTGGCCCTCAATCGCGCCTGAACCCGGACTTCACCCGCAAGAGCACATCCGCAAACCGCTGCTCGACCGGCTGGCCGGGCCGCCGGAGCCAGGCGTCGATCGCGGGTTGGCGATAAAAATTCGGGGCCGTCGCTTCGTAGCGGAGGAAGCGGGCGATGACGTCGGCATCCGTGAATCCCAGGACCACCGCATGCGCATGGGCGCGCTCGAGGCGGTCCGGCAGGCTGGCATCGTGGGCCAGTTCCGGGTGGATGTCGATGATGGTCTGGCGGATTTCTGAGAGTAGGTTATCGGACATGACGGCTCCTCGGTCGACTCGCCATTGTTCCTGCCGCGCTCACGGTATCCGTTGCGTCAACTCAGCTGGTTATCGAATACACTATTCCCGCGACACATTCCCAACCTGAAAGGAGACGGTATGACCATCAAATCGCTCATCGCGCTCGCATGCGCACTGTCCGCAGCCGCCGGCGCCCACGCCGCCGACCAGCTGCAAGCGTCGATGACGCTCGTGGGCCCGGACGGCACCGGCAAACCGATCGGCGCCGTGACGATCACCGAATCGAAGAGCGGTCTCGTGTTCACGCCGAACCTGACGAACCTGCCGCCGGGGGCGCACGGGTTCCACGTGCATGAGATGGCCAGCTGCGGCACGAACGAGAAGGATGGCAAGAAGGTGCCGGCCGGCGCGGCCGGCGGTCACTTCGATCCGACCGGCGCCAAGCACCATGCCGGCCCGTCCGGCGACGGTCACCTGGGCGACCTGCCGCCGCTCGTCGTCGGGGGCAATGGCGGGGCCAGCACGGCCGTGACGGCCCCGCGCCTGACCAAGCTGTCCGAAGTGAAGGGCAAGGCGCTGATGATCCATGCCGGTGGCGACAATTTCTCCGATCAGCCGAAGCCGCTGGGCGGCGGGGGCGACCGTATCGCCTGCGGCGTCATCCAGTAAGGGATTACAACCCCAGCGCCGACAAGCCGGGATGATCGTCCGGCCGCCGACCCAGCGGCCAGTGAAACTTGCGCTCGGATGCCTGGATCGGCATGTCGTTCAGGCAGGCATAGCGCCGCTGCATGAGGCCGCTCTCGTTGAATTCCCAGTTCTCGTTGCCGAACGTGCGGAACCAGTTGCCGGAATCGTCGTGCCATTCGTAGGCGTAGCGCACGGCGATGCGGTTCCCTTCGAAGGCCCACAATTCCTTGATCAGGCGATAGTCCAGTTCCTTCTTCCATTTGCGGTCCAGGAACGGGACGATCTGCTCGCGGCCGGTGACGAATTCCGCGCGGTTGCGCCAATAGCTGTCCGGCGTGTAGGCCAGTGCGACTTTTTCCGGATTGCGGCTGTTCCAACCGTCTTCCGCCAGGCGGACTTTCTCGATGGCGGTTTCACGCGTGAACGGGGGGAGTGGTGGACGGGGTTCGATCGTGGACATGCAGGCTCCTTGTAGTGGTGAGGTAGACAGGTCTGTATCGTAAGCGAAACGCGTCCGACGCGGCCCATCCATCCAGCTAGTTGATGTAGACAGGTCTGTATCATATAATGGAGACTCGCACTCCGACCCGACCTGACGACCATGGCCCAGCCTTCCGCCCGCGACCGCATCCTCGATACGGCAAAACGCCTGTTCTACCGCGACGGATTCCGCGCCACCGGCATCGACCGGATCGTCGCGGAATCCGGCGTGGCGAAGATGTCGCTGTACCGCCATTTCCCGTCGAAAGACGATTTGATCGCCGCGTTCCTCGACTGGCGCCACGAGCACTGGACGTCGTGGTTCACGGCCGCCGTCGACGCCAGGCTCGCGCGCGGGGAAGGGCTGGCTGCCGTGGCCGACGCGCTGGGCGAGTGGTTCGCGCAGGACGACTTCCGCGGCTGCGCCTTCATCAATGCCGTCGCGGAGACGGGCGCGACGGACGATCCCCGCCACCGCGGGCAGGCCGTGCGCCACAAGCGCGAACTGGAGCGCTATCTCGGCGGCGTGGCTGCACGGCTGGGACTGGCGGCGCCGGACCAGGTGGCGGAAGAGGCGCTGCTGTGCGTGGAAGGCATGATCGTGCGGGCGCAGATGGATCCAGGCCCCGGGATCGTCGACGCGGGCCGGCGCCTGCTCGCACGGATCGAACGGGGCGCGTAACATTTTCCCATCTTTTTGTTACAACATTTCAATATATGCACACGCCGGGCTCACGCCGCCTGCTATGATGGCTAGCTGAGCCGCTCCGGCTTGCCTCCGACTATCCACGATATGCCCTGGCCGTTCGATCCTGCATCCCTGGATGACACATCCGCCCGCAAGCCGGGCGACATGGAATTGCAGATGCGGCGCCACGCGTGGGAGACGACGCCCGTCGGTCCCGTCGCGCACTGGCCCTTCAGCCTGAAACTCGCCGTCCGCACGCTGCTCGATTGCCAGCTGCCGATGTACCTCGCCTGGGGCGACGCGTACACGCAATTCTTCAACGATGCCTACGTGCCGATCCTCGGCGCCAAGAAGGACGGGGCGCTGGGCGGCGACGTCCGTGCGACGTGGCCGGAGATCTGGCCGGTGATCGGCCCGATGTGGGCGGGCGTGCTGCAGGGCGAGCCGGTCGGTTCGAGCGACCTCGCCCTGACGATCAACCGCTACGGCTATTTCGAGACCTGCCACTTCGCCTATTCGTACAGTCCCGTCTGTGGCGACGACGGGAACCCCGAGGGCGTGCTGGTGACCTTCGTCGAGACGACGGAGACGGTGCTGGCCGAACGCCGCCGCGCCTTCCAGCTCGAGTTGGCCGACATCCTGCGCCGCGAGACGTCGTCCGGTCCGCTGCTGCGGGCCGCGCTGCGCCAGGTCGGCGCGTACGTCGACGATGCCACCGTGACGTATGCGGAGACCAGGCCGGGCGCGGCTGCGGCCGTGATCCTGGAACAGTGGGACGGCGGCACGCGCACGCCGCAGTCCGGCCGCACCGTGGCGCTGGAGGCGCTGGCGCTTGGCGTGCCGGAACGCCTGTGCAAGGGCGAGACCGCGTGGTCGACGGCTGGCGCGGCCGGAAACAAGGCGGGCATCGCGGTGCCGCTGATGGACGGCGACCGCCTGGCGGCCGTGCTGGCGCTGCATGCGCCGCTCGACGCGGGCCGCATCGGGGACGAGGTCCGCCTGCTGGAAGACGCCGCGCGCCGCATGTGGGAAGCGCTGCGCCGCATCCGCGCCGAGGAGGCGCTGCGCGAAGAGACGCGCGTGCTGGAACTGATGAAGAGCGCCACCGAGACGCTGGCGTCGACGATTGCCCTCGAGCCGCTGATGCAGGCCATCACGGATGCCGCCACGCAGCTCGTCGGCGCGGAATTCGGCGCGTTCTTCTACAACGCGAGGAACGACAAGGGCGACGTCTATTCGCTGTACGCGCTGTCCGGCGCACCGCGCGTTGCGTTCGAACGCCTGGGCATGCCGCGCGCCACCGCCGTGTTCGGGCCGACGTTCCACGGCAGCGCGCCGATCCGCAGCGACGACATTCGCCAGGACCCGCGCTATGGCCAGTCGGCGCCGCACCACGGCATGCCCGCGGGGCACCTGCCTGTCGTGAGCTATCTCGCCGCGTCCGTCGTGTCGCGCTCGGGCGAGGTGATCGGCGGCCTGTTCTTCGGCCATGCGCAGCGCGCCATGTTCAGCGAACGCAGCGAAGAATTGATCGGCGCCTTCGCCGTGCAGGCCGCGATCGCGATCGACAACGCGCGCCTGTACGACATGGCCCAGCGCGCGGCCGAGGAGCGCGAGCAGCTGCTGTCCAGCGAACGCGCGGCGCGCGCGGAGGCCGAGCGCCACAACAAGATGAAGGACGAGTTCCTCGCGATGCTGGCGCACGAACTGCGCAATCCGCTGGCGCCGATCACGAGCGCGGCCCAGCTCCTGCGCCTGCCCGAAGTGAACGAAGGGCTGCGCCTGAAAGCCAGCAACATCATCTCGCGCCAGGTGCGGCACATGACGGAGCTCGTCGACGACCTGCTGGACGTCTCGCGCGTCACCCGCGGCCTGGTGAAACTGGAGAACGAGATCCTCGACCTGAACAAGGTCGCGATGGCGGCCGTGGAGCAGGCGCGCCCGCACATCGAGGAGCGCCAGCATGGCCTCGCGGTGGAGCTGCCGGATGCGCCGGTACCGGTCGAAGGCGACCGCACGCGCCTGATCCAGGTGCTCGTCAACCTGCTCAACAACTCGGCCAAGTACACGCCGCCGGGCGGACGCATCGCCCTCGTCGTGACCCTCGAAGACGGCGCGGCGCGGGCCGCGGTGCGCGACAACGGCACCGGCATCGACGCGCAGCTGCTGCCGCACGTGTTCGACCTGTTCACGCAGGCCGACCGCGCGCCGGACCGCTCGCAGGGCGGCCTCGGGATCGGCCTCGCGCTCGTGAAGAGCATCGTCCGCATGCACAACGGCCAGGTGGCCGCGCACAGCGCCGGGCTGCAGCAGGGCACGACCATGACCGTCACCCTGCCGCTCGCGCAGGCCGAGGTGGGGCAGGTCGTGCGGTCGGGCGAGGGCAGCGGGGAGGCGCGGCCGCTCACGGTGACCATCGTCGACGACAACGGCGACGCCGGCCAGTCGCTCGCGGTGCTGCTGCGCGCGCACGGCCACACGGTGCACGTGCACGAGGACGCGGCCGGCACGCTGGCGCATGCCGATTCCGCCACCGAAGTGTTCATCCTCGACATCGGCCTGCCCGACATGACGGGCTACGAACTGGCGCGCCGCCTGCGCCGCGACACGCGCCACGCGCACGCCGTCTACGTCGCGCTGACGGGATACGGCCAGCAGCGCGACCGCGAGCTGTCGCGCCAGGCGGGCTTCGACCACCACCTCGTCAAGCCGGTCGAAATCGGCAAGCTGGCGCAGATCCTGGCCGCGGCAGCGGAGAGGAAGCCGGCCATGGAAGGTTGACATTCATTGTCATAACGATCAGTATTAGCCGCGCCTGACTTATCCCAATTTCATCCAGCCGACCGTGTCCCGCAAAAAGAACAGCCGTCAATGGGCCCGCCTGCGCATCCTGTGCTACGCGGGACTGGACCTGATGACGATGGTCCAGGATGCCTTCACCCTGGTGCGCGAGCTCGTGCCGAATTCCTGTGCCGAGCTGGCCCTGCGCGTCGATCCGGCCGGGGCGTCGCCGCTGGCCGGGGACGACCCCGCGTACGTGTCGGTGCTGCCGCCGCCGAGCGGCTATGCGTACCGCGACCACGCCGGCTTCACGGCGAACGGCACGCCCGCATTGCACACGCTGCAGGTGCCCTTGATGAATGCCGGCCGCCGGCTGGGCGAGATCACGCTGTGGCGCCACGACGGCCCCGCGTTCGACCGCCACGACGAGGAAGACCTGCAGCGCGTGGCGACGTATTTCGAGCACGTGCTGCGCAACGCGCCCGAACTGGCGGCCGGCGGCGCCGGTGTCGTCGAGGACGAGGCCATGCTGCTGGCCACCGTCGACGGCCAGATCCTGTACCTGAGCGATTCGGCCGGCGCGCTGCTCGACCAGCTGGCGGCGCAGGAGCGCCAGGCCTTCAACCGTCGCACCTTGCCCCCGTTCTGCCTGCGCCTCGTGGAATCCGTCGCGCACGGCGACCGCTATCCGTGGCTGCTGCCGCTCGGGACGCTCGCCATGGCCGGCGGCGTGCTGGAGGCGCGCGCGCAGTGGATGAGCGCCGGCGGCGCGGCCGCGCTGCATGCCGAGGACCCGGCTTACATCCGCACGGTCGGCATCTTCATGAAATTCGTCGTGCCGCTGCCGCTGCGCATCTGGCGCGCCATCGGCTCCGTCGAGCTGTCGCCGCAACAGGCCGAGGTGGCGTTCTGGATGGGCGTCGGCGGCGGCCGCGAATCGGCGCGCGCCAACATGGAAGTCAGCGACGCCGTGCTGCGCGATTGCGTGAAGGCCGTCTACGAAAAATTCGGCTGCTCGTCCGAGGCCGGCCTGCTGGAACAGCTGCGTCCCACCGTGTCGCGGATGTGACCCCACGGGTGGGGCTGGGACGGCGCGGGCGATGTTCCTATCATGGCGTCAAGCTCGAAGCAGGGACCCGGCAAGCGCCGCGGTCCCTGCCCGCTAATTCAACGACCATTCACCGGGGAAGGGGAGACGGCGCGGTCCCTCAGTCCGACAATAACAGCGATACGCATGCCCCAAGGCGTGCGAGGGGAACCCTGCGCCAGCGGCCCGCCGTCTCCCTGACTTTCCCGAACTGGTCGTCCTTCTCCCACGCGGGCATGGCCGGCGCATCGGCCACCCTGCGGCCCAGGTCCAGCGTGAACTGCGCCTGCTGCGCCATGCCCGCGGAGCCGTTGTCGGGATCCGCATCGTAGAGCAGGCACCGCTCAGGGGAACCGCAGCACGTCGGCCGCCACCGTGGTCCCCGACAGCGGCAGCAGCGGCGGCAGGCCGGGGGGACGGGGCGGCAGGTCGCGGGCGGGCAGGCCGGGGATGCGTTCCTGGATGTACACGAGGAACGGCGGATCGCCCTGGAAATCGAACGCGAAGCGCAGTGTCTCGTCTCCCATGCCGTGCAAGGCGAGATGCCAGCTGAAGCACGATTTCTCCGTCAGCACGCGGCCGTTGACGCTCGTGCGCCACGGGCACGCGCCCTGCACGCGCACGACGATGTCGGGCGCGCGGTTCTTCGAGCGCAGCGTGAATTCCACGTGGCGCCGCCGGGGGCTGCGTTCGTCCTTGTCGATGACGAGGCCGGGCCAGGCGATGCTGTCGTCCTTCGGCGCCGCCGCGTACCACACGGGATCCGCGTCGGGCCCGAACAGGTAGGGCAGCGGATACGGATGCAGTGTGTTGGGGAAGACCTGGCGCGTCCACGCATCGAGCGGCCCGGCCGGATGCAGCCAGAACGCCTGCCAGCTCGGGGTGTCCTTGTAGTACACGAGCCGGTTCGGCGCCGGCAGATCGGGCACCTGCGGCACGGCCGCATACGCCATGCCGAACGAGACGCCGGCGCCGGCCAGCAGCGGCCGCACGAGCCAGCGCCGCGCGAGCGCATCGAGGGCCATGCCGCACAGCCCCGCCAGCAGGCACACGAGGCTCGAGGGCAGCACGAGCCAGGCCGGCGTGAAGAACGCGAAGCTCGCGCACACCGCCGGCAGCAGCAGGACGAGGGCCGGCAGCGCGCCGGCGGCCGCGATGGCCGCGCGCCGGGCCGGCGTCCACGCGCGTGCGCCCATGAGTACGAGCCATGCGGCTTGCCCGGCCAGCAGCGGCCACGCCAGCACGTAGCTGGCGCCGGGTGCGCGTACGCAGGTCGCGACGAGTGCGACGTCGGCGGCGAGCAGTACGCCCAGGGCCGTCGCCGCGACGCCGAGCCGCTGCTGCAGGCGCCGCTGCAGCGCGATGAAGACGGCGGCCGGCACCAGCATGAAGGCCGCCAGCTGCCAGCGCACGCCGCCGTCGTCGGCGAGGACGGCGGCCGGATAGCGGGCCTGCAGCACCGGCAGCGCCTCGCGGCACAGGTACGCGGCGAAGGTGGCGCAGATCGTGATGAACAGGACGCTGAACATGGCGTCGACGATGTCGGTGGCGGAGATGCGGTTGCGCAGGGCCGCGCGGCAGGCCCAGGCGCCCAGCGCGCAGCAGAGCAGCGCCAGCGGCCAGGTCAGGCGGGCATCGTAGTGGACCATGCCGGCGAGCGGCAGCGCGAAATACACCTGGCCGTGCGGGGGAGAGACCAGCGCCAGGTTGGCGTTGCCGAGGCGGCGCAGCAGCGCGAGCATCGTCTCGCCCTCGTGCTGCAGGCTCGCGCTGGACAGGCGCTGCGGCACGTCGTGCATGCCTTCCCGGCCCAGCGGCCCCTGCGTCGTGGCGAAGTGCAGCACGGGAAAGGCGCCCGTCGCCAGCGGCGCGGCGCCCGCGCTTTGCGGCAGGCGGTCGTACAACTCGGCCATGAAGGACGAGCCTTGCGGTTGCGGCGCCGCGCGCGCCCAGGCGTCCAGCGCAAAGCCGTCCGCGTGCGCCGCGTCGATCAATTCGAGCGGGCCGCGGTTGCCGGCATTGTCGAAGCGCAGGGCGACGCGCACCTGCTTCGCCCACGGGTGCGATTGCATGAAGGCGCGCGCACCCATCGCCTGCACCGTGTCGGCGTCCGTGAAGACGAACAGCAGATCGTTGTCGAGCGGCGGCCCGGCCTGGAGGACGCGCATGGCTTCCAGCAGCGCGGCGGCGGCCGCGCCGCCGTCGGCCGCGCCGGGCGTCGGCGCGGCGGAATCGTAGTGGGCCATGGCCAGCACGGCGCCATGGCGCGCACCGCCCCGCTTGCGCACGACGATGTTGCGCGCGGTCGCCATCGTGCTCTGCCCATGCGACATCCAGTCCCACGACGTCGCGGACACGGTGTCGACCTGGACCTCGGGTTCGAGGCCGAGCGCGCGGATGCGCGCCAGCAGGTACGCGCGCGCGCGGGCGTTCGTGACGCTGCCGGCCGGACGCGGCGCCTGCGCGAGCACTTGCACGTGCGCCTGTGCACGCGCCGCGCTGAATCCGGGGACGAACGGGCCGGTCGGCACCGGCGCCGCGCGCGGCTGCAGCATGAGCCAGGCGAGGAGGAAGGCCAGGCCGCAGGCCGCCCACACGGCCGGTCGAGGTACGTGACGCATCGTGCGTTTCCCTTTGTTCGCCAGCAACTAGTCGAGCTTCCAGACGAAGGCCAGCTTCGCCCAGCCGGCTTGCGCGACGCCGTTGTTCGTGGCGGGCTTGAATGTGCACTGCGTCAGGGCATTGATGGCGGCGCGATCGAGGTCGCGCGACCCGCTCGACTGTTCGATGCGCGAGGAACTCACGCGGCCGTCGGCGCCCACGAGCAGCGCCAGGGTCGTGGTCCCGGTGTCGCCCCGGCGCGCGGCCGCGGCCGGATAGTCGGGCAGGGCGCAGCCATTGGCGTCCGCGAACACCGCCGTGCGCAGCTGGCCCGGGTTGGCGCTGGGCGTGGCCGGCGCGTCCGGCACGGGGTCGGACGGCATGGCCGGGAACGGCGACGGCTCGGCTACCGTGGTCGCCTGGATGGGGTTCGGCACCGGCGGCGGAGCGACCTCCACCTCGACCTTCGGCACCACGACGTCCGGCGGCGCCAGTTGCTGCGTGGGCTTCGGCGGCTCGGGCGGTGGCGGCGGCGTCGGGCGTTCCGGCTCGATCATGACGAGCACCTGCTCCGGCAGGCTGGACAGGGAAATCTTCTTCGTGTTGATGCTGTGGATGAACACGGCGCCGAGTGCCACGTGCAGGGCGGCGACGAGGACGAATTTCGCGGCTTTCGCATCGGGGCGGTTGGCGCCCGGGAGACTCGTGAATTGCATGGCCATCCTCCTTTTTGTTGTACCGGCATTGCCGGAGGTAAAACGGAGTGAAGCGTAAAATCCATCGAACGGAATCAATATATGCTATCTCATAGCAATAGGTAAAGCGATTTAATGGCAATGTGGGCTTCCACTTTATTGCCGTGGCCGTCTTGACAAGTCCGAATATGGATGCATGCCGCCTCGCGCCCGGTGCTGTTGTGTGGAATAATCGTCTCTGTGCTTTCGCCTGAAAGCAGAAGTAGCCTGGAGAATCGAACGTGCAGAAAGAGCAAAAGCCGATCCGCGTGATGCTGGCGGACGACCACCCGATCGTGATGACCGGGTTCGCGATGTCGTTGTCGGCGCAGGGAATGGAAGTGGTGGGCCAGGCCAAGAGCCCGAGCGAGGCGGCCGCGATGTATGCGGAATTCAAGCCGGACGTGGCGGTGCTCGACATCCGCTTCGGTACCGAGCTGACGGGGATGGACGCGGCGCAGAACATCCTCCGGACCGACCCGAAGGCCAAGATCGTGTTCCTCAGCCAGTTCGACCAGGACAGCCTGATCAAGGAAACCTACCGCCTGGGCGCGCACGCCTTCGTGACCAAGGATTGCGACCCGGCCGACCTGGCCGACGCCGTGCGCCACGCGCACGCGGGCAAGCTGTATTTCCTGCCGCAGATCGCGGAGCGCCTGGCCAGCTTGGCCGTGCGCGGCGACGTCTCGCCGCAGTCGCAGCTGGACGAGCGCAGCCTCGAGATCTTCAAATTGATGGCCGAGGGCCTGACCAATATGGAGATCGCCGAGCGCCTCAACCTGTCGACCAAGACCATCAGCAACATCAGCCAGTCCGTGAAGGAGAAGCTCGGCGTGCACCGGCAGGCGTACATCACCAAGCTCGCCGTCAAGCATGGCTTGATCGAGCCCTGACCCGTTTCGTTGCCGTGTTGTCGTCCGTGCTCCGGTTTGCAAACTTGGGTTCCCGCCTGCGCGGGAACGGCGGTGCCTGCGTCCGCACGTCGTCCCTGCGCAGGCAGGGACCCAATGTGGTGCTGTCGCTGGCCGCCCTGATGTCGACGACGTCCGCGCACGCCTTCGCCACCCGCGACATCAAGCCGGAACCCGTGCAGGGCTACCGCTTCCAGGTCGTCACGACGGACGACAGCGCCATCACGCGCCGCATCGTGGACGACATCACGCGTCGGCTCGTGCCCGTGTTCGCCGTGTTCCGCACCGAACTGGCCCAGCACCGGCGCATGCTGTACGTGACCGTCGGTCCGGCCGCGCTGCGCGAGGTGGCGCAGCGCCGCTGCGACTGCGTCGTCGTCTCCACGTTCACGTCGAGCCAGGTCGTGCGCTCCATCCTCGGCACGCTGCCGCCCGCGCGCGCCGCCATGTTCACGGCCGTGTACGCGGAACCGGCGCCGGTCGACCAGCTGCGCCTCGTGGCCCTGCTGTACCGGCGTCCCGTGCGCGTGGCCGCCATCCTCGGTCCGGACACGGCCTTCCTCAAGCCGCTGCTGGAGGGCGAACACGTGAACGTGCTGGAGGGCGATTCGGACGAGGGCATCAACCGCCTGCTGGGCCAGATCGCGCAGACCGACGTGCTGCTGGCGCTGCCCGACAGCGCCGTCTACAACACGGAAAACTTCCGTAACATCCTGCTCTCGGCCTACCGCAAGAAGCAGGGCGTGATCGGCTTTTCGGCCGACATGGTCAAGGCCGGCGCGCTGGCGACGACGTATTCCGAGGTCGAGGACATCAACGCCCAGGTGGCCGAGATCGTGGCCAGCTACGTGGCCGGCGGCGAACTGCCGCCACCCCAGTTCCCGCGCTATTTCCACACCATCGTCAACGAGGGCGTCGCGCGCTCGCTCGACGTCGAGGTGCCGGACAACGTACGCAACTTTGCCCGGCCCGCGCCGGCACGCCAGCCATGAAACGCCCCGCCGCCCTCCGTGACGCCTCGCTGCGCGCCGCCAAGCTGCGCTCCGCCACCTTGCGACCCGCGAAGCTGCGCCCCGGCGCGCTGCAGTTCTGGCGCGGCTGGAGCATCGGCCTGCGCATGGCCTTCATCACCATGCTGCCCGTGACCCTGCTGTTCACGTCCTTCGTCTGGTATTCGTGGTACGCGCACCGCGCCCAGGTCGACGAGGAACTGGCGGAACGCGGCCGCATCCTCGCGCGCGCGCTCGCGGAGACCAGCGAATACAACGTCATCTCGGGCAACCTGTCCGACCTGCGCCTGACCATCAACGGCCTCGTGCAGTCGGACAGCAGCGTGTACCGCATCGACGTAGTCGACATGAACGGCCAGAATACGGTGTTCGCCCTGTCCGAGCACCCGATCGAGGCGGAGGGCCGCTCGTTCGAGGCGCCGATCCGCAAGCAGGTCGTCTGGATCAACCTGTTCTCGGACAACGGCACGCCGCACGTGTCGGCCTCCAGCGACACCCGCCCGCCGACCTTGACGACGGAAGTCGTGGGCCTCGTGCGCGTCACGATGTCGCCCACGAACATGCTGGCCAAGCAGCTGCACCGCTTCCGCGTCGAGCTGGCGATGGCCGCGCTGGCGCTGGCCGCGAGCGGCGCGCTCGCGTACATCCTCGCGCGCAGCCTCACGGTCCCGCTGCGCGAGGCGATTTCCGTGCTGCGGCGCATCCGCGGCGGCAACTACCGCGTGCAGCTGCCCGTCACGACGGGCGGCGAGGTGGGCGAACTGCAGGCGTCGATCGGCGAGATGTCGGTGGCGCTGGACCAGTCCAAGCAGGACCTGGAAAACAAGGTGGCCGAGCGCACGCGCGACCTGCTCGCGTCGCGCAACGAGGCGCTGCGCGCCGACGCCGACAAGCGCAAGCTGATCCAGAAGGTCAACAGCATCATCGAGGAAGAACGCAAGAGCATCGCCGTCGAGATCCACGACGAGTTGAACGCGTCCCTGATCGCCGTGCGCCTGGAATCGCAGACGATCCAGCAGCTCGCGGCCAAGGTCACGCCGGGCGACGAGATCGACCAGATCCGCGCCAAGGCGCAGGCCATCACCAAGCTGGCGCTGGACCTGTACGCGAACGGCCGCCGGCTCGTGCGCCGCCTGCGTCCGGAAGTGCTGGACATGCTGGGCCTGCACGGCGCCGTCGAGGAGATGGTCAGCCACTACCGCAGCAGCTCCGGCGTGCACTTCGAATTCGAATCCCAGGGCGATTTCTCGAAGATCGGCAACGAACTCGCCATCTCCGCCTACCGCATCGTGCAGGAAGCGCTGTCGAACATCATGAAGCACTCGCAGGCCGGCTTCGCGCGCGTGAGTCTCGCCCTGTCCGACGAGGACGGCGCGCTGCACATCGAAGTGCAGGACGACGGCGAAGGCTTCGATCCGGCCGTCGCGTCGGAAGGCATCGGCATCATCGGCATGCGCGAGCGCGTGTTCGCCCTCGGCGGCAGCATCCACGTGCAGTCGCGCCCCGGCGAAGGCACCCTCGTCGCCATCACCCTCCCGCTCAGCGACGTGGCGACTGCCTGAAAGCAGTCTTCTGGGGTAGAGTAGCGACCTCGATCTACCATTCGCTAGCAAACCACCACCATGCTCAACGCATTGCAGACGCCTTTCGAGAAGGGCAACCAGAATCAGACCACGACCTGGTCCGATTGCATCGCCTGGTACGACAACCTCGCGCACCAATACCCCCAGGTGCTGCGTTTTTCCGTGGTCGGGACCTCCGACGCGGGCGTGCCGATCCACGCCGGCGTGATCTCGGCCGACGGCGTGTTCGACCGCGCGCAGATCAAGGCCGCGGGCCGCCCCGTCTTCTTCAACAACAACGGCATCCATCCGGGCGAACCGGAAGGCGTCGATGCGTGCATGGCGCTCGTGCGCGACCTGTGCCAGCAGCCGGACCGCCTCGCGGCGCTGGGCAGGACCGTGTTCCTGTTCGTCCCGCTGTACAACGTGGACGGCGCGTTCAACCGCGCCGATACGTCGCGCGTGAACCAGGACGGCCCGGAGTCGTTCGGCTTTCGCGGCAACAGCCGCCACCTCGACCTGAACCGCGACTTCGTTAAGTGCGACACCCTGACGGCACAGACGTTCAATAAACTGTTCACGGAATGGGATCCGGACGTGATGGTCGATACGCACACGTCCAACGGCGCCGACTACAGCTACACGATGACCTTGATCCCGACCCAGGCCGACAAGCTGGGCGGCGACCTCGGCGTCTTCCTGCGCGACGAGATGCTGCCCGCGCTGTACGCGGAAATGGACAGGCGCGGCTGGCCCACGTGCCCGTACGTGAACCCTCTCAAGGACAGCCCGGATGACGGGATCGCCGACTTCCTCGAGACGGCGCGCTTCTCGACGGGCTATGCGGCGCTGCACGACACGATCGGCTTCATGCCCGAGACGCACATGCTGAAACCGTTCGCCGACCGCTACCACTCGATGCGCGCGCTCGTCGAGACGGCGCTGGACTTCACCGTCGCCCACGGTACCAGGATCGTGCAGATGCGCCGCGCCACCCGCGCGTCCGGCCGCACGCGCCGCGAATGGCCCGTGCACTGGGCGATGGACGAGGCGAATCCGTCCACGTTCCGCTTCAAGGGTTATGCGGCGAAGTACAAGGCCAGCGTGCTGGGCGACTACCAACGCCTGTACTACGACCGCAACGAGCCGTTCGAGCGCGACATCGCGCACTACAACCGCTTCCCGGCCGACGTCGTCGTGTCGGCACCGACGGCGTACGTCGTGCCGCAGCAATGGCGCGAAGCGATCGAGCGCCTGCGCTGGAACGGCGTCAGGCTGGAGCGCGTGGACGCCGAGCGCACGCAGGAAGTCTCCGTGTACCGCATCGCGGCCCTGACGACGCGGCCGCACGCGTACGAAGGCCATATGTTCCACGACGACGTGCAGCTGGAGCGCGTGCGCGAGACGGTCGTCATCCGCGCCGGCGACTACCTCGTCCCGCTCGACCAGGACCAGGCCCGCTACGCCGTCGAGACGCTGGAGCCGCAGGCCCACGACAGCTTCTTCCGCTGGGGCTTCTTCAACAGCGTGCTGGAAAAGAAGGAAGCCTATTCGGACTACGTGTTCGAGGACGAGGCCGAGCGCCTGCTGGCCGCCGAGCCGGAACTGGCCGCGAAGTTCGGCGCGTGGAAGGCCGCCAATCCGGACCTGCTGAAGGACCAGGGCGCGGTGCTCGACTTCATCTTCGCCAACTGCGCGCGCTGGCGCGAGCCCGAGTGGCGCCGTTATCCGGTCTTCATGATCGACTGATTTACCTGGGGGAGAAAAAATGAACTACAAGATCGCCGCCACGCTGGCGCTGCTGGGTGCCGCATCGGGTGTGTCGGCCGCACCATCCGCGGGCCAGACCTATTTCGAACAGAACTGCGCCAGCTGCCACACGGCCGATGCCGCCATGGGTTCGCGCGCGGGACCGCCGCTGTTCAACGTCGTGGGCCGCAAGGCCGGTTCGGCACCGGGCTACAACTACACGGATGCGCTGTCGAAGGCCGGCGCGGCCGGCAAGACGTGGACGCGCGCGGAGCTCGACGTCTTCCTGCGCGACCCGACCAGGGATGTGCCGGGGACCGCGATGCCGATCGGGATCGCGGATGCGAAGGCGCGCGGCGCGGTGATCGATTACCTGGCGGCGCAAAGCGGCAAATCGGCCGCTCCGAAAACCGCCGCCGCGGCGGGCGCGCGCGCCGGCGCCTGGACCGACGACAAGCCGGGCGACGTGCACCACATCACGGTCGACCAGCTCGTCGCACCGTTTGCCAGCGAGAGCGCGGGCAATGGGCCCAAGCTCGCGAAGCGTCCGGACGGCGCGCTGCCGGCCGTGCCGCAAGGCTTCAAGGTCGGCGTGCTGGCCGACACGGGCAAGGCGCGCTACGCGCTGCGCGCGCCGAACGGCGACATCATCCTGGCCGATTCGGGCAAGGGCGAAGTCCGCATCCTGCGCCTGTCGGCCGATGGCGCCAAGGCGGGCACGGACAGCGTGTTCGCAACGGACCTGTCGCGCCCGTACGGCCTCGCGCTGTGGCCGGCCGCGAATCCGACATACCTGTACGTGGCCAACGCGAATTCCGTCGTGCGCTTCCCGTATGCGGCAGGCGACCTGAAGGCGAAGGGCAAGCCCGAAACCATCGTCGAGAAGATCGTCGACGGCCTGGGCAACCACATCACGCGCTCGCTCGCGTTCTCGCAGGACGGTAAAACCCTGTTCGTGTCGGTCGGCTCGGCCACCAACGTCGGCGAAGGCATCGGCGCCACGCCGCCGCAGCCGCTCGCGCAATGGGAAGCCGCGCACGGCCTGGGCGGCGCGTGGAACCAGGAGACCGACCGCGCCACCGTGCTCGCGTTCGACCCGGACGGCAAGAACCGCCGCAACTACGCGAACGGCCTGCGCAACTGCGTCGGCATGTTCGTGCATCCGGATACGGGCGACCTGTATTGCAGCGTCAACGAGCGCGACGAACTGGGCGACAACCTGCCGCCGGACTACGTCACGCGCGTGAAGCGCGGCGGCTTCTACGGCTGGCCGTGGTACTACCTGGGCACGCACGAAGACCCGCGCCTGAAGGGCGTCCGTCCGGACCTGAAGGACAAGATCACCGTGCCCGACACGCTGATCCAGGCGCACTCCGCGCCGCTGGGCATGACCGTGTACCACGCCCCGGCGGGCGCGAAGCACGCGTTCCCGAAAGAGTACGACGGCGACATCTTCCTGGCGCTGCACGGCTCGTGGAACCGCGGCATCCGCACCGGCTACAAGGTCGTGCGCGTGATGATGAAGAACGGCGCGCCGACGGGCCAGTACCAGGACTTCATGACCGGCATGGTGCTGTCCGACCGCGACGTGTGGGGCCGTCCGGCGGCCGTGACGGTGGCGGCGGATGGCGCGCTGCTCGTCGTGGACGACGGCGGCGGCGTCGTGTGGCGGATCGTGCCCTCCAAATGAGGCGATAAGAAAACCTTAAGCAGGCTTGCCGATGATGAGGGTCGGGAGATGTCCGGCCCATCGATCAGGAGGCAAGCATGAAAAACGTTCTTGTGTGGGACCTGCCGGTCCGCATATTCCACTGGCTGCTGGCGGCCAGCTTCGCCGGCGCCTGGCTGACGGCCGGCCACGAGCGCTGGATGCTGGTGCACGTGACCCTCGGCTGCACCGTGCTGGCGCTGGCCGTCCTGCGCGTCGCGTGGGGCCTCGTCGGCACGCGCCACGCCCGCTTCGGCGATTTCGTGCGCGGGCCGCGCGCCGCCATGCGCTATCTCGGCGGCCTCGTACGCGGCCAGCCGCAGCACTACCTCGGCCACAATCCCGCCGGCGGCCTTGCGATCGTGGCCCTGCTGGCGCTGGCCGTGACGGCCGCCGCCGCCGGCCTGGCGACGTACACGCTGGGCGACGCGTACGAAGATCTGCACGAAGTGCTGGCGAACCTGATGCTGGGCCTCGTCGGGCTGCACGTGGCGGCGGTCGTCGTGTCGGGCTGGCTGCACCGCGAGAATCTCGTCGCGGCCATGTTCAGCGGCCGCAAGCGCGGTGCGCCCGCCGACGGCATCGCCACGCCCCGGCGCGGTGTCGGCATCGTGCTGCTGGCAGCCGTGCTCGGGTTCTGGGGCTGGCAGCTGAGCCATCCGGCCGCTGGCCTGGGCGCCGTCGCGGTGGCCGAGGCCCATGGCGAAGACGGTGACGACTGACCCGCCGCGTGGGAGAATGAGCGCATGCACATCCTTCTCGCGGAAGACGATCCCCTGCTCGGCGACGGCCTGCGCGCCGGGCTGCGCCAGCTCGGCTTCCAGGTCGACTGGGTGCAGAGCGGCGATGCGGCCGAGCGCGAACTGCGCGCGCAGGACTACGCGGCGGCCGTGCTCGACCTGGGCCTGCCGCGCCGGGATGGCATGGACGTGCTGGCGGCCGTGCGCGCCGCCGGGCTGGCCACGCCCGTGCTCGTGCTGACCGCGCGCGACGCCGTGCCGGACCGCATCCGCGGCCTCGACGCTGGCGCCGACGACTACGTGGTCAAGCCCGTCGACCTCCACGAACTGGCCGCGCGCCTGCGCGCCCTCGTGCGGCGCGCGCATGGACAGCCGCGCGACCGCCTGCGCGCGGGCGACGTCGAACTCGATCCCGCCGCCCGCACCGTGCGCAAGGACGGTACGACGGTGACGCTGTCGACGCGCGAATTCGACCTGCTGCATGCGCTGATGCTGAATACCAACCGCGTGCTGACGCGCGAACAGCTGGAACAGCACCTGTACAGCTGGGGCCAGGAAGTGGAGAGCAACGCCGTCGAGGTGCACGTCCACAACCTGCGGCGCAAGCTGGGGAGCACGTTGATCCAGACGATCCGCGGCGTCGGCTACGTGCTGCGCGATTCCGCTGCGCCATGAGTCGCGGCGCCTCGCTGCAGGTCCGCCTGCTCGGGCTGATGTTCGGCGTGCTCGCGGCGCTGTGGGCCGCGACGCTCGCGCTGACCCTGTCCGACACGCGCCACGAACTGGACGAACTGCTCGACGCGCACCTCGCGCAGTCGGCATCGCTGCTGCTCGTGCAGGACGCGGATGCCGACGAGGACGTCGCGGCGCCCGACGCGCCGATCCTCCATCGCTACGCGCCGCGCGTGGCCTTCCAGGTGTGGCGCGATGGCCGCCTCGTCCTGCGTTCCGCCAACGCGCCCGCGCTGCCGTTCGGTCCCGCCGCGCGGCGCGGCGGCTTCGCGTTCGTCGATGCGCCGGGCGCGCGCTGGCGCGTGTTCGCCGCCTACGATCCCGCGCGCCGACGCCAGGTGTACGTCGGCGAGCGGCTCGATGCGCGCGGCGAGATCCTGGCCGCGGTGCTGCGCGGCGTGTCGTGGCCGCTCGCGCTCGCGCTGCCCGTGCTGGGGCTCGCGACGTGGTGGACCGTGCGGCGCGGCCTCGCGCCGTTGCGCCGGATGGGACGCACGCTGGCGGCGCGCCGTCCGGACGCGCTGGATCCCGTCGCGCTCGATGGCATGAGCGCGGAAATGCTGCCGCTCGCCGCGTCGCTCAACGGTCTGCTCGGACGCATCGCCGACCTGCTGGCGAACGAGCGGCGCTTCACGGCGGACGCGGCGCACGAGTTGCGCACGCCGGTCGCGGCCATCCGCATGCAGGCGCAGGTGGCGCAGGCCGCGACGGACGATGCGACCCGCGCGCACGCGCTGGACGGGCTGCTCGCCGGCTGCGACCGCGCGGCGCGCCTGATCGACCAGCTGCTGACGCTGGCCCGCGTCGAGTCCGCGCAGGCGCCCGAGATGGCCGGCGTTGAACTGGGGGGCGTCACGCGCGGCGTGATGGCCGAGCTGGCGCCGGCCGCGCTGGCGAAGGCGCAGCGGCTCGAGCTGGATGCGCAGGGGACGTACGTCGTGCGCGGGAATGCGCTGCTGCTGGCGGTCCTGGTCCGCAACCTGGTCGACAACGCGGTGCGTTATGCGCCGCCGGGGGCCGCCATCGGCGTGTGTCTGCATCGGGAAGGGGATGAGGTCGTGCTCGACGTCGAGGATGGCGGCGCGGGCCTGGCCGACGCCGACCTGGCGCGGCTCGGCGAACGGTTTTATCGCGTGGCCGGCAACGGCGCGGCCGGCAGCGGACTCGGATGGTCGATCGTGCGCCGCATCGCGGCCGTGCATGGCGCACGGGTCGCGGTGCGGCGCTCGCAACGGCTGGGCGGATTGGCCGTCGCCGTCACGTTCGGATGATTACTTGCTCTCGGCGATCCAGCGATCGACCTTCTTTTCCAGCAGCGCCAGCGGCAGCGTGCCTTCGCCCAGCACGATCTCGTGGAACTTCGGCAGGCTGAATTTCGGGCCGAGTTCCTTTTCCGCGCGGGCGCGCAGTTCCTGGATCTTCAGCGCGCCGATCTTGTAGCCCAGCGCCTGCGCCGGCCACGCCATGTAGCGTTCCGTCGCATTGCGCGCGTCCGCTTCCGTGTAGCCCAGCGTCTCGCGCATGTACTGGATCGACTGCTCGCGCGTCCAGCCCTTCGCGTGCATGCCCGTGTCGACGACGAGGCGCACGGCGCGCAGCATTTCGTCGTTCAGGTGGCCGAAGTAATCCTCGGGCTTGTCGAACAGGCCCATCTCCTTGCCCAGCGTCTCGGCGTACAGCGCCCAGCCTTCCGTGAACGCGTTGTTGCCGCCGAACTTGCGGAAGTTCGGCAGGCCCAGTTCCTGCATCAGCGCGATGTGGAAGTGGTGACCCGGCTGGCCCTCGTGCAGGAATAGCGTGACCATGCCCGTGCTGCCGTACTGCTTCGGGTCGTTCACGACGGACCAGAACACGCCCGGACGCGAGCCGTCCACGGCCGGCGGCGTGTAGTGGTCGGACGCGGTCGCGCGCGACAGTTCCGGTTCCAGGCGCAGGTCGAGCGGCGTCTTCGGCCGCAGCGAGAACAGCGCCGGCAGCTTCGCCTGCAGCACCGTGTTCAGGTGGCGGTAGACGTCGATGATCTCGCCCTCGGTCTTGAACGGCTTGTACTTCGCCTGCTCCGACACCCACACCGGCAGGCCGGCCGGCGGGCCGTCGTAGCCCATCTTCGGACCGATGCGCGCGAACTCGCCCTGGATGCGCGCGACTTCCCGCAAGCCGATCTGGTGGATGTGTTCCGGCTGCAGGTCGGTCGTCGTCTGGCTCGCGACGCGCGCGAGATACCAGTCCATCCCCTGCGGCAGCGCGCTCCAGCCCGTGCTCGTGCGGCAGGCCGGCAGGTAGTCGTGCTCGATGAAGTCGGCCAGGCGCTTCAATGAGGGATTCAGCTTGCCGGCTATGGTGCTGCGATACGCGGCCGTCAGCTTCTTCCTGTCGGCATCCGAAAACGCGGCCGGGAAGTTCTTCACGGGCGAGTAATAGATGCTGTCCTCGGCCTTGGCGGCGACCAGCTGCTTGAACTGGGGCAGGGCGGATTCCATGATCGCCTTCGGCTGCACGATCCCGCGCTTTATCCCTTCGCGCATGTTGGCGATGGCCTGGTCGATCCACGGACCGAGCTGGTTCAGGCGGCTCAGGTAGGCCTGGTAATCCTTCACGGTGACCAGCGACTGCGCCTGCTGGCCGCTGCTGTAGTTCGCGAGCGTGATCGGCAGCGCGTCCATCTGGTCCAGCGGCAGCAGGTACTCGGGGAACGGCTCGAAGCGCAGCGCGGTCTTGAGTTCGTAGTCGAGGATGTCGTAGCTCGTCTGGTCGCGCTGGGACAAGCCGTCGCGCGGGATCGCGTGCAGGCGTTTCAGGTAGCCCTTGTACAACGCGTACTGGTGGGCGATGTTCTTCGGTGCGATCGTCATGCCGATCTGGTCGGGGAAGCGGTTGTCGCCGCTTTCGCCGGCGGCGACGGGATCGAAGCGCGCTTCGGCGTCCCAGTAGTCGTCGGCCAGTTTGTTCAGCTGTTTCGATGCGGCGCTGGCGTTCGTGGCGCCGGCCGTGGGCTTGGCCGCGGTGTCGGCGGCGAGGGCCGGCGCGCAGGCGATGAGGCAGGCGGCGGCGAGGGTGCCCAGGGTAAGGGTCTGTTTCATGATGTTTGAACGATGTAAAGGAAGCGGCGCCAAGGATACTCCCGGCACCGCCCGAGGCCCAGTCTTTACGGGCGATCTTTAATAATTGGCCAGCGGCGCCAGTTGCCCGCCCTTGAACGTGTAGACCGTGACGGCCGTCTTCTTCAGGTTGCCGCTCGCATCGTAGCCGTACGTGCCGGCCACGCCCTGGTAGCTCATCGTGTGCAGCTGCTTGCCGACGGCCGCGGCGTCCGTCGTGTTCGCGGCCTGCATGGCGCGGGCGATGAACATGGTCTGGTCGTAGAACGCGGGCGCGTACACGTCCGGGTCGCGCTGGTAGCGCTGTTTGTATCGCGCCTTGAACGCGGGGCCGTTGGCCTGCTTGTCGAGCGTCGCGCCGGCCTGCGCGCACATCACGTTCTCGCCGACGGCATCGCCGCCCAGCTTGGCCATCTCGGGGCTGCACAGCGTGTCGCCGCCCAGCAGGCGCACGTTCGCCATGCCCAGCTGCTTCATCTGGCGCGCCATCGGGGCGCCCTGCGGCGCATAGCCGCCGAAGAAGATGGCGTCCACTTTCTTCGCGCGGAACGCGGTCAGGATGGCGGAGAAATCGCTCGCCTTGTCGTTGGTGAATTCGCGGCCGACGACGGTCACGCCCGAGGCGCGCGCCTGCTTCGCGAATTCGTCGGCGATGCCCTGGCCGAACGCGGTGCGGTCGTCGATCACGCCCACCGTCTTGATCTTGAGTTCCCTGGCGGCGTACGACGCCATCGATGCGCCCACCTGGGCATCGCTGGCGACGATGCGGAACACGTTCGGGTAGCGCGCCTGCGTGATCTTGGGGCTCGTGCCCACGGTCGACATCAGGATGCCGGCATCGTTGTAGACGCGCGAGGCGGGGATCGCCACGCCCGAGTTGTACGGGCCGAGCACGAACTTGACGCCGGCGTCGGCGAACTTCTGCGCCACGCTCACGCCGGCTTTCGGGTCGCCCTGGTCGTCTTCCGACAGCAGTTCGAATTTCAGCGTCTTGCCGCCCACCTTGAGCTTTTGCGCGTTGAGTTCCTCGACCGCGAGGCGCACGCCGTTCTCGTCGTCCTTGCCGGCGAAGGCGTTGGAACCCGACAGCGGGCCGCTCACGCCGATGCGCACGACCTGGTCCTGGGCGAGCGCGGTGGTCCCGGTCGCGAGCAGGATCGCCGCCAGCGCCAGGGTCTTGATGGTTGATGCCATTCCGTTGTCTCCGTTGTTATTCAACGGCCGCCATCATCGCATGATCGGCGCGATGAGCAAACTTCAGGCGGGCAGCCCGTGCGTGATCAGTTCCAGCGGCAGCGCGGTGGTGCACTTGATCTGCTCCATCGAGAACGCGGAGGAGACGCCGGACAGCTGCGCGGTGCGGATCAGCTTTTTGTAGAAACGGTCGTAGCCGTCGATGTCGGTCGTGACGACCTTGAGCAGGTAGTCGACGTCGCCGCTCATGCGGTGGAATTCCAGGACTTCCGGCAGCGCGATGACGGCGGAGGCGAAGCGCTCCAGCCATTTTTCGTCGTGCTCGTTGGTGCGCACGCTGACGAATACCGTCACGGGCAGGCCGACCTTGTGCCGGTTGACGATGCTGACCCGGCTCTCGATGTATCCCTCTTCCTCCAGGCGTTTGACGCGTTTCCAGCAGGGGGTGCTGGAGAGCCCGACCTTTTCGCTCAGGCCGGAAATCGACAGCGTGGCGTCGGCCTGCAGGGCGGCCAGGATCGCGCAGTCGTATTTGTCGAGTGAATTCATCTTGTCCATCGCACGGTCTCTAGAATGTTCGTTCTTCAGCGCAGGAAAAATCAAAGATTCTTTAGTACGTCATTTTCGGCACCTAACCGTAACATATTACTCAACAATCGCGCTGCTGGCGCATTTATTTTTGGACTTTTAGCAATTATTTTATGGCCTCCGACCTCTACCTCGACGCAAACGCCACTTCGCCGGTCCTGCCTTCCGCAATCGCCGCCGCGGTCGAGGCGATGGAGGCCTCGTTCGGCAATCCGAGCAGCAGCCACGCCACCGGCCTGCGCGCCAAACGCATCCTCGACACGACCCGTGCGCGCGCCCGCCGCGTGCTCGGTGCCGGGCCGGGACGCGTGCTGTTCACGAGCGGAGCCACGGAAGGAATCCAGACCGCCGTGCTGTCGGCGCTCGTCGCCGTGCGCGAGCGCCGCGCGGCCGGGGAAGACTGCGGCGACCTGCTGGTCTACGGCGCCACCGAACACAAGGCCGTGTCGGAAAGCCTCGCGCACTGGAACCGCCTGCTCGGCACGGGGCTCACCTTGCAGCCGCTGCCCGTCGACGCCGCAGGACGCCACCGCCTGGACGTGCTGCGCGACCTGGCGCCGCGCGCGGCCATGGTCTGCACGATGGCGGCCAACAACGAGACGGGCGCCATCTCGGACCTGGACGGCATCGCGCGCGTGCTGCGCGCGAGCGGATCGAAAGCCTGCTGGATGGTCGACTGCGTGCAGGCGCTGGGCAAGCTGCCGCTCGACCTGGCGAACACGCGCATCGACTACGCGCCGTTCTCCGGTCACAAGCTGCACGCGCCGAAAGGCATCGGCATCCTGTACGTGCGCGACGGCGCGCCCTACACGCCGCTGATGATCGGCGGCGGCCAGGAAGGCGGCCAGCGCTCCGGCACGGAAAACATGGCCGGCATCGCCGCGCTCGGCGCCGTGCTGGCCGCACTGGAAGAGGGCACGACGTTCCGCACACACGCCGAGCTGGCGGCCATGCGCGACCGGCTCGCGGCCGCGTTGCGCGACGCGTTTCCCGGCATCGTCTTCAACGCGCCGTTCGAACACACCCTGCCGACCACGCTGAATGTCGCCGTGCCCGGCGTCTCCAGCAAGGACCTGCTCGACCTGTTCGACGCGGCCGGCGTGCGCGTCAGCGCGGGCTCGGCCTGTTCCGCCGCCAAGGCCGCGCCCAGCTACGTCCTCGATGCGATGGGACTGCCCCTGTGGCGCAGCGGCGGCGCCGTGCGCCTGTCGATCGGGCCGCTCGCGGACGATGCCTTCGTCGACGCCGCCTGCGCGCGCATCCGCCGCTGCGGCGAGGCGTTGCGCACGTCGCCGCTGAGCGGTGGGCATCCCGGCGTGATGCAGGTCAGCGGCGACGGGCGGCATGGCTGGATCGTGTTCGATGGTGAAACCTGCGTCGCGCTCGATCCGCCGCCCGGACAGGTCGAACGCATCGCCGCGCTGGCGCGCGACGCGGGCCTGCGCCTGGCCGACTTCGACGCGGCGGAGTGCGCCACCGTCGCGCTGGACGACGGCAGCCATGCGCCCTGCATGCCCATCGGCGGCGCCGTGCTGGCCCGCCTGCCGGACGGCTGGCTGCTGGGCGAGGCGCAAGAAGGCCGCTTGCCGCGCACGGCCGTGCGCCAGGTCTTCGGCGCCATCGATGCGACCCGCCTGGCGCAGATCGCGCATGACGGCGCCGTGATCTGCCACGGCACCGATGTCGACGGCCTGGCCTGCGCGACGGTGAATGCGTTGCGCGATGCCGGCGCGCCGGGCCAGCTGCATCCCGACGCGCTGGACGTGTTCCTGCGCCGCCACGCGGACGCGCTGCTCGTCGACGTGCGCGAAACCGGCGAAGCGGCGGCCGGCGCAATCACCTTGCACGGCCGCGCGGCGCACCACGTGCCGCTGTCGCGCCTTGCCGAGCACCTGCCGGCATGGCTGTCCGATCCGGCCCGGCCGATCGTGTTCGTCTGCCGCAGTGGGAACCGTAGCGCGAAGGCCGCCCTGTGCCTGCGCCGCGCGGGGCATGTGCAGGCGTGGACCCTCGTGGGCGGGCTCGCGCTGGCGTAAAACATACCGATCGTCAATGAGCGTTCGCTAACGCACAGTTCCCCGGCACCTGATTGCTTAGCATGGCGGCAGCCGTGCGCCCTCGTCTCACGCTTCATCCGAATGGTCGCGTCCCGCGTCAGCCGGCGGTCGGTTGCGCACGCCACCACGAGGTTCCTGTTGAAAGAAGAAAAAGTGCTGCCGCCCGCAGCCGGGGTCGCCGATGACGACGCCCCGCTGCGCGCCGAACTGTTTTCCGCCGCCCAGATGGCCGTCCACGGCCGCCGCCTCGCCGCGCGCCATCAACTGGCCGACGCGCCGGGCAGCGACCGCCTGCTGGACCGCCTGGACGACAATGCCGCCGTCATCGCCGATGCCTGCGCCGGCCTTGCGCGCGCCGCGCGCGCCGGCGTGCGCCTGCCGCCGGCGGCCGACGCGCTGCTCGACCATGCCTGGCTGATCGACGACCACGTCCGCCTCGCGCGCCGCCACCTCCCCGACGACGATTGCTGCGCGCTGCCCTGCCTGCAGGATGCCGATGCGCGGGGCAATCCGCGCGTGTACCAGCTGGCGCTGGACGTGATCGCGCATGGCGACGGCCGGCTGGACGCGGAAAGCCTCGCGCGCTTCGTCGCCGCCTACCAGGAAGGCGCGCCGCTGGCGCTGGCGGAACTTGCGGCGCTGCCAGCCATGCTGCGCCTCGTGCTCATCGAGAACCTGCGCCGCCTCGCCGTGCGCCAGGCGGACACCCGGCGCCAGCGCGTGCAGGCCAACCGCTGGGCCGACCGCATGACGGCGCGGGCCGAGCAGCGGCCCGGTGACCTGATCCTCGTCGTGGCCGACATGGTGCGCGACGTGCAGCCGATGAGTTCCGGCTTCGTGGCCGAACTCGCGCGCCGGCTGCAGGGCCGCGGCGGCCCGCTCACCCAGGCCTTGCAATGGATCGCCACACGCCTCGCGGACGAGGGCCGCACGCTCGACCAGGCGATGCAGGCCGACGTCACGCAGCAGGCCGCGGACGACGTCTCGGTCGCGAACTCCATCGCCAGCCTGCGCCTGCTGGGCAGCATGGACTGGCGCGAATTCGCCGAGACGATGAGCGCCGTCGAGCAGGCGCTGCGCGGCGACCCGGCCGGCGTCTACGGCCGCATGGACGGCGCCACGCGCGACCATTACCGCCACGTGGTCGGGCGCCTCGCGCGCGCCGCCGGCCGCCGCGAGATCGAGGTGGCGACGGAAGCGCTGGCGCTGGCGGCCGAAGGGCATGACGCGCGCCGGCGCCACGTCGGCTTTTACCTGGCCTGCGACGGGTTGCCGCAACTGAAGCAGCGGCTGAACCTGCGCCCCGGCCGCGTGCGCGCGCTGCCGGCCTATCTGGGCGCCGTCGGCGCGTGCACCGCACTGTTCGCGGGGGCGGCCGCCGTCCACGCGGCGCAGGATGGCGCCGGCCCGGCGCTGCTCGTCGCGATCGGCCTGCTGGGCGCGCTCGGTGCGAGCCGGCTGGCGCTGGCCCTCGTCGACCTGATGGCCGCGCGGCTCGTCGCGCCGGCGCCGCTGCCGCGCATGGATGTCGGCGCGGGCATCCCGCTAGACGCGCGCGCCATCGTCGTCGTGCCCGCGCTGCTGTACGGCCGCGACAACGTGGCGGCCCTCGTCGAGTCGCTGGAAGTGCATTATCTCGCCAACCGCGACCCGCACCTGCGCTTCTGCCTCCTGACCGACCTGGCCGACGCGCCGCGGCAAGAGGTGTACGGCGACGCCGACCTGATCGAACAGGCGCGCGCCGGCATCGCCGCGCTGAATGCGAAGTATGGAGCGTGCCGGCCGTTCCTGCTGCTGCACCGCCAGCGCACGTGGAGCGACGGCGAGGGCGCGTGGATCGGCCGCGACCGCAAGCGCGGCAAGCTGGAAGACCTGAATGCGTTCCTGCTGCGCGGCGAGCGCGCGCCGTTCGCCGTGATCGAAGGGCCCGTCGACGGCGTGGACGAGATCCGCTACGTGATCACGCTGGACGCCGGCACCGGCCTGCCGCGCGACGCCGCCCGCGCTTTCGTCGCCGCGATGGCGCATCCGCTCAATCGCCCCGTGCTCGATGACGCGGGCCGGCGCGTGGTGGCCGGTCACGGCCTGCTGCAGCCGCGCATGACGGCCGCGCTGCCGCCGGAACACGCGTCGCGCTACGAACGCCTGTGCGGCGGCGCATCCGGCATCGAGCAGGACCTGTTCGGCGAAGGCACGTTCGCGGGCCAGGGCATCTACGACCTGGCCGTGGCCGACCGCGTGCTGCGCGGCCGCCTGCCGGACGACCGGGTGCTGTCGCACGACCTGCTGGAAGGCAGCTACCTGCGTGCCGGCCTGCTGGGCGACGCCCACCTCGTGGCGCCATGCCCGGCGCGCTACAGCGACGACGTCGCCCGGCGCCACCGCCAGATCCGCGGCGACTGGCAACTGGCCGGCTGGCTGCGCGACCGCGTGCCGCGGGCGGACGGCAGCCGCGAAGCGAATCCGCTGCCGCCGCTGGCGCGCTGGAAGCTGTTCGACAACCTGCGCCGCAGCCTCGTCGCGCCCACGTTGTGCATCCTGCTGGTGCTGTGTTGGGCGCTGCTGCCGGCGCCCGCGTTCTGGACCGCGGCCGTGCTGGCCGTGTTCTTCGTGCCGTTCGCGCTGCGCACGCTCGTCGCCCTGGCCGACAAGCCGCACGACGTCGCGCCCGGCGCGCACCTGCGGCACTGCGCGCACGACGCGCGCATCGGCCTCTATCACGCGCTGCTGGACACGGCCTTCCTGCCGCACGAGGCCAGCTACAGCGTGGACGCGATCGCGCGCGGCGCGTGGCGCATGCTCGTGTCGAAGCGGCTGCGCCTGGAATGGCGCGCGCCCACGCTGTCGCGCTCCAGCACGGACATGGAGTCGAACTGGCAGAACATGTGGTTCGCTCCCGCGTTCGCGGTGGGTGTCGCCGTGCTGCTCAGCTTTGCGAACCCGCTCGCGCTGTTCGCGGCCGCGCCGCTGCTGCTGCTGTGGTTCCTGTCGCCCGTGGTCGCATGGTGGGTCAGCCTGCCGGCTGCGCGTCATGCACCGCACCTGGCGGAGGCGCAGCGCCGGTTCCTGCGCACGACGGCGCGCCGCACGTGGGCATTCTTCGAGGACCACGTCACGGCCGAGAGCAACTGGCTGCCGCCGGACCACTTGCAGGAACACCCGGCCCCCGTCGTCGCGCACAGCACGTCGCCCGCAAGCATGGGCTTCGCGCTGCTGGCCAACATGACGGCCTGGGACTTCGGCTACGCGCCTGCGGGCGACCTGCTGGCGCGCACGCGTGCGGCGCTGGACACGATGGGCCGGCTGGAACGCCAGCGCGGCCATTTCCACGACGCGTACGACACGCGCACGCTGGAGCCCCTGTCCGTGTCGGCCACCGGCAGCGGCAACCTGGCGGCGCACCTGCTCACGCTGGCCGCCGGCCTGGAACGGCTGGCCGACGAGCCCATCGCCTCCAGCCGCGCGCTGGACGGCATCCGCGACACGCTGGACGTCGTCGAAGAACACGCCGTGCCCGCCGTGCGCGAGGCGATCGCCGCGCTGCGCCTGCACCTCTCGCCGGAGCGCTGCCGCAATGCGGGCACGTTGCCGGGCCTCGCCGATTGCCTGCAAACGCTGGCGCGCCACGCGGAGACGTTGTGCGCCGCCGTGCCGGACGACGCCGATCCGCAGTTGCGCGACTGGGCCGGCAGGCTGGCGCGGCAAACGGCGGCCGCGCAGGCGGACCTGCTGGCGATGGCGCCGTGGATGCGCGTCGTGCAGGAATACGTGATCGATTCGAGCCTCACCCGCATCCCGACGGTGCGCGAGCTGGCCGGCTTCGGCATGAAGGCGCCGGGCGACGACCTGGAACCGGACGAGCGCACGCGCCAGCTGCTGCTCGCCGGGCTTGTCGCGGAAGGCAGTACGAACGCGCAGGCGCGCCTGCAGGAGATCGAGCAGCTGGCGCGTGCCGCGCGCGCGTGCGCGGACATGGATGTCGGTTTGCTGGCCGACGCGGACACGCGCCTCCTCGCATCGGATGCCCGCCTGGCCAGCTTCACCGGCATCGCGCGCGGCCAGCTGCCGCAGGAACACTGGACCGCGCTGGGCCGCCAGTCGTGCCGCGCGTACGGCCACCCGGTGCTGCTGTCCGCGGACGGCGCGCTGGACGACTACCTGGCGCCGCTGCTGGTGATGCCGGCGTACCGCGACACGTTGCTGGACCAGACGTACCGGGGCATCGTCCGCGCGCAGGCGGAATACGGCCGCCGCCGCGACGTGCCGTGGGGCTTTGCGGCATCCGGCTACAACGCGATGGACGCCGTGCTGCATTACCAGTACCGCGCCTTCGGCGTACCCGGCACGGGGACGCAACGGGCGTCAGGCGAAGACCTCGTCGTCGCGCCATACGCCGCGCTGCTGGCGCTGATGGTCGAACCGGAGCGCGCCTGCGCCAACCTGGAACGCATGGCGCAGCTGGGCTTCACGGGCCGCTACGGTTTCTATGAAGCCGTCGACTACACGCCGGCGCGGCGGCCCGCGGGCCAGGCCCATGCGATCGTGCGCGCCTTCATGGCGCACCACCAGGGCATGGGTTTGCTGGCGCTGTCCTACCTGTTGCACGACCGGCCCATGCAGCGCCGCTTCGCCGCCGAGCCGCAGTTCCAGGCCGCGTTGCCGCTGCTGCAGGAACCGGTGCCGCGCGCCGGTGCGGGGCGGCACGTGGAGGTCGAAGACATGCGCCCGCGCGCGCCCGACAGCGCCACGACGGCGCGCACGGTGACGCAACCGGACGCCGCGCCGCAGGACGTGCAACTGCTGTCCAACGGCCGCTACCACGTGCTGGTGACGGCGAGCGGCGCCGGCTACAGCGCGTGGCGCGACCTGGCCGTCACGCGCTGGCGCGCGGATCCGACCGCCGGCGACGGCGGCCACGTCTGCTACGTGCGCGACGTGGACAGCGGGGCCGTGTGGTCGAACACGTGGCGGCCCACGCTGGCGCGGCCCGAGCATGACGAAGCCCGGTTCTCCGAAGGCCGCGCGGCATTCCACCGGCGCGACCACGGCATCGAACTGCACACGGAGATCGTCGTCGCGCCCGACGACGACGTCGAATTGCGCCGCCTGCGCATCGCCAACCGGACGGGCACGACCCGCACCATCGAGCTGACGAGCTACGCGGAGGCGGCGCCGGCAACCGTGCAGATGGAGATCCTGGCACAGCGCGATGCTCTCCTGTGCACGCATGGGCAGGCATGGCTGCTGAACGTGATGACGGTGCACGGCGCGGACGCACCCGCGGCCCAGTTCGGGACGGACCGCGCGCACTTCATCGGCCGCGGACGGAGCAGGGCGCATCCCGCCGCGCTGGAGGGACGCGCGCCGCTGGACGGCCTGGACGGCATCGTGGCCGATCCGGCGCTGGCGATCCGCCGCATCCTGACGCTGGCGCCGCACCAGGAAGCGACGGTCGACATCGTGCTGGGCGTGGCCGAGACGCGCGACCACGCGCTGCACCTGATCGACAAATACCGCGACCGCCAGGTGGCCGACCGTGTGCCCGAACTCGCGTGGACGCACGGCCAGGTCATGCTGCGCCAGTTGAACGCGAGCGAGGCGGACGCCCAGTCGTACGCGCGCCTGGCCGGCAGCGTGCTGTGTCCGCAGCCTGCGCTGCGCGCCGACCCGGCCGTCATCGCGCGCAACCAGTACGGCCGGGCCGACCTGGAAGCGCTCGGCATTCCGGGCGACCGTCCGCTCGTGCTGCTGCACCTGCGCGACGCCGCCAACCTCGATCTCGCGCGCCAGGCGGTCCAGGCGTACGCGTGGTGGCGCGCGAAAGGACTCGCCGCGAACCTCGTGGTCTGGTGCGACGGCCCGGCGGCGTTGCAGGACGAGGTCATGCGGCTGCCCGGCGCGGGCGGCGTGTACGTGTGCACGTCCGAGCAGCTGTCGCTGGACGAGCGCATGCTGATGCAGGCCGTGGCGCGCGTGGTCCTGGCGGACGACCAGGGCAGCCTCGCCGAGCAGCTGCGCCGCGCGGCCGCGCGCAAGGCCGAGCTGCCGCCGGCGCTCGTGCCGACCGCGGCGCCGGACCAGGACGAAGGGACCGCGCCGGCCGTACCGGACGGCGACATCGACGGCTTTACGGCCGATGGCCGCGAATACGTCATCCGCACGGGCCCGGGCCGGCACACGCCCACGCCCTGGGTCAACGTGCTGGCGAGCCCGATGTTCGGCACGGTGATCTCGGAAAGCGGCCAGGCGTACAGCTGGAACCAGAATGCCCATGAATTCCGCCTGACGCCGTGGGACGATGACCTCGTGGCCGGCCGCGGCGGCGAAGTGTTTTATCTGCGCGACGAGCAGACGGGCGTGTTCTGGTCGCCGACGGCGCTGCCGGCACCGTCCGGCGCCGGCCATGTCACGCGCCACGGCTTCGGCTACAGCGTGTTCGAGCACGCGGCGCACGGCATCCACAGCGAGCTGTTGACGTATGTGGCGCTGGACGCGCCGCTGAAACACATCGTGCTCAAGCTGCGCAACGACGGGACCGCGGCGCGGCGCCTGTCCGTCACGGGCTACGTGGAGTGGGTGCTGGGCGAGCTGCGCGCGGACGCCGCGCCGCACGTGGTGACGGAGCAGGATCCCGTCAGCGGCGCGCTGTTTGCCCGCAACGCGTGGAACGGGGATTTCGCGGGCCGCGTCGCGTTCTTCCACCTCGATGCCGAGCACGTGGCGTTTACCTGCGACCGCGCGGAATTCATCGGCCGCGACGGCAGCCTCGCCAATCCGGCCGCGCTCGCGCGCACGACCTTGTCCGGCCGCAGCGGCGCGGCGCTCGATCCGTGCGCCGCGCTGCAAACCGTCATCGACCTGGCGCCGGGAGAAGAACAGGAACTCGTGTTCATGCTGGGCGTGGGCGGACGCCGCAACCTGGACGCCACCGGCATGGTCCAGCGCCACAGCGGCGCCGTGACCGCCGCCGCCGACCTGGCGCGCGTGCGCGACTTCTGGGACGACACGCTCGGCGCCGTCCGCATCGAGACGCCGGAGCCCGCATTCGACGTCCTCGTCAACGGCTGGCTGATGGTGCAGGCGATCGCGTGCCGGATGTGGGCGCGCACGAGCCATGACCAGTCGGTGGGCGCATACCGTTTCGGCGACCAGTTGCAGGATGCGATGGCGGCCGTGCACGTGCGTCCGGAACTGCTGCGCGACCACATCCTGCTGTTCGCCGGCCACCAGTTCGTCGAAGGCGACGTGCAGCACTGGTGGCATCCGCCGACGGGCCGCGGCAAGCGCACGCGCTGCCCGGACGATGCCTTGTGGCTGCCGCTCGCGGTGCACCGCTACGTGGGCGTGACGGGCGACTACGCACTGCTGGACGAGATCGCGCCGTTCATCGAAGGCCGCGCGCTCAGGCAGGACGAGGCGGCGTATTGCGACCTGCCCGAGCGTTCGCAGGAACAGGCCAGCATCTACGAACACTGCGTGCGCGCGCTGCGCCGCGCCCTCGTGTTCGGGCCGCACGGCCTGCCGCCGGGTGCGGGTGGCGTTGGCGAGAGCGTCCGGCTCGGATTCTTCCTGTACGACGTGCTGTGCCGCTTCGCGGAACTCGCCGACCGCCGCGGCGACTACGGCTTCTGCACGACGTGCCGCAGCGCGGCCCAGGTCCTCGCGCACAACCTCGACGGCAACGCGTGGGAAGGCGCCTGGTACCGGCGCGCGTATGGCGACGACAGCGCGAGCGGCATCGATGCGGCCACGCAAAGCTGGGCCGTGCTGTCCGGCGCGGCCGACCGGGACCGGGCCCGCATCGCGATGGAGGCGGTGGACGCCCATCTCGTGCGCGACGGCGGCGGCGTCCAGGACACGCAGGCGGCGATCTGGGCGGCGATGGCGTTCGCGCACCTGGGCGACACGGAGCGCGCGTGGGCACTGGCGCGCATGCTCGTTCCGGCCGAGCGCACGGCGCCCTACGTGATGACGGCAAGCTGGTACGCGGGCTCGGCCGGCGGGATGTACCGGTTGATCGTCGAATCGTTGCTCGGGGTGACGCGAGCCGGCGAAACCTTGACCTTGATGCCACGCCTGCCTACCAACTGGGAAGGCTTCCGTCTACACTACCGCTACCGCGGCAGCCAGTACACGATCGCCGTGCGGCGCGCGGACGAGCCGCTGCTGCACGTGGACGGGGTGGCGCAGCAGGGCAATACGATCGCGCTGGTGGACGACGGCCGGACGCACGAGGTGGAACTGCACGTGGCTTCCCGCCACGACCCGGCCGCCCCGGCGCCGCACATGAACTGGACGACCTGCGAAAAGATGCGACCATGAACACGCGACGTGCGCATGTGGTGGCTTTCCTGATCGGGATGGTAAGCATGTCGGCGCACGCCGCCGACTGGAGCGACACGGCGCTCAGCTGGCGCTACGGCCAGCGCTTCCGCGAGCCGTTCAATCCGTCCGACATCAAGAAGCACATCGTCGCGCTGACGCATGCGAGCGGCTACAAGTACGGCTCGAATTACGTCAACGTCGACCTGCTGCAGTCCGACCGCAACGATCCCGCGTCGCGGACGCAGAACGAGGGCGCGCAGGAGGCCTACGTCGTCTACCGCCACACACTGGATATCGGCGCACTGCGCGGCGCGCCGCTGGCCTACGGCGCCGTCAAGGGCGTGGGGCTCGTGCTGGGCTTCGACTGGAACACGAAGAACGACGTGGGCTACAACTCGCGCAAGCGCATGCTGGTGGCGGGGCCGGCCCTGATGTGGGACGTGCCCGGCTTCCTCAGCACGGGCCTGCTGCTGGTCCACGAAAGCAATGCGCCGAGCGGCGCGTTCCCGCCGATCTCCCAGGTACGCGGACGCTACACCTACGACATCCACCCGATGTTCTCGGCCAGCTGGGGCATCCCGATCCCCGAACGGTGGGCGCCAGGCTGGGCGTTCGAGGGCTATTTGAACTTCATCGGCGCCAAGGGCCGCGACGAGGTCGGCAGCGGCACCGGCGCCGAGACGAACCTGGACATGCAATTGATGTACGACGTGGGCAGCCATGTCGGCCAGCCGAAAAAACGTTTGCGCATCGGCCTCGAATACCAGTTCTGGAACAATAAATTCGGTAACACGGCCGGCACGACCGGCAACCGGGGCCAGCGCGCCAGCACCCCGATGGTAAGGGCCGAGTACCACTTTTGAACGGCCTTAAAATTTGTCAATAAGTTAATATCTAAATGACAATTTTATGAGCCTTGGATCAAGGCCGACATGCATGCAATTGCAAAAATTGCATCATGAAAACCTCGATCCCCACTCTCTCCCTGGTGCTGGCCGCGGCCGGCGTGTTCAACCCCTGGTGTAGCGCTGCGCCGGCCGCGACGCTCGAACATAACGAGTTCGATGCGACCCTGCTCGCGCCGTACCACGGCGACGTCCGCGATGCGCGCACGTTCACCTTGTCGTTCGAGTATCCCGGCCTGCAGGCAGGTCGAAAGGCACGCCGTCCCGTGACGTGGCGCCTGGAGCTCGTCACGCCGTCCGGCCGCCGTGTCGCCCAATGGCAGGGGCGGCTGGCGCTGGGCGGCACGCCGCGTGACGTTGCCGTACGCTGGTCGGGCATCCTCGCCGGCCGCCGGCCCACGCCCGGCATCTACCGCGTGCGCCTGCATGCCGCGAGCGGCAGCGAGACGGCCGACCAGGCGTGGGACATCGCCGTCGGCAGCGTGCCGGCGCCCGCGCTGCCCGCGTTCTCTCCGCTGCCGACGGGCCGTGCACGCATGATGGCCATGCCGGCGCCGGGCGCGTTGCCGTACACGGTCTATTACGGCAACCTGCACAGCCAGACGCGCGACAGCGACGGCGGCGGCCCCGTCGACAACTGCCACGGCGCGCAAGACCCGCAGACGGCGCCCTACGGTCCGGACGCAGCGTATCCGTATGCGCGCAGGCACGGACTGGACTTCCTGATGGTCTCGGAGCACAACCACATGTACGACGGTTCGGACGGCACGAACCTGGATGCCGATCCCGCGCAAGCGAAGGCGCTGTACCGGGCCGGCCTGAAGACGGCGCGCGACTACTCGGATGCGAATCCGGGCTTCCTCGCGCTGTACGGCATGGAATGGGGCGTGATCGGCAATGGCGGCCACCTGAACATCTTCGACAGCGACGAGCTGCTCGGCTGGGAAAAGAACGGGAAGGGCGAGCTGCTTGCGGACACGCCGACGGCCAAGAGCGACTACGCCGCGTTGTACGCCCTGATGCGCCAGCGCGGCCTGACAGGCCAGTTCAACCATCCTGCGCTGACCGGCCAGTTCACCGTGAACGGCACGCCGCTCGCATACACTCCCGACGGCGACGCCGTGATGGCCTTGTGCGAAGTGGTCAACAGCTCCGCGTTTTCCGTCAGCGAGAACGAGGGCGAGACGCGGCGCAGCAATTTCGAGCTGGCCTGCAACAAGCTGCTGGAAGCGGGCTACCACGTGGCGTTCAGCAGCAACCAGGACAACCACTGCGCCAACTGGGGCGCGTCGTACAGCAACCGCAGCGCCGTGCTGATCCCGAACGGCGTGCCGCTGATGCGCGCCAGCTTCCTCGAGGCCGTGCGTGCCCGCCGCGTGTTCGCGACGATGGACAAGGATGCGCAGGTGGTCCTCACCGCGAACGGCCACCTGATGGGCGAGCGCTTCGACAATACGGGCGCGCTGCGGCTGCAGGTGGCTTACGCCAGCGCGACGGGACGGCAGGCCGCGACGGTGGCGATCATCGAAGGCGTCCCGGGACGCAACGGCGACGTGAGCCAGCTCTCCGACAAGGCCGACGTCACGACGGCGCCTGCGCCGGGCGCGCATTTCTATTATGCGAAGGTGACGCAGGACGACGGCAGGATCCTGTGGTCGGCCCCGGTGTGGGTGACGCAGCAGCCCTAGAAGCCCAGGCTGCGGCCCGCGCCGAACAGGGTGGCGACGCCCAGCACGGCGAAGACCAGCGCCGCCAGGCCGTGCACGAGTTTCAAGGGGACGCGGCCGGCGATCCGGTCGCCGAAGTACACGGCCGGCACGTTCGCGAGCATCATGCCGAGCGTCGTCCCGGCGACCACCGCCACGGCGGACGCGTAGCGCGCGGCCAGGGCGACGGTCGCGACCTGCGTCTTGTCGCCCATCTCGGCGACGAAGAACGCGAGCACCGTGGTGAGGAAAACGCCGAAGCGCGCCAGCCGCGCCTCGTCCTCGTCCATCTCGTCCGGCACCATGATCCAGGCGGCCATGCCGAGGAAGGCGATGCCCAGCACCCAGCGCATGACGTCGGGGCCGAGCAGGCGGCTCACGAGCGCGCCGACGGCGGCGGCGAAGGCGTGGTTGGCGATGGTCGCGACGAAGATGCCGGCCACGATGGGCAGCGGACGGCGGAAGCGTGCGGCGAGGAGGAAGGCCAGCAACTGCGTCTTGTCGCCGATTTCGGCGAGGGCGACGATGCCGGTGGAAACGAGGAAGGCATCCATGGAAAGGCGGATCATAGCAGAGGTGTGCCGCCGACGCGAACATGCTATCCTGCCCCGCGCTTCCACCATCCGAGGAATCCAAGAGTGCAATCCATGACCCGCATCGCAGCAGCGATCCTGCTCGCTTTCTCCGGCGCCGCACTGGCGCAGACACCCTCCACCGCCCCCGCCGCAACCGTCATTACGCAGGATGCCTCAGCCCTGAACGCCTGGCTGGCCACCGACGTCGAACGCGCGATGAAGCTGTTCGACGTGCCCGGCATCGCGATCGCCGTCGTCAAGGACGGCAAGGTCGTCGCCACGCAGGGCTTCGGCGTGCGCAAGCTGGGCGCGCCGGACAAGGTCGATGCGAAGACGCTGTTCGAGGTCGCGTCGAACTCGAAGGCGTTCACGGCGGCCGCGCTGGCGATGCTCGTCGACGAAGGCAAGCTCGCGTGGGACGATCCGGTCACGAAGCACCTGCCGGACTTCCAGATGTACGACGCGTACGTCACGCACGAGATGACGGTGCGCGACCTGCTCACGCACCGCAGCGGCCTGGGTCTCGGCGCCGGCGACCTGCTGTGGTGGCCCACGACGAATTTCTCGACCGACGAGATCATCCACAAGCTGCGCTTCATCCGCCCCGCCACGAGCTTCCGCAGCAGCTATGCGTACGACAACCTGCTGTACATCGTGGCCGGCAAGATCATCGCGGCCAAGTCGGGCAAGACGTGGGGCGAGACGATCCACGAGCGCATCCTCGCGCCGGTCGGCATGGTCTCCACGACGACGAGCCTTGCGGAAAACGCGGGCAATCCGGACGTGGCGAACGCGCACAGCAAGATCAACGACAGGATCGCGGCCGTGAAGGCGATGCCGGTGGCGAACGCCGTGGGCGCCGTCGGCATCAATACGAATGCCGAGGATATCGCGCGCTGGATGAACGTGCTGCTGGCCGGCGGCAAGGTGGGCACGGACGCGAACGGGAAGGAGATCCGCCTGTACAGCGCGAAGCAGGCGCGCGAGATGTGGACGGCGCAGACGCCGATGCGCATCAGCGAGCCCGATCCCAAGCTGGCCGCCACGCGCCCGAACTTCCTCGCGTACGGCCTCGGCTTCCAGCTGCGCGACTGGCAGGGCCGGCTGGTCGCGATGCACAGCGGCGCGCTGCAGGGCTTTTATTCGAAGGTGGTGCTGGTGCCGGAAGCGAAGCTGGGCATCGCCATCCTGACCAACGCGGAAAGCGGCGGGTCGCTGAACGCGCTGCAATACCAGCTGCTCGACCGCATGCTGGACCCGGCCGCGGCGACCGACTGGATCGGCATCGTGAAAGCCGTCGAGGACGAGAACCACGCGAAGGAACTGGCGCGCATCGGCAAGGCGAACGCCGCGCGCGCGGCGAAGTCGCAACCGTCGCTGGCGCGCGCGGCGTACGACGGCGAGTACCAGGATCCGTGGTACGGCATCGCGACGATCAAGCATGAGGGGAACAGACAGATCCTGACGATGTCGCGCACGCCCGACCTGACGGGCGAACTGGAACACTACCAGCACGACACGTTCATCGTGCGCTGGAAGGAGCGCAACTTCAACGCCGATGCGTACGTCACGTTCGCGCTGAATCCGGACGGCAGTATCGAGCGGATGCGGATGCAGCCCATCTCGACGGAGACGGATTTCAGCTATGACTTCCAGGATCTGAACTTCACGCCGGTGAAGAAAGCGGTGCCATGACTATCGGCCTGCGGCCCATGAACCGTCGCCCCAGCGAAGGCAGGGGGCCAATTTTGCGTGCGCGGCTACTCAGATAAACTTGGGTCCCCGCCTGCGCGGGGACGACGGTATATTTAAATCGCCGGCACCGGCGAGTACCCCGACACCGCCCGATACTTCCCATTCCCGTACCGCAGCACCTGCTTCTGGTCGATCGCCGCCGGCGGCCCCCCATACGACTCCGCGCGGCTGATCGCCCCCTGGTAGCGGATGGTCAGGTCGCCCGGCTGCTCATGCGTCGCGTCGATGCTCCAGCTGCTCTCGATCGCATAGCAGTCATGCGTGTCCGGCGCAGCGCCGTCGTCGCGTGCGATGGGGTCCTGCGCGTGCGGCTTCACGAGCGGCGCCAGGCGGTGCTGGCAATCCGCCGCGCTGTCGACGTTGATGCCGGACAGTGCCAGCTCCACGGCCGGCTCGCGCCGGACCGCGTCGCGGCCGACTTCGTACACGGCGAGCCAGGTGCCGCAGTAACCCTGCCAGCAACTGCCGTATTCCACCGCAACGGCCTGGCGGCGCGCGGCCAGCGCGACCTCGCGCACGGCGGCGGCGCCGGAAAAGCCGCGCAGCGCGAAGATGCCCTGGCGTCCGCTCACGCCCCACGTGCCGCCATGCTGTTCGAACTGGTAGGCAGCCAGTGCCAGCGGCGTCGCGTGGACGGCGCTGGAGCGGCCGTCGTCCCCGGCCGGCACGAGGCCCGCGATGAGGGTCAGGTGCGACGGGTCCGTGCGCAGCACCAGTTTCGGTTCGACGAGTACGCGGTTCGGCCCCACGTTCCAGCCGGCGTAGATGCCGTGCCCGGTGCCGGGAAGCGGCGGCAAGGCCGCGCTGTGCACGCGGCCGGCCGCGCTCTCGCTCCAGCCGGGAAAGGCCAGCGCAGCCAGCTGGGCCGGCGTGGGTAACGGTTGCGCGGCCGCGGCGAAGCAGGGCACGCAGGCGGACAGCACGGCCGCGCCGAGCGCGGCGCGGCGTAACGAAAACGCGGCCGCCATCAATTCTTCTTGCCGTTCCAGACGTCCAGCATGTCTTGCGAACCTTGCGAACGGATGCCGTTGTCCTGCAGGACGCCCTCGGTGGCGTCGACCATCGCCTGGCGCGGCAGGACCATCGTCTCGCCCAGGCGCTGGTCGAAGCGCAGCACGACGAGGTCGTCCTTCAGGTCGCGCAGCAGGGCCACCAGGTGGCGCAGGCTGCGTACCGGCACGCCGTTGATGGAGTCGACGACGGAGCCGAAGCGGTTGCTGTAGCCCGTCACGAGCTTGTGCGGGAAGAACGGCGAGCTGATGACGACGAGTTCTTCGCGCTGCGCGTCCGGCTCGTCGCCGCGGCGCGTCACGAGCGGGCTGGCGTTGAAGCTGTAGGCGTTCAGCAGTTGCGCGTTGTTGCCGATGAAGGACAGGTATTCGGCCGTGGCGCGCGAGAACACGATCGGGCCGTACACGAAGTACGACGGATAGTCGCCGTCCAGCGCGGGGATCAACAGGGGACGCCGGCCGCTCGCGGGCACCTGTACCTGCATGGTCTTGCCGCCGCGGACGATGGTCAGCGGTACCTTGCCGTTTTTCGCGACCTGCTGCACGCGGTACTGGAAGCGCACGCGCAGGTTGGCCCCCAGCCTGACCATGCCCTGGTTGTCGATGGGGTAGTCGCCGATGCGCGTGATGACGTCCCATTCCTTCAGCGGGTACGCGGCATCGCTGCGGTACGGGCGGTGCACGACGACGCCGTCGGCCGCCTTGTCCAGCTTGAGGTACTGGCGCAGGACCGGGTTCTCCAGCGTCTGGATATCGTCCAGCAGCAGCGGCTTGCCGTCGTAGCGGCCGTCGGCCACGTCGCGCAGGAACAGTTCCACTTCCTCGTTCGGGATCACGTAGCCGATGTTCTGGGCATTCGCCGCCATCGAGAACGCGAGACCGATCATCTTGTCGCCGTCGATCACAGGCCCGCCGCTGTTGCCGGGGTTGATGGGCGCGTCGATCTGCACGCGCAGGCCCGCGCTGCCGTAGCCGTAGGGGACGAATTCGACGCGCGAGACGATGCCCTTGGTGACGGACAGCGACGTGCCGCCCATCGGATAACCGTAGGCCATGACGGCCTCGCGCACGTCCGGCAGGACGCTCGTGCGCTTGACCGGGCGGTGCTTGTCGAAGAACGATTCGTCGTCCAGTTTCAGCAGCGCGAGGTCCATGCCGCGCGCGATGGCGACGACGGTGGCGCCGACCTTGTCGCCGTCCTGGCTCGCCTGCACCTGCACCTGGCTCGCGTAGCCGACGACGTGGGCGTTGGTGAGGATCCGCTTGCCTTCGATGACCACGCCGGATCCGGTGATCTCCTGCGGCGTGGCCTTGGTCCAGGGCTTGAACGGGTCCGGGCGGCGCAGGGTGCTGAAGATCTTGACGACCGAGTTTTCGACGGCAGGCGATACGGGTGGCGCGGCAGTTGGCGGGGCGGTGGCCTGGCTGATTTCCTGGGCCTGGAGCGTGCAACTGGCCAGCGCGATTGCGGCGGCCGCCGCAAGGCGAACGATCTTCATGGAATCCCTGTTTTGGTGTGCAAATGTGACATGCAAACGTTGCCGTCGCAATATACACGGTGCTTAACTGTAAAAATGCACGAATTCTCACGCGTAACCATTCAGTAATCTCGTGTTGCATCCAGGCGTAATGACGCATGCATATGCGAGGTGTCCGGCCCACCTGTCGCGGACACCGGGCGGACAGTCGCGGACACCGAAAAACGCCGGAACGCGTGCAAATCCGCCGCCTGCCACGTGGCATGAAGATTGCCTATTCAAAACGTCAACTTGCTGCTAAGGTGCATCGGCTTCATGACCCCCGCAGTAAAAAAAGGAGCGGCCCGCCACCCGGGGCGCTGACCAAAAAGAAGTGTGTGATTTCAGGAGAACCCATGGAACGCCGTACCTTCCTTAAAATCGGTGCCGGAACCGCCGGTGCCATGCTGGTACCCGTCTTCGGCAACGCCATCGCCGCCGAGGAGCTGCTCACCGCGATGCCCATCGCGGCCAAGAAGGCGCTGGCCGACACCGCGCTGAACGCCGCCACCAAGGCCGGCGCGAGCTATTGCGACGTGCGCATCGGCCGCTATCTCAACCAGTACATCATCACCCGCGACCTGAACGTCGAGAACGTGACGAACACGGAATCGGCCGGCGTCGGCGTGCGCGTGGTGGTCAACGGCGCGTACGGCTTCGCCGCCACCAACGACATGACCCCGGACGGCATCGCGGGCGCGGCGCGCCAGGCGGTGGCGATCGCCAAGGCGAACGCCAGGCTGCAGTCCGAGCCGGTCCGTCTCGCACCGGTCAAGGGCGTGGGCGAGGTGTCGTGGGCGACTCCCATCGTCAAGGACTGGCGCGCGGTGCCCATCAAGGACAAGGCCGAACTGCTGATCGCGGCGAACAAGGCGGGCATGGATGCCGGCGCGAGCTTCATGCAGTCGATGCTGTTCCAGGTGAACCAGCAGAAGTATTTCGCATCGACCGACGGTTCGTACATCGACCAGGACGTGCAGCGCCTGTGGGCGCCGTTCTCCGCGACCGCGGTGGACAAGGCCAGCGGCAAGTTCCGTTCGCGCAGCGGCCTGTCGACGCCGGTCGGCATGGGCTACGAATACCTGGATGCCCGCAAGGAAGACACGATCAAGGCGGCGGGCGGCGTCGCCACGCTGTACACGAAATCGTACGACATCGTCGAGGACGCGCGCGCCGCGGGCCGCGACGCCAAGCGCAAGCTGACCGCGAAGTCGGTCACGCCGGGCAAGTACGACCTGATGCTGTCGCCGGAACACCTGTACCTGACGATCCACGAATCCGTCGGCCACCCGACCGAATTGGATCGCGTGCTGGGCTACGAGGCGAACTACGCCGGCACCAGCTTCGCCACGCTGGATAAATGGGAGTCGAAGTCGTTCAAGTACGGCTCGCCGCTGGTGAACATCGTCGCCGACAAGACGACGCCGGGCTCGCTGGGCAACGTGGGCTACGACGACGAAGGCGTCAAGACTAAGCGCTGGGACATCATCAAGGACGGCATCCTCGTCAGCTACCAGGCCACGCGCGACCAGGCGCACATCATCGGCAAGGAAGAATCGGACGGCTGCTCGTACGCGGACAGCTGGAGCAACGTGCAGTTCCAGCGCATGCCGAACGTGTCTCTGCAGGCCGGGAAGAAGAAGCTCACGCCCGACGAGATGGTCAAGGACATCAAGAAGGGCATCTACATCGTGGGCGACGGTTCGTTCTCGATCGACCAGCAGCGCTACAACTTCCAGTTCGGCGGCCAGCTGTTCTACGAGATCAACAACGGCAAGATCGGCCAGATGCTGGAAGACGTGGCATACCAGTCGAACACGCAGGACTTCTGGAATGCGTGCACGGCGATCTGCGACGAGCGCGATTGGCGCATGGGCGGCTCCTTCTTCGACGGCAAGGGCCAGCCTCCGCAGATCAGCATCGTGTCGCACGGGTCGTCGACCGCGCGCTTCAACGGCATCAACGTCATCAACACCGCCCGCAAGATCGGCTAAGGGGACCTGCATCATGACCATCCTGACCCAGGAACAGACCAAACACATCACCGACCGCGTCCTCTCGTTCTCGAAGGCCGACGAATGCATCGTCACCGTGAGCGGCAGCCGCAACGGCAACATCCGCTTCGCGCGCAACCAGGTCTCCACCGCCGGCCTCGCGGACGACACCAACATCTCGGTGACGGTCGCTTTCGGCAAGCGCCAGGGCACCGCCACCATCAACGAGTTCGACGACAAGTCGCTGGAAAAAGTCGTGCGCCGCGCCGAGGACCTCGCCCGCCTGGCGCCGGAGAATCCGGAATTCATGCCGGCCGTGTCGAAGCAGGAGTACAAGGCGTCGCAGACGTTCAGCGCGAAGACGGCCGCCATCGATCCGGACTTCCGCGCCCAGACCGCGGCGTATGCGATCGAAGCCTGCAAGAAGAACAAGCTCGTCGCCGCCGGCTTCTTCACGGACGGTAACCAGTTCTCCGGCGTGGCCAACTCGAACGGCGTGTATGGCCACCAGCAGCAGACGAGTCTCGATTTCACCTGCACCGTGCGCACGGAAGACGGCCGCGGCTCCGGCTGGGTCAAGCGCTCGGCCACCGACGCGAACAGGTTCGACGCGCGCGAAGCGGCCGATGTCGCGATCGAAAAGGCGCTGCGCTCCGTCGACGCGAAAGCACTGGAACCGGGCCGCTACACCGTGATCCTGGAACCGGCGGCCACGTCGGAGCTGCTCGGCTACATGCTGTTCGGCTTCGATGCGCGCCAGACCGACGAAGGCCGCAGCTTCCTGTCGAAGAAGGGCGGCGCCTCGCGCCTGGGGGACAAGCTGTTCGACCAGCAGGTCAACATCTGGGCCGACCCGTGGAACCCGGACGTGCCCGTGCTGCCGTGGGACACCGAGAACCTCATCGCGCGCAAGCGCATGGACCTGATCAAGGACGGCAAGGTCAACGCGCTGAACTACTCGCAGTACTGGGCCAAGAAGAAGGGCGTGCCGGCGACGGCCACGCCGGGCAACATCATCATGGCCGGCACGGACAAGTCGACGGCGGAGCTGATCGCCAACACGAAGAAGGGCGTGCTCGTGACCCGCACGTGGTACATCCGCATGGTCGACCCGCAATCGGTGCTGCTGACGGGCCTCACGCGCGACGGCACGTTCTACATCGAGAACGGCAAGATCAAGTACCCGATCAAGAACTTCCGCTTCAACGAGAGCCCCGTCACGATGCTCAACAACATCGAGGAGATCGGCAAGCCGGTCGTCATCGGTGGCGACGAGGTGCCGTTCCAGATGCTGATTCCGCCGATGAAGGTACGCGACTTCAACTTCACGTCGCTCTCCGACGCGGTGTAAAAATAAGCACGTCGTCCCCGCGAAGGCGGGGACCCATGCTGAGTGTGCCGAAGCAGCACACTTCGCCTATTCGCAAACGCAGTATGGGTTCCCGCTTTCGCGGGAACGACGGGGCACAATGGAGAATTCATGGAACGCCGTACCTTCCTCAAAATCGGTGCCGGCACGGCCGGCGCCATGCTGGTCCCCGTGTTCGGCAACGCGATCGCCGCCGAGGAACTGCTCAATCCCCTCGCGTTGAGCTTCAAGAAGTCGCTGGCCGACACCGCGCTGGACGCCGCGAAAAAAGCGGGCGCCTCGTACTGCGACGTGCGCATCGGCCGCTACCTGAACCAGTACATCACCACGCGCGACCTGAACGTCGAGAGCGTGACGAATACCGAATCGACCGGCATCGGCGTGCGCGTGATCGCCGCCGGCGCCTACGGCTTCGCCGCCACGAATTCCCTGACCCCGGACGCCGTCGCCGGCGCCGCGCGCCAGGCCGTGGCCATCGCGCAGGCCAACGCGAAGCTGCAGACGGAACCCGTGCAGCTCGCGCCCGTGAAAGGCGTGGGCGAAGTCGCGTGGGCCACGCCGATCAGGAAAGACTGGCGCACCGTCCCGGTCAAGGACAAGGCCGATATGCTGATCGCCGCGAACAAGGCGGGCCTCGCCGCGGGCGCCAGCTTCATGACGGCGAACCTGTTCCAGGTGAACCAGCAGAAGTATTTTGCATCGACCGACGGCTCGTACATCGACCAGGACATCCACCGCCTGTGGGCCCCGATCAACGCGACCGCGGTCGACAAGGCGACCGGCAGATTCCGTTCGCGCGCGGGCCTGGCGCCGCCGGTCGGCATGGGCTATGAATGGTTCGACGTGAAGCCGGAGCACAAGGTGCGCGCGGCCGGCGGCGTGGCCACGCTGTACAACGGCGGCTACGACATCGTCGAGGAAGCGAAGAACGCGGGCCGCCAGGCGCGCGAGAAGCTGACCGCGCGGACCGTCGACCCGGGCAAGTACGACCTCGTGCTGGCGCCGGAAAACCTGTTCCTGACGATCCACGAATCCGTCGGCCACCCGACGGAGCTGGACCGCGTGCTGGGCTATGAAGCCAATTACGCCGGCACGAGCTTCTGCACGCTGGACAAGTGGGAGTCCCGTAACTTCAATTTCGGTTCGAAGATCGTCAACTTCACGGGCGACAAGACGGCGCCGGGTTCGCTGGGCGCCGTCGCCTACGACGACGAGGGCGTGCCCGCGAAGCGCTGGGACATCATCAAGGACGGCATCCTCGTCAACTACCAGGCCACGCGCGACCAGGCGCACATCATCGGCGAAAAGGAATCGCACGGCTGCTCGTACGCGGACAGCTGGAGCAAGGTGCAGTTCCAGCGCATGCCGAACGTGTCGCTCGTTCCGGGCAAGCTGAAGATGACCCCGGACGAGATGGTCAAGGACGTCAAGAAGGGCATCTACATCCTCGGCCGCGGCTCCTACTCCATCGACCAGCAGCGCTACAACTTCCAGTTCGGCGGCCAGCTGTACTTCGAGATCAAGGACGGCAAGATCGGCCAGATGCTGGAAGACGTGGCGTACCAGTCGAACACGCAGGACTTCTGGAATGCGTGCACGGCGATCTGCGATGAACGCGACTGGCGCATGAGCGGCTCCTTCTTCGACGGCAAGGGCCAGCCGAGCCAGGTCAGCGCCGTCTCGCACGGCACGTCGACCACGCGCTTCAACGGCATCAACGTGATCAACACGGGCCGCAAGATCGGCTGAAGAGAATGGCGACGTACGACTTCTACTTCACGCGGTTGACGTACGAGTCGGGCGACTGGGACGTGGACCAACGCATGCCCAGCAACGTCCTGAACTCGCTCGTCGAGTACACGACGCTCAGGGTGGATACCGCGGAGCGCATCGTCGCCCTGGCGGATCCGAAGATGCTCGAAGCGCCGTTCTGCTACCTGGCCGGGCACAAGCTCGTCCAGTTCACCCCCGCCGAGCGGCGCAACTTCGAGCGCTACGTGAAGGGCGGCGGCTTCGTGTTCGTGGACGACTGCAACCACGACATCGACGGCCTGTTCGCCAAATCGTTCGAGGCCGAGATGGCGCGCATCTTCGGCCCAAAGGCGCTGCACAAGATCCCGAATAATCACCGCCTGTATTCCAGCTTCTTCCACTTCGACGGTCCGCCCAACACGGCGGTGGAGCTGAACGGCTGGGGCGACGATCTCGTGCACGAATACCTGCGCGCCATCGAGGTGGGTGGCCGCATCGGCGTGCTGTACTCGAACAAGGACTACGGCTGCGAGTGGGACTACGACTTCCGCAACAAGCGCTGGCTCGCGGTCGACAACACGCGGTTCGCCGTCAACATCATTCAATATGCGTTAGGAGCCTAGCAAGTGGCAGAAGCTGCATGGACTGAGAACGAGATCGCCGACCTGGCGGCGAAGGTGGACGCGCTCAAGGCGAGCATGGGCCGCGTGATCATCGGCCAGCGCGACGTGATCGATCTGCTGGTGACGTGCCTGTTGGGCGGCGGCCATGCGCTCGTCGAGGGCGTGCCGGGCCTCGGCAAGACGCTGCTCGTGAAATCGCTGGCGCAGGCGACCGACATGCAGTTCCGGCGCGTGCAGTTTACCCCCGACCTGATGCCGTCCGATATCGTCGGCACCGAGATCCTGGAAGAAGACCAGGCCACGCGCCAGCGCGTGTTCCGCTTCCAGCCGGGCCCCGTGTTCACGCAGGTGCTGCTCGCCGACGAGATCAACCGCGCGCCGCCGAAGACGCAATCCGCGCTGCTCGAAGCGATGCAGGAACGATCCGTCACGTTCGCCGGGCAAACGCACAAGCTGCCGAAGCCGTTCTTCGTGCTCGCGACACAGAATCCGATCGAGCAGGCCGGCACGTATCCGCTGCCGGAAGCGCAGCTCGACCGCTTCCTGCTGCGCATCGACGTCGGCTACCCGACCGAGGATGAAGAGATGATGATGGTCGGCGCGACGACGCACGCCGGCCTGCGCGACGCCGATCCCGCGATGGACCTGGAGACGCTGCTGCGCCTGCAGCGGCTCGTGCGCGATATCGAGATTTCGGATGCGATGCTGCGCTACGCGACGCGCCTCGTGCGCGCCACGCGCCCGGCCGATTCGCCGGTGGACGCGATCCGCAAGCACATCGGCTGGGGCGCCGGTCCGCGCGCCGGCCAGGCCCTCGTGCTGGCGTCGAAGGCGCGCGCGCTGATGCATGGCCGCCTCGCCGTCACGCGCGACGACATCAAAGCGATGCTGCTGCCCGTGCTGGCGCACCGCGTGCTGCGCAACTTCGAGGCCGAGGCGGACGGCGTCGCCATCGCGGATATCCTCGCCGCGCTGCACGCCGGGATCCGGGCCGAGTAAGACGTGTTGGCTCCATCGTCGCTGATCGCGCACACGACCAACCTCGACCTCGTGGTGCGCCACGTGCTGGCGGGGCTCGGCCACGGCATCCACGCCGGGCGCGAGCGGGGTGCGGGTGTCGAGTTCTCGGAATACCGGGCCTATGCGCCGGGCGACGAGTGGCGCCGCGTCGACTGGAAACTGCTGGCGCGCGCCGATCGGTACTACGTGCGCGAGGCGGAGCGCGACAGCCACGTCGCCGTCTGGCTCGTGCTGGATGCGACGGCATCGATGGCGGAACCCAGCCGCAGTATCGAAGGGCTCACGAAGCTGCGGTACGCGCGCGTGCTGCTCGCGTGCGTGGCCGCCATCGCGCAGCGCCAGGGCGATGCGTTCGGCCTCGTCGTGTGCCGCGGCGAGCGTGCCGATTTCACGCCGGCGGCGCGCGGGCCGCGCCAGCTGCAGCGCGTGCTGGCGCGCCTGAACGGCGCCGACGCGGGCGGCGTGCTGCCCGGCGCCGACACCCTGCGCGCCAGCCTGCATTTCAGCCGCGCGCCCGGCGTCGTGTGCGTGGCAAGCGACTTCCTCGACTGGCCGTCGCCGCTGTCCGATGCGCTGCTCCGGTTGCGCCGCATGCGCCACGACGTGCGCGCCCTGTGCCTGCACACGCAGGCCGAGGCGGATGCCGCGTTCGACGCGACGCCGGCTTACCGCGACCCCGAGCACGGCGGCGCCGTCTACCGCTTCGGCCGTGACGTGAAGGAAGCGTACGTCCGCAACCGTGCCGCGCATTTCGACGAGGTCGTGCGCGCGTGCCGCAAGAACGACGTGCCGCTGGTCCAGGCGCGCATCGAGCAGGCGCCCGGTGAAGTCCTGCGCGCCTGGTTACGGAGGGCGCGGGTCGCATGAACGGGATGAGCTTGTGGTGGTGGGCGCTGCCGGTCGTGCTGCTGCCCATCCTGTGGCACCGCCAGAAGCGCGAGCAGACGAAGACGGCCTTGCTTGCCTCGGCACGCTTCCTGCCGGCGGCGGAGCCGAAGCAGCAGCGCGTGTGGCGCTGGCACGACGTGATCCTGCTGACGCTGCGCTGCCTGCTGCTGGCGACCCTGATCGCGCTGCTGGCCGACCTCGTGCTGGCGTGGCGCGGGGACACGGTGCTGGTCGTGCCGGGGACGCCGCCGGCGCTCGTCGCCAAAGAGGCTGGCCAGCGCATTACCTTGCCCGATCGCGACGCCGTGACGTGGCTGCACGCGCACGAGCGCGAATTCGAACCGGGTGCGCGCCTGGTCGTCGTCGGCGATGCCGTCATGCCGGCCGTGCTGCCGCGCTTCCGTCACGCCGTCGAGTTGCGCACGGTGGCGGCGCCTGCCGCGCCGGTCGAACGTCACGTCGCCGTCTTCAGCGACCGCGTCGACGACTGGCGCCGGCTGTTCGCGGCGGCCGAGGGGCCGTGGCATATCGTCGTGGATGCGGCGCCCGGTCCGCATACGGAACTCGTCGTGTGGGACCGGTCCGACGCGCCGCCGGCCGGCCTGCGCGCACCGCTGTGGCGCGCCGAGCCGCCGCACGACGCCGACGGTGCCCGCGCCCTGTTCGCCGCCTGGCAGCGCCAGTATTTCGGCGTACGACCCTACACGGCGCCCGCACAGGCGCTCGCGCCGGATGCCGCCGCGCCGGCCGGACCGGCCCCCGGTGCGCTGCGCCATTGGCTGGGTCTCGCGCTCGTCGCGCTGTTCGCACTCGAAAGGATCGTGACCCATGTCCGGCGCCGTTGATCTCGCGCGGCGCTTGTGGCGCGCCGCATTGCTGCGCCGGGCCGGCTTGTGGTTCGTCGGCGCGCTGCCCTGGCTGTTGCTGCGCTCCGGCCCCGGCCTGCTGGCGTGGTCCGCGTTCTGCGCGTGGGACGGCCTGCACCTGCAACGCCGCGTGGCGCATGGCTGGACGCACTGGGTCGACGGCGCCGTGCCCGAGATGGAAGACAGCGCCGCGCTGCTGGCGGAGGAACCGGAGACGCCCGTCGCGCGCCTGCAGCGCGAGCGCCTGCTGAAACGCATCGACGCCGCGCTGCCGCCGCACCGCGTGCGCGCCATCGTGGCCGCGCACGTGCCGTTCGGCTGGACGTGGCTGCTCGCGAATCTCGCGCTCGCGGGGCTGGCGTGGGGTTCGGCCTTGCTGCCGCACGCGGCCGGTCCGCACACTGCCGCTCATGCGGCCGGACGGCCGGCAACCGCGCCCACGACGCATGCGGGACTGGTCGTGAAACTGGCGCCGCCGTCGTACACGGGCGTGGCGCCATCGTCGTCCACACCGAAGGATGCGCAGGTGCCCGAGCAGACCGCGGTCGAATGGTGCCTCGACGACCCACGGAAGACGGATGAAACCATCGAACTGAGCGACGGCCAGGCCCTGCATGCGGGACCGGCGTGCGCGCGCTGGACGGCGACGGAGTCCATCTTCTGGCGCTGGCGCGGCGCGCGCTACACGCTGAAGGTGATCCCGGACCAGCCGCCCGAGATCGCGATCGCGCAGCCCAACGAGATGACGAAGGACCTGCCGCGCGATGCGAAGAACGCGGCCATCGCGGTGACAGTCACCGACGACTACCGCGTCCAGCAGGCCACGCTGCACCTCACGCTGGCGCGCGGCAGCGGCGAGAACATCCGCTTCAGCGACCGCGAACTGCCGCTGCCCGCATCGACCGACCCGCGCCGGCGCAGCTGGAGCCGCGATTGGCTGCTCACGGACCTCGGCATGGAGCCGGGCGACGAGTTGTACTTCTTCGTGCGTGCCAGCGACAACGCGGCGCGGCCGCACACGGTGCAATCGCCCACGGTCACGCTGCGCCTGCCCGCGCCGCCATCGGAACAGGCTGAAGAGACGACGGCGCTGCCCACGCTCGTCAAGCCGGAAAGCCTGCGCAGCCAGCGCCAGGTCATCATCGACACGGAACAGCTGGTGGCGGACATGCGGTCGAAGAAGATGCGAGAGGACGACGTGCGCGAGCGCAGCGAAAGCATCGCCTCCGACCAGGCCGCGCTGCGCCGCCGCTACGGCCAGTTCCTCGGCGAGGAATCCACGTTGTTCGGCAAGGACGACGACCATGATGAAAAGCCGGGTGCAAAGCTCGACGTGCTGCACGAATTCGGCCACGCGCACGACTCGGTCGAGAACGCGACCCTGTTCGACGACGCGACGAAAAAACTGCTGCGGCGCGCGCTGTCCGCGATGTGGGACGCGGAAAAAGCGCTGCGCGCCATCACGCCGAAGACCGCGCTGCCGCCCGAGTACAAGGCGCTGGACGCGATCAAGGCGCTGCAGCAGGCGGAACGCATCTATCTGCACAAGACGGCGTTCGCCCCGCCGGCCATCAAGGAGGACAAGCGCATGAGCGGCGACACGGCCGGCGCGGCCAGCTACAAGCGGGCGCAGTCGGACGCTGCGGAGATCGTGCCGGCGAACCTGCGCGACCTCGTGCAGGCGCTCGGCGGCGACGGTCCGCTGCCCGCATTGTGGACGCGCACGGCGCATGACTGGGTGCGCGAGCGCATCACGGACGACGAGCAGCGGCTCGCGGCGCAGCGGGCGATCCAGGACGTGGCCGACGGCAAGCCGGCCGCGCGTGCGCAACTGGCCGCGTGGCTGCGCGGCGGCGTGCTTGACGCGCCCGTGCTGCTGCAGGCGCGGCCCGTCGTCGAGACGCCGTTCGCGAAAGCGCTGCAAGGAGGCGGGCGATGATTGCCATTGCCATTGCCATTGCCGCTGTCGTCGTTGGCGTGCTGGCCGCGCTGGGGTATGCCGCGCGCCGGCACTGGATCGATGCCGTGCTGGCGCTGGTCGCGGGCGTCGCGCTGGCCGGCACGGTCGGAGAATTTTCGTTGCCGGGGGAGGCGGGGGCCACGCAGATGGTCGATGCGGCCGACCCGCCGCGCACCCTGGCTGGCGTGCGCACCTTGCGCCTGGCCGGCGACGGTCTGCGTGCGGCCGAGTGGGACGACCTGCCGGCCCGTCCGCTCGACTGGAACAAGCCCGACACCCCGGCGATCGATCTCGACTTCCCGCGCACGATCGCGCTGGGCCGCGTGTTCACGCTGAGGGTGCACCGCTCGTGGTCCGCGCCCGGCCGCCTGCAACTGCTGGCGGAAAACGGGCAAGTACTGGCCGAAGCGAAAGGCGACACCGACCTCGCCGTGCAATGGCTGCCGCCCGTCGCGCAACGGCTCGTGCTGAAGGCGCGCCTGCTCGACGCCGCGGGCAAGGTCGTCGATGAAGGCCCCGTGCCGTTCACGGTGACCGATCCCGCGCCGCTGCAGGTGCGCGGCCGGTTCGGCGCGCCGTCGTTCGACCTGCGCGTGCTGGACGACCTGCTCGCGGCGAGCGGCGCCGTCATCGACTGGCAGGTCGAACTCGGTAAAGGACTGGAACGTGCGGAGACGGCGCGCGCGGAAATGGACAAGCCCGAGCTGGAGATCGTCGACGCGGCCTGGTTCGAGCGGGCCGGCGCCGCCTCCCGCGATGCGCTGCTCGCGCGCGTGGCCGGCGGTGCGCGGCTGCTCGTGCTGGGCGCGAATGCGCGCGATGCGAGTACGTGGGCACGCAGCGTGAAATTGCCGCTGGCGCCGCAGCCGGCCAACAAGACCATCGGCACGGTGCTGCCGATGGCGTCCGCCGGCCTGAATCCGAGCGGCGACCGCGCGGGCGAGTGGATCGGCAAGGACGGCCTGTGGACGCGCGACTGGAAAGACGGCCGCATCGCCTGGCTGGGCGTGGGCGACTGGCACCGTCATGCGATCGCGCAGCCGCGCCAGCTGGCGCTGTGGTGGCAGGACGTTCTCGACCACCTGGGCGTGCAGCGCCGCGCGGACGTCGCATGGCTCGATCCGGAGGAGATGCCGCTGCCGCAGCGGCGTCTCGCGATCTGCGCGCGGGGCGTGAGCGGCACCGTGACGGTGGCGGAACTGAAGCAGACGCTCGCCTGGCAGCGCCGCCCGGAACACGTGGACGCCGCCTGCGTGGCCGTGTGGCCGGCGGCCAGCGGCTGGTTGCATCTGCAGACGGGCACGAACGACGGCCAGGTGTACGTGTATGCGCCGGGCGACTGGCCATTGTGGCAACGCAGCGAACGCCGTGCGGCGACTGCGCTGTATGCGGCGCGCACGCCGGCGCCGGTCGCACCGGGCACGCGGCCGCTGCCCGTGTGGCCGTTCGGCGTCGTGTTCGCGCTGGCCATGCTCTCGCTCTGGTGGCGCGAACGGAGGTGAGCCGGCATGAATTTCCCGAACGTGCGATGATCGTTCATCGTCTTTCGATCCATCTCCGCCATGTCTGAATCCACCAACGCCCCACGTCACCCCGACGGCCGTTTCCGCAACGTCGTCCCGCGCCGCCGCCAGGGCATCATGGAGATGCTGGCGCTGTTCTGGAAAGTGTCGACGACGAAGCCGAAGACGGCGGTGCCCGACCAGCCGCTGCCCGTGCAGCCGGTGACAAGGGCCGACATCGAATCCGCGCCCGACGCGAGCCTGTGGCGCCTGGGCCATTCGACGATGCTGTTCAAGCTCGCCGGCCGCTACTGGCTCACGGATCCCGTGTTTTCCGAGCGCGCGGCGCCGGTGCAATGGGCCGGTCCGAAGCGTTTTCACGCGCCGCCGATCGGCATCGAGACGCTGCCGCGGCTGGCCGGCGTGATCCTGTCGCACGACCATTACGACCATCTGGATTACGACAGCATCAAGCGCCTGATTCCCAAGGCCGACAAGTTCATCGCGCCGCTCGGCGTGGGCGACCGCATCGTCCGCTGGGGCGTCGATCCCGCGAAGGTGCGCCAGCTCGACTGGTGGCAGTCGACCGATGTCGAGGGCCTGCGCCTGACGGCGGCGCCGTCGCGGCATTTTTCCGGCCGGAGCTTGAGCGACGGCGACCGCACGTTGTGGGTGTCGTGGGTGATCGAAGCGGCGGGACTGAAGCTGTTCTTCAGCGGGGACACGGGTTACCACGACGACTTCAAGACCATCGGCGAGCGTTTCGGCCCGTTCGACGTGACGTTCGTCGAAAACGGCGCCTACAACGCGATGTGGCCCGAGGTGCACATGCTGCCCGAGGAGACGCTGCAGGCGCACCTGGACCTGCGCGGGCGCTGGCTGGTCCCGGTCCACAACGGCACGTTCGACCTGGCGCTGCATCCGTGGTACGAACCGTTCGAGCGCATCGCCGATCTTGCGCGCGCGGCCGGCGTGAAGCTGGCGACGCCGATGATGGGCGAGCGCCTGGCGCTCGCGCAGCCGCAGGAGGGCGCCGACTGGTGGCGCGAGGCGATGCCCGCGCCGGCCCTGCCGCTCACGCACCCGGCGCGCTGACCACCAGCTTGCGCTTGCCGTTCGGCGCCAGCGGGATGTCGCTTTCTTCCTGCAAGGTGATGTCGAACCGGTCGCCCCAGCGGCGCCGCTGGGCGTCGAGCAGGAAGGCGCGCTGGGCGGCGTCGAGCGGGCCGTGGCGTCCCACCACCGCGAGGACGATCTCGCCGGGACGCCGCTGGCGCACCTGGTACAGGCGCACGACGTCCCACGTGGCTTCGTCGATGACGATGGACAGGCCGGGGATGCGGCTGCCCGCGCGGTCGACCAGGAATTCCTGCGCGCGCCCGTCGATGGCGGCGCAGCGGCCGCCTGCCTCGATCACGCCGTAGTCGCCGGTGCGGTAGCGGATCAGCGGCATCACGTCGTTCCACAGCGAGGTGCCGGCGATTTCCGCGCGCTCGCCGTCCCAGCGGTTTTCCGACCAGCCGTACAGGGGCTGGAAGCGATAGTCCGCGCCCGCAAGCCCGGTGCATGTGGCGAAGGCCAGGTTCGTGCGTTCCGACAGGCCGTAGTTGAGCGAGACGGGGCAATCGAACAGCCGGCGCAGCGCCGCCAGTTGCGCGGGCGTGACGGGCTCGGACGCCAGCAGCACGGCGCGCACGCGGACATCGAGGTCGCCGGGATCGAGCAGTTCGGCCAGCGCGGCCGCGGAGCTGGGATACGCGTGCACGTAGTCCGGGCGGAAGCGGTTGATGGCCGCGAGGATGGCGGCGCGGTGCGCGGCGCCGACGTGGTAGGGCGACAGCATCAGGCGGTTGCCCGCCACACGCACCGGCGGCTCGTGCGCGAGGCGGCGTGCGTCGGCGCCGATGCGCAGGATGCGCGATTTGTCGAACGAGAAGCCGAAGCGCCCCCACTCGTGCGCGAAGAAGGCTTTTTCGATGTCGGCCAGGCGCTTGTTGCGCCACATGCCGATGCCCTGGCCGGACGAGCCGCCGCTCGTCGCGTACAGCAGCCGGCGTGGGTCGAGGCGGCTGTCGAGGAAGTCGCGCTGCCGGGCCATCACCTCGTCCTTGGTCAGCCAGGGAAAGGCGGCCAGCACCTCGGCGAGCGGTTCGTGCGCCGCCTCGGCGACGCCGAGCCGCACGGTGCGGCGGTAGTGCGGCACGTGCGCGAGCGCGTGCACGAGGATGCGGCGCAGGCGGCGCCGCGCGAGCGCATCGACGGCCGCGGCGTCGCCGGCGAGCAGCGCGCGCAGGCGGAAATAGTCCGGGTGGTACAGCAGGCGGGCCGGAAGATACGGGCGCCACGCGTAGTAGCGGCGCGCCAGCCAGCCGTACAGGGCGGCGCGCTCAAGCATCGAGCAGGCGGCGGAAGTCGGCCGCCGAGGCGTCGCCCAGCCCGAGGCTCGCCAGGGTGCGCGCCTCGGGTTCGCTGCGGAAATCGCGGTCGAGCAGGCCCTCGGCGATCACGATCAGCGCATCCGCCACCGGTGTCGGCACGTCCATCAGGCGGCCGATCGAGGACAGCAGGGCGAGGCCCATCGGCACGTCTTCCGTGATGAAGCGCGTCTCCATGCTGGCCGGTCCTTTCGGGCCGCCTTCCCGCGCGTAGCGGCGGAACACGGCCAGCGCGGGTTCGTCCAGGTCGTCGGCGTTGCGGAAGCGGCACTCGTTTAAATACGGCGACGGCTGGCCACCCGTGGCCGCGATGACGGCGTTCTTTTCCGCGTCGAGCCGCGCCAGCAGGCGCAGGACCGAGGGCGTGAACGCTTCGCGGTACATCCAGAATTCGCCTTCCGCGTATTCGATGCGGCTGGCCGAGAGCAGCGTGCCGATGGTGTGCACGACGAGGTTCGGATTGTGCAGCGCGGATTCGACCACGTTGGTGCGGGTCGCGACATACGTCGGGAACAAACGGGCCGCGCGGGCCAGACCCTCGGCCGCGCGGGCCCGCGGCATGAAGGCCAGCGCGTTGCGCACGTTGCGGAACAGGATGTCGACGGTGCCCGGCGCGACGAGGCGTGCGTCGTAGGGCAGGCTTTCGCCTTCGGCCAGCAGGAACCCGGCGCGGGCCTGCCAGGGCAGGAAGTGGAACGACCCCAGGTAGCCGGGCGCCAGCAGCACGAGCGGGCGGCCGTCGAGCCGGGGGCCGATCAGCGCGGCGACGTGCGGATGGCACTGCGTCTGCGTGGTGACGACGACGGCGTCGGGCGCGATGTCGAAGGCTTCGTCCGGATCGCGCGTGGCGAGCGCCAGCGCGGCCGTGCGCGGTGTGCCGTCGCCGGCCTTGCCGTGCACCGTGATCGCGCGTGTTGCGGCGACCGCGTCGAAGTTCTCGTCATGCAGCGCGCGCGACGTCTTGAGCAGGGCGACACGGTGACCATCCAGCGCCAGCAGGGCCCCGAGCGCGCAGCCGGCATTGCCGGCGCCAACCATTAACACGTTCATGCTTGAGCTCCGTCAGAATCGTCGATGACGTTTCATGACAATGCCCATTACACTTTTGGTTGAGTTGCGCTGGCTCAGTCGTATGCGCCGCGCATGACGGAACTATTTGCGGTAGCGGTAGGTCTGCAGGGGACCGTCCGGGAAGCTGACGGTCTCGGCTGCGATGGCCCCGGCTTTCAATGCGACGCGGCGCGACGCTTCGTTGCCGGGCTTGATCAGGCTGATCAACGACGTCATGCCCAGCGTGCCGAACGCGACGTCGCGCACGGCCCGCGCCGCTTCCGTGGCGAGACCGCGGCCGCGCAGCGCGGGCACGATCATCCAGCCCAGTTCCGCTTCGTCCCACCCGGCCGGATGGAACAGGCCGACGCGGCCGACGAAACTGCCGTCGGCGGGATCTTCGAGCATCCACGCGCCGTAGCCGCGCATCTGCCAGTGCCCGATCAGCATGGCGAGGTGCAGCCAGGCGTCCGTCCGGTCGAGCGGGCGGCCCTGGCCGATGTAGCGCATCGTGTACGGGTCCGCATGCAGGGCCGCGAATGCCCCCGCGTGGCGGGCTGCCGGGACGACGAGTTGCAGGCGCGCGGTGCGCAGGAGCGAGATGTCGGTGGCCATGCCCCATGCTAGCCCGAGCGGGGCCGGGGCCGGCGCACGATCAGCCGGCGTGGTCGCGCATCCACTCCTTCAACCCGTTGACCCAGCTCTTGGCCGGCAGGTTGTAGCGCCGCTTGATGTCGGCCGCGCGTTCGTACAGCACGGCGAAGTCGATCTGCGGCGCGTCCTTGAACGCGACGACGACGATGTTGGCGTCGTGGACCTCGGGCAGCCAGACGACGGCGTCGAACGCGTCGCGCATCGCATCGAGGTTCTTGTCGTAGTTGGAAAAATCGCCGAACACGTTGGCGGTCATGACGCCCCCGCTCTTCAGGCAGGCGGCGCACGCGGCGTAGAACTCGGGCGTATCGAGCACGGGGCCGCGCGCTTCCTCGTCGTACAGGTCGACCTGCAGCACGTCCACCGTGCCGTGATTGGCCTCGTCCATCACGAAGTCCAGCGCATCCATCTCGCGCACGTCCAGGCGGCCGTCGTCGGACGGCAGGCCGAAGTGTTCGCGGCAGATGGCGATGACGTTCGGATTCAGCTCGACGGCCGTCACGCGCGCCTGCGGAAAGCGCAGGTGGGAGAACTTCGTCAGCGCGGCGCTGCCGAGGCCCAGTTGCACGATGCGGCGCGGATTCGGCAGGAACAGCATCCACATCATCATCATCTGGACGTATTCCAGCTCGATCGCATCGGGCCGCGCCAGCCGCATCGCGCCCTGCACCCACGAGGTGCCGAGGTGCAGCGAGCGCACGCCTTCGAATTCGGTGATCGTGGCCGGCGGGTGGCCGGGCCGGGCGAAGCGGGGATCCCTGGCGTTGGTCATTACGGCAGCGACCACGCGTACTGGACGGGCTGCCACGCCGCGACCGTATGGCCGTTCTTCAGCGTGGGCTTGAAGCGGCACAGCCGGAGCGCGGCTTCCGCGGCGTGGTCGAGGATCGCGTAACCGCTCGACTTGAGCAGGCGCGATTCGCGCACGGTGCCGTCGCTGCCGACCAGGAAGGCCATCATCGACACGCCGCTCATGCGCGCCTGCAGCGCTTCCTGCGGATAGGCGGGCGGCGCGCAATGCTGGCCCGGCACCTGCTGCTGCGGCGGTTGCTGCGGCTGCGCGGGCGCAGAGGCCGTACGGGTGGCAGGAGACTGGACGCAGCCGGCCAACAGCGCCAGCGCGGTCATGCAAAACAAAGGTAGTCGGATCATTCCTCGCGTACTCCAACGTCGACGAAACCGGGAGTATCGCACGATCGTGCGCTTTCGCGGCAAATTCGGGGTCAGAGCACATTATAAATGGTCGTTGCGCTCAACCTCGCCTATTGTGCGGGCAAGTACGTGGAACGGCGTTCAACCGGCGGAATGGCGTCGGAAAAAAGGGACCTGACCCCGAATCTGAGCAATTTCCTAAAACCGGGCTCTGACCCCGAAGTGTCGAGTTCAGGCGGGCAGGATCAGGGTGACGGCCAGGCCGCCGCCTTCGCGGTTGCCGAGGGTGATGCGGCCGCCGTGGGCTTCGGCGATTTCGCGCGCCAGCGCCAGGCCGAGGCCCGTGCCGCTGCGCTTCGTCGAGTAGAACGGGACGAGGGCGTTCGTCAGCACGGCGTCGTTCATCCCCGTGCCGCGATCGAATACGTCGATGCGGACCACGTCCTGCACGCGCCGTACGTGCAGCTCGACGTCTTCCGGACGCGAGCCGGATTCGTGCGCGTTCTTCAGCAGGTTGAGGAGCGCCTGTTCCATCTGCGCGCGGTCGATGTGCGCCGGAGATTCCGGCAGTTCGCCGCCCAGGCGGAACGCCACCTGGCCCGCGAGGCCGGCCACGAAATCGGCCCACGCGATCGTCTCCAGGCGCGGCGCCGGCAGCTTGGCGAAGCGCGCGTAGCCGAGGATGAAGCTCTCCAGGTGGCGCGTGCGTTCGCCGATGGTCTGCAGGATCTGCGGCAGGCGCTCCGTCTGGCCGCGCCGCACGAGCTCCGCGCCGGAGTGGGCGAGCGATGCGAGCGGGGCCAGCGAATTGTTCAATTCGTGGCTGATGACGCGGATGACTTTTTTCCACGTCTGCACTTCCTGGCGCCGCAGTTCGGCCGTCAGCTGGCGCAGCAGCAGCAATTCGTGGCGCCGGCCGTTCAGGCTGAAGTTGCGGCGGGCGAGGTGGTAGACCTCTTCCTCTTCGCCGTCGCCGGCCGTGAACAGGCCGTCGCCGCCGCGCGCCAGCGCTTCCACGAGGGCCGGCGTCTTTTGCAGCACGTCGTGCAGCGCGTGGCCATCCAGTTTATGGCCCTCGAACAGTAGCTGGCGCGCCGCCACGTTCGCGTAGACGATGACACGGCCGGCGGCGCCCGGCGGCTCCGTCACGAGCAGCATGGCGACGGGCGTGTTCTGCACCATCGTGTCGAGCAGCAGTTCGCGCTGCACGAGGTCCAGTCTCTGCTCGCGCAGCACTTCGCCCAGCGCGTTGTGGGCGGCGATGAGGTCCGACAGTTCGTCGTTCTGCGGCCAGTGCAGGCTGAACGAAAAATCGCCGTCGCGGTAGCTGGTGACCGTGCCCTCCAGCGCGCGGAACAGCGACAGGATCGGCTGCACCTGCGAGCGCAGGGTGATGATGGAAATCGGCACGACGCACAGCAGGCAGATGCCCAGCACCGCGAGCGGACGGCCCGGCAGCAGATGGTCGAGCGCGAGCGCGATGATGATCCCGACCGCCAGCAGCGTGCCGACGAGGGCCGACCAGCGCGTGACGAGCGACAGCCGGAATTTCATGCGGCGCGGTCGATGCCGAGCCGCTCCATGCGACGATACAGGGCCTGGCGCGACAGCCCGAGTTCCGCGGCCGCCTGCGCGATCACGCCGCCCGCGCGCGCGAGCGCCTGCGTGATCGCCTCGCGGTCCGGTTCCGCGTCGAGCGCGGCATGGGCCGGCAGCGGCAGGCCGAGGTCGGGCGGCTTGATCACGTCGCCCTGGGTCAGCAGGTTCGCGCGCGCCATCACGTTCTTCAGTTCGCGCACATTGCCTGGCCAGTTGTGCGCGAGCAGGGCGGCTTCCGCGCCCGGATGCAGGGTCTTGCCGCGCGGGAGGAAGCCGTGCGCCAGCGGCAGGATGTCGCCGGGACGCGCGGCCAGCGCCGGCAGCTTCAGTTCGATCACGTTCAGGCGGTAATACAAATCTTCGCGGAAGGTGCCGGCGCGGATCATCGCCGCGAGGTCCGCGTTCGTCGCGCTGATCACGCGCACCTTCACCTGGCGCTCGCGGTTGGAGCCGAGGCGCTCGAAGCGCCCGGTCTCCAGCACGCGCAGGAGTTTCATCTGGCCGGCCAGCGGCAGGTTGCCGATCTCGTCGAGGAACAAGGTGCCGCCGTCGGCCGCCTCGAACTTGCCTTCGCGCGCCTTCGACGCGCCCGTGTACGCGCCGGCGTCGGCGCCGAACAGCTCCGCCTCGATCAGTTCCGACGGCAGCGCGCCGCAGTTCAGCACCACGAACGGGCCGTCGCGGACCATCGAATTCGCCTGGATGATTTCGGCGATGCGTTCCTTGCCCGTGCCGTTCGGCCCCGTGATCAGGACCGGCACGTCGGCGCGCGCCACCTGGCAGGCGAGGCTCAGCACGCGCTCCGTGGCCGGGTCGGCCCACACGAGGCCGCGCAGGTCGAACTGCTGTTCCAGTTCGCGCCGCGCGCGGCGTTCGCGCTGCAGGCGCTGGCCCAGTGCGCGGTTGGCCTGTCCCAGTTCGATCAGGTTCGTCACCGTCGCGAGCAGGCGGTCGTCGTTCCACGGCTTCGACAGGTAATCGGCGGCGCCGGCCTTGATCAGGTCGACGGCCGCGTCCAGGTGCGTCCACGCCGTCAGCAGGATCACCGGCAGGTCCGGATATTCTTTCCGGATCGCGCGGAACAGCGCGACCCCTTCCTCGCCCGACGTGGTGTCGGCCGTGAAGTTCATGTCCTGGATGACGAGATCGACTTGTTCGCGCGCGAGGAGGGCGAGACCTTCCTCGGGCGAGGCGGCGCGCAGCGAGGCGATGTCGTGCAGCGAAAACAGGACGTCGAGCGCGATGCCGACGGCGGCGTTGTCATCGATGATCAATACGGTAGGCATGCCCGCTAGCATATCACTGCCGGGTCACACGCTGCGCGTCGCGGTGGCCGGCGAAATGCTGGCCGCGCGCCACGCCGGACCGTAGGCCGCGGCCACGCCCAGCAGCCAGAAGCCGAGGGCGCCGAACACGAGATAGCCGGCCGGCAGGCGCGCCATCTCCAGCTTGCTGACGAGGAGCTGGTTCAGCGCGAGGCCCAGCGCCACGCCGCCGAACACGCCGGCGCTCGTGATCATGAAGTTCTCCGTGATGAAGTAGCGCAGGATGTCGGTCTTCTTCGCGCCCAGCGCGCGCCGCACGCCGATCTGCTTGCGGCGCTGCGTGACCCACAGGCTGGCCATGCCGACGATGCCGGAACAGGTGATCAGCACGAGCAGCGCGCTCACGGTGATCAGCATCCACTGCAGCGCGGCGTCGCCGCGGTAGCGGTTCTTGCGGTCGTCGTCGGTGGTCCCGAGCTCCATGATCATCGGCGTGGCTGACGACTTGCGCAGCGCCGCCTCCGCCTCCTTCATCACGCGGTCGCGCTGGCCCTGCTCCGTGCGCACGGCATACAGCGTGCCGCGGCCGCCGCCGTACTGGCGCTGGGGGATCAGCACGGAATGCATGCCGCGTTCCCTGGTCTCGGCGTGCGCGCTGATCAGGTTCTCGACCACGCCGATGATGCGCGCCGGATGCGCGTCGGCGCCGACGCCGAAGTAGATCGTCTTGCCGATCGCGCTCGTGCCCGGCCACAGCTTGTCGGCCGTCGGCTTCGTGATGATGACGCCCGGCGGATACACGTCCTCCGTGCGCTCGTTCACGTCGACGAGTTCCTGCGGCTGGAAATCGCGGCCCTCGACGAGCGTGAGGCCGAACGTCTTGATGAGCGAATCGCCGGACACATAGGTCGATATGTCGGTACTGGACCGCTCCTGGCGCGGGTCGAGCACGATGCTGGTGTTGCTGCCGCTGCGCGACATCGGCACCTGGCTGACCTGGGCCGCGGCGACCACGCCGGGGACGGCGCGCAGGACCTCGGTCTGGCGTCTGATGTCGGCCAGCTGCTGCTCCGGCGTGGCGTTGCTGAGCGTGCGCACGGCGATGTGGAACACCGCGTGCTCGTCGGCGAGGCCGGACGGACGCGACATGACCGCGCGCCGCTCGTTCACGATGTGCACGGCGTTGGCGAGGATCGCCAGGCTGAGTGCGACCTGCAGCGCGACCAGCAGGGGGCCGGTCTTGTTGCGCAGCAGCGCGGATAGGATGGGACGGAATTCCATGGCGTTCTCCTAGGGCCGTTATTGCGATTTGAGCTGGATCGCCGGCGTGACCTGGCACGCGCGCCAGGTCGGCAGCAGGCCGGCGAGGATGGCGGCGCCGACCGAGATCACGAAGGTCAGTCCCAGCATTTCCCAATCCATGTGGGCGACGGCAGCCATCGAATCGCTCGACATGCGGATCAGGGCCAGCGCGCCGAATGCGAGAAGCAGGCCGAGCACGCCGCCGACGAGTCCCACGACGGCGGTCTCGATCAGGAACTGGCGGAAGATCTCGGTGCGTGAGGCGCCCAGTGCGCGCCGCACGCCGATCTCGGTGGCGCGCACGGAAAACTTGGCCAGCAACAGGCCGATGGTGTTCACGAGGCACAGCGCGAGGAAGCCGAAGGACAGCCAGGTCTGCAACTGGCTGTCCTTGCCGACGACGTGCGTGTACTCCATCCAGCCCAGGGCATCGAACAGCTGGTTCGGCGCGTTGCGCGTCAGGCGGCCCAGCTTGCGCTGTTCGGCCGCGTAGCTGTCGAGCCAGGATTGCAGGTCGCCGCGGTCGCCGGACGACGCGGTTTCGAACCACGCGGTGATCCACGTGCAGTCGGACGCGAGGCGCGCGGCGAAGCCCGGCCCGACGTTCGAGGAGCAGCTCATGCCGCCGCGGTGCTGGGTTTCGTGGCGGATGGCGGTCGGTAGCGGAATGAAGAACTCCTCGCCCGTGACGTAGGGCGATCCGCCTTGGAGCAGGTAGACGCGCGGCAGCATCTTCCACTTGGCGGTAACGCCGACGACGGTGAACGGAAAGCCCATCAGGTTCAGGCGCCGGCCGACCGGGTTGACGTCGCCGAACAGCTTGTCCGCCATCGCGCGGCTCAGCACCACGACGTCGGCAGCGCGCGCCTCGTCCGCCTCGGTCCACGGCTGACCGTAGTCGAACGGCACGTCGAACATGGCGAAAAAGTCGCGCGTTGGCGCCAGGCCGCCCATGTTGAACGGGGCGATCTCGCGCCGCGGCGGCTCGACCGACGCTTCGACGCCGTACAGCGCCGTGCGGCGCACGCCCTGGCCGCTCTTGAGCATGTTCATCGCATCCTGGTAGGTGATCTGGATGTCCTCCGGCCGTTCGCCCGGCGTATAGCCTTTCACCGGGCCCGGGTCGATCAGTGGCACGAACAGCCGGGTGCTCTTCTGCGGGATCGGGTCGCTCGACATCATGTGCAGGATCGTCAGCGTGGACACGCTCGCGGCCACGCCGACGGCCAGCGTCAGCACCATCAGCGCCGTGAGGGCGGGGTTGCGGCGCAGGCTGCGCACGCCGAGCCTGAAGTAATAGCCGAACATGGTGCGCTCCTTATGCGGTAACCGTGGCGGACTTCGTGTCGACGAGGGTCGGGCCGCGGCGAACGAGGTCGGACACCTGGCCGTCGATGATGTGCACGTTGCGCGTGGTGCGCACCGCCAGTTCCGGATCGTGCGTGACCATCAGGATCGTCGTGCCGGCCGCGTTGATTTCTTCCAGCAGTTCCATCACGCCGCGCGCCATCTGCGTATCGAGGTTACCGGTCGGTTCATCCGCCAGCAGCAGTTTCGGCGAGCCCGCGAGCGCGCGCGCGATGGCCACGCGCTGCTGCTGGCCGCCGGACAGCTCGGCCGGATAATGCTTCATGCGCGACGCCAGGCCGACTTTCGCCAGGGCGTCCTCGATGCGCTTCTTGCGCTCGGCCGCGTTGAAGCCGCGGTAGCGCAGCGGGACGTCGACGTTGTCGTACAGGTTCAGGTCGGGGATCAGGTTGAAACCCTGGAAGATGAAGCCCAGCTTTTCGTTGCGCAGGCGCGAGCGGGCGTTGTCGTCCAGCCCCTTCACGTTGACGCCGTCGAGGATGTATTCGCCGGACGTGAATTCCTCGAGCAGGCCGGCGATGTTGAGGAAGCTCGTCTTGCCCGAGCCGGACGGACCGGTCACGGTGACGAACTCGCCCTCGCGGACTTCGATCTCGAAGCCGCGCAGCGCGTGCGTCTCGATCATGTGGGTGCGGTATACCTTGGAGAGATTGGTCATGCGCAGCATGGCGGATCCTTTGGTTGGTTACTGGTTGATCGAGATGCGGTTCGCGTTATTGAATGCGTCGGTGCCGGCGACGACGACCTTGTCGCCCAGCTTCAGGCCCGACACGATTTCGACGGCCGACATGCTGGTGGCGCCCATGCGGATCGGCGTGCGCGTGGCGATCCCGTCGCGCACGACGTAGGCATAGCGTCCGCCCTCGCTCTCGACGAACGGGCCGCGCGCCACCATCAGCACGTTCGGGCGTTCCTCGATGAGCAGGCGCGCCGTCACGCGCTGGCTCTGGCGCAGGCCCTTCGGCTGTTCGCCGTCGAAGCGCACGCGCGCCAGCACCATGCTCTTGACGACTTCCGGCGACAGCGCCGACAACTTGCCCGTCGCGGTGCCCGAGGGCAGCGTGACCTCGGCGTTCATGCCCAGGCCCAGGTCGGCCGCATACGTCTCCGGCACCTCGATCTCGACCTCGAGCTTCGACAGGTCGACGAGCGTCATCAGCGGCGCGTTCGCGGCGACGACCATGCGGTCCTGTACGTTCAGGGTGCCGATGAAACCGTCGACGGGCGCGCGCACGGTCAGCTCGTCGACGCGGCGCTGCGCTTCTTCCATCGACAGGCGCGCGCGTTCCAGATCGTTCAGCTTCGTCTTGATCGCGAGCGCGACGTCCTCGCTTTCCAGGCTCGCCGCCTGCGTCGCGTGCTTCGCGCGGATCTGTGCGGACTGCAGCGCGTCCTTCGCCTTCTGGTAATCGATCTTGGCGATGACGCCGAACTGGCCCACGCTGTCGTAGCGCTCCAGGGTGCGCTGGGCGGACAGGCGGTCGATCTCGGCGGTGTCGGCCTCCTTCTGCGCCAGCAGCTTCTGCTTGCGCGACAGGATCTGCTGGCGCGCCACCTCGGCCTTCAGGCCTTCGTACGCGGACGTCTCGCGTTTCAGCACGTCCGCCAGGTCGGGCGATTCGAGCACGGCCAGCACCTGCCCCTTCTTGACGGTGTCGCCGGCCGCGACCTTCAGGTTGACGGTGGCGGGGGCCTTGGCATACAGCGTCGGGCTGACGGCGGCGACGACGCGGCCGTTGACGGAGGCGTCGCGCACGAGCGTGCCGCGCGTGACCTCGGCGATGCGCAGGCGCGACGCGCTGACGGACGCCTCGCTGCCGCGCCATGTCGACACGAGGCCGGCGCACAGGGCGGCCACGAGGACGGCGCTGCCGACCCAGAGCGCGCGGCGCTTCAGCTTGTGGCCCGGGGGCGGGGCAATGACGGCGTCTTGTTGTGAGGTATCGCGGATCATGATGTGGACACGGGTTGTGGACAGTGCCTGTATTTGCACGATCCGTGCCATGTGCTAACCCATTGATTTCACAGGCGGGGACAGTGGACACGGCCGCGTCCGCGACTGTCCGGGGGCGGTGTGGACGGACAGTCGCGGACGGTCTTGATATTCTGGAAACCGGCCATAGTTTCTTGCCAACAATAGTCCGGCGCCGCCCAGGAAAGTCCTGCATGACCTCATACAAATCTGAACCGGACGAGGTGGCGGTCCTGCGCCTTGCCGTGCCGCCCGACGCGGACGATCTGCTCGACGATGCCACCTGGCGCGATCTGCTGCTGCCCGGTTACACGGACACGCTCGCAGCCGGCACGAGCCTCTTCGGGCGCCAGGTGCTGGAGCGCGACCTGCGCGGCGGCCTCGATGACGCGGCGGTGGCATCGAGACGCGCCCGCGTGCAGGCGTTGCTGGACGATCCCGCGCAGCTGGACGCCCTCGAGCGCAAGCTGGCCTGCCTGCGCGAAGCGGACATCGACGTGGCCGCGTTGCTGTTCGCGGACACGCAGCCGCCGCGCCCCGGCTGGGTCGGCCGGCTGCTCTGGCTGCCCGTGCTGCTGGTGGCGTCGATCGCGGCCGCGCTGCTCGTCTCGCCGTGGGGCTGGGTCGGCGTCGGGGCCGCCATGTACTTCCTCGTGATGGTGCACATGCGCTACCAGGACCGCGTCGGCCTCTGGACGCGATCGCTGCGCGCGCTGCAGATGCTATTGCGCGCCTGCTCGCTGCTGGACGGCAGCGATCAGGCGCTGAGCAAGCCCTTCACGGGACGGGGCGCGCGGGCAGGGCGGTTGAGCCGCTCGCTGGACCGTTCGCTGCTGGCCGCATCCGGCGTGCCTGGCGCGCGCGAATACGCGGACTGGTTCGCGGCGGCCGACGTGCGTCACTACTACCGTACGCTGGCCCGGGTGTTCGGCGCGCGCGACTTCCTGCGCGAGTGCTACTGGCTGTGCGCGGAGCTGGAGGCGGACGTGACGCTGGCCCGTCACCTGCGCGAGCGTCCCACCTGGTGCTGGGCCACGCGCACCGGCGCGCGCACGCTGGCGATCGACGGCGGCGTGCATCCGCTGCTGGACGAGGCGCGCGGACTGTCCGTGACCCTGGACGGCAAGGGCGCGTTCCTGTCGGGCCAGAACGGCGTGGGCAAAAGCACGTTCCTGCGCATGCTGGGCCTGAACCTCGTGACCGCGCGTGCGTTCGGCTTCTGCTACGCGCAGTCAGCGAGCCTGCCGGCGTTGCCGGTCGTCGCCAGCATGCAGAACGAAGATTCGCTGCTGGGTGGCCAGAGCCTGTATATCGCCGAGCTGGCGCGGGCGCGGATGCTGCTGGCGCGCGCCCACGGTCCGCGACCCGTGGTGTGCCTCGTCGATGAAATCTTCCGCGGCACGAACCACGAAGAATCCGTGTCCGCCGCAACAGCCGTCGTCGACGCACTCGCGCGGCATGCGCTGGTGGTCGTGTCGTCGCACAACCTCGTGCTGGGTTCGCTGCTTGCCGACGCGCTGGCGCCGTGGCGCATCGTGCGTCGTGGCGACGGTTTGCAACTGGAGTCCGGCGTGCTGGGACGCACGAACGGCGTGGCGCTGCTGGTCGAACACGGCTTCGACACGGACGTGCAGCGCCGCGCGGAGCAGGTGGCCGCGTGGCTGGCGCAAACCCGGCTGTCAGGCAGCCTGTCGTGACCGGTACGCGCGCCAGCCGCCGAACATGCTGATGTCGGTGGCGTCGGCGATGGCGGCCGGTTCGCAGATGAAGCCCTTGACCCAGCGCCCGTCCGCCAGTTCGAGCGAGCCGATGCCCAGCGGCGCCGGGATCTCGGCCACGAATTCGCCGAAGCGGCGCAGCGGCAGTTCCCACACTTCCACCTCGATCGCCGCGCCGTCGCGGTCGACCCGCGCCAGGCCCGGCTTGGGCGGCGTCGTGCCCGGCAGCGCGTACAGGCGGTAGTGCGGCGCCGTGTGCGTGGCCGCCACCTTGCGCGCGCCCCGTTCCAGCAGCTGCCAGTTCAGCGGCTGGCCCGCCAGGTGCGCGCCGACGACGGCCACCTGTACTGTCGGTTCGGCGAACGGCAGGGGATCCGCGGCCAGCGCATCGGCTTCCGCGCCGCCGAGCAGCGCCGCGACCGCCGTCGCCAGTAAGTGGTCGCTGCCGGCGGCGCCGATAAGCGTGACGCCCGCCGGCAGGCCGTCCGCACGGGAAACCCCCGGCACGGCCAGCGCGGCCATGTCGAAGAAGTTCACGAAGTTCGTGTAATACCCCAGTTGCGCATTCAGTTCCACGGGGCGCGCCAGCACGTCGGCGATGCGCGGCATGGTCGGCGTGGTGGGCACCAGCAGGAAGTCGTAGCCCGCGAGGCTGTCCTCGGCCGCACGGCGCAGCGCCGCCAGCCGGTACTGGCCCATGAACGCATCGGTCGCATCGTATTCCCGGGCCTGCCCGATGATGCCTGCGACTACCGGATGCGCGGCGTCCGGCTGCGCGTCGATGAAGGCGCCGACGGCGGCGTGACGCTCCGCGACCCACGGGCCCTGATAGAGCAGGGCGGCGGCGTCGCGGAACGGCGTGTAGTCGACCGTGCCGAACGTGCAGCCGGGGAGGTCGCGCAGGCGTGCAAGGGTCGCCTCGAAGGCGGCTTGCGCGGCGACGTCGCCGAAGAATTCCAGCTGCGCGGGCACGGCGATGCGATAGCCGCGCCGGCGCACGCCCTGCGGCGCAATGCGGCGCGAATACGGGTCGAGCGCATCGTACCCGGCCGCGGCCTGCACGACCTTCCACGCGTCGGCCACGCTCGCCGCGAACACGGAGACACAATCGAGCGTGCGGCACGCCGGTACCACGCCGCGCGTCGAGAGCAGCCCGCGCGTGGGCTTCAGCCCGACGATGCCGTTCAGGCCCGCCGGCACGCGGCCGGATCCGGCGGTATCCGTGCCGAGCGCGAACGCGGCCATCCCCAGCGCCACGGCGACGGCGGAGCCGGAACTGGAGCCGCCCGACACGTAATCCGGATCGACCGCGTTGCGCACGGCGCCGTACGGCGAGCGCGTGCCGACGAGGCCCGTCGCGAACTGGTCCAGGTTCGTCTTCCCGACCAGCAGGGCGCCGGCCGCGACGAGTTTTTCCACCACCGGCGCCGATGCGTCCGGCACGTAGGCGTAGGCAGGGCAGGCGGCCGTGGTGGGCATGCCCGCCACGTCGATGTTGTCCTTGACGGCGAACGGGATGCCCAGCAGCGGCAGGCGCGCCAGCGCGGCGGCGCCTTCGGCCGCCAGCACGGCGTCGAGCGCGCGGGCCTGTGCGCGCAGCGCGGCGGCGTCCATGCGGCTGATCCAGATCTCGGGGCGGTCCGCGGCGGCGATGCGGGCCAGTACCTGCTCGATGCAGCGGCTGGGCGTCGATGCGCCGCCCAGGTAGTCGGCGTGGATGTCGGTGATCGTCATGATGTCTCGCATAAGAGGATCAGAAGGCGTAGCCGAGGGTGGCCAGCAGGCGGTTGCCCTGCTTGACGCCGTAGCGGTTGTCGCCGCCGAGGAGGCCTTGCAGGCCCCAGGTAAAACCGGCGCCGAGCGGCTGCGTGAAGCCGACGGTCAGGTGGCGCCACCCGCCCGACGACGGCGCGCCGCCCGCGAAGCAGCCGTTGACGATGAAGCTCGTGCCGGCCGCGCAGCGCGTGCCGGTCAGCGTGTCGACCGTGCCCAGGTAGCGGCCTTCCTTGTGGTACGTGTAGAAGCCGAGGGTGGCGGAGAGAGTGATGTCGTGCGGGAGCGGCTGGCTCGCGGCCAAGGTCCAGTAGGTGTCGCCCCGGTTGCCCCAGACGACGTCCTTGAGCAGGGTCTGCGCCGTCACGCTGAACGGGCCGTAGCTGGCGCCCAGCTTGGTCTCGAGCGCGTTGGCGTGCTCGCCGTTGATGTAGTAATAGCCCGTCAGGCCGACGGTGTAGCCGATGTCGCCCACCTTGCCGTTGAAGCCGCCGTAGAAGTCGTTCTCGATCGATTTCTTGTTCTGGAAGTCGGCGATGCCGCGGTCGGCATACGATTCGCCCAGGCGTTTGTACGAGTAGTTGATCTGCGACGCCCAGTAGCCGAGGAAGAAGCCGGACGGATCGTTCCAGTCCACGCCCCATTGCAGCGCGGGCTGGTCCGACTCGGGCGCGTCGGCGCCGGCGTTGCCCAGGCCCGGCAGGCCGGGGCCATAGGTCGAGCTGACGCCGCGCAGGATGTATTTGCTGACCAGGTCGACGTGGCCGGTGAACGCGGGCGCGTCGTCGGCCCAGGCGGCGCCGGAACACAGCAGGGTGGCAATGGCGAGGATGATCTTCTTGTCGTGCATGCGGGACTCCTTGTAGGGGATGGGTTGCGGATTCAGGATGCGGCCGTGAAGACGGCGATGCGCTGGCCGGCGGCGACGGGCTTGCCCTCGGCGACGAGCCATTCGTCCAGCGCGCCGTCGGCGGTGGCGACGACGGGGATTTCCATCTTCATCGATTCGAAGATCGCCAGCGTCTCGCCCTCGCACACGGCGGCGCCGGGCGGCACGACGATCTTCCACACGCTGCCGGGAACGACGGCGGACAGGTACTGGCTGCCGTCGGGCAGGTCGGCCGGCGCGCCCGCATCGAGCGTCGCTTCCTCGCTGACCCATTCGGCCTGGCCGCTCGTGCGCCACCGTTCGCGCTCGGCCTCGAACGCGGCCTGCTGGCGCGTCTTGAACGCGGCGATCGCATCCGCTTCGCGCGCCAGGAACGCGTTGTAGTCGGCCAGCGAGAACGTGGTCTCCTCGATGCGCACGTCGAAGCGGCCGAGCGGGAAATCGCGCCGGTGTTCGAGCAGGCGGTCTTCCGTGACCTCGTAGAACCGGATCTGGTCGAAGAAGCGCAGCAGCCACGGTTTGCCGTCGCGGAAGCTGGCCGTCTGGCGGTAGCGGTTCCACATCTGGACTGTCCGGCCGACGAACTGGTAGCCGCCCGGGCCTTCCATGCCGTACACGCACAGGTAGGCGCCGCCGATGCCGACCGCGTTTTCCGGCGTCCACGTGCGCGCCGGGTTGTACTTCGTCGTCACGAGGCGGTGGCGCGGATCGACCGGCGTCGCGACCGGCGCGCCCAGGTAGACGTCGCCCAGGCCCAGCACCATGTAGCTGGCCTTGAACACGACGTCGTACACGTCGCGGATCGAGTCCAGTCCATTGATGCGGCGGATGAATTCGATGTTGCTGGGGCACCAGGGCGCGTCCGGGCGCACGGTCGTCTCGTACTTCTGGATCGCGAGGCGCGTCTGCGTGTCGTTCCACGCGAGCGGCAGGTGCACGATGCGCGACGGGACCACCATGTCCTCGACCGGTCCCTGCGCCGCCAGCAGCGCGCCGATCCGCTCCAGCAGGCGCGTGGCGCCCAGGCGGCGATGGTCGAAGTGGACCTGCAGCGAGCGGATGCCGGGCGTGAGGTCGACGACGCCACCCAGGCGTGCGTCTTCCAGCGCGCACATCAGCGCATGCACGCGGAAACGCAGGTTGATGTCCAGCGCGAGGTCGCCGAATTCCACCAGCAGGTAGTCGTCGCCGGCGCGGCGGAACACGACGCGCGTACCGTCCGGCAGCGCTGCTTCGCCCGCGACGGCCGGCTGGGCCAGGCCTAGCGGCGACGCCGGCGGCGTCCACGCGGGCGCCGCGTCCGGCCGCTCGAACACGGCGTCCAGCGCCGCGCGCATGGCCGCCGCCTCGTCGACGGACACGCGGTGGAAGCGCACCGTGTCGCCCGGTTTCAGCTGGCCCATCTTCCACAGGTCGCTCGATACGATCACCGCGGGGCACACGAAGCCGCCGAGACTCGGGCCGTCCGGGCCGAGGATCACGGGCATGTCGCCGGTGAAGTCGATGGAGCCGATGGCATAGGCGTTGTCGTGGATGTTCGACGGGTGCAGGCCCGCTTCGCCGCCGTCCGCGCGCGCCCAGCGCGGTTTCGGGCCGACGAGGCGCACGCCGGTGCGGCTGGAATTGAAGTGCACCTGCCAGTCCGTGCCGAAGAACGTCACGATGTCGTCGCCGGTGAAGAAGTCCGGCGCGCCGTGCGGGCCGTAGTGGACGGCGATGTCCCAGTGGTGCGCATAGGCCGGGATCGCGGCGGGTGCGAGTTCGCGAGTGAACGCCGGCACGGGCTTCAGCTTGAGCATGTCGCCCGCGCGCACGGCGCGGCCGCCGTGGCCGCCGAACTGGCCCAAGGTGAACGTGGCGCGGCTGCCGAGGTAGTCCGGCACGTCCAGGCCGCCCGCGAATGCGACGTAAGCCCGCACGCCCGCGCCGCGCACGCCGGCGAAGCGCAACGTTTCGCCGGCCGCGATGGCGTGTGCTTGCCAGTTCGCGAGGTCGCGTTTACCGTCCGCCCCGGACACGCTGGCCCCGAGATCGGCGCCGGCCAGCGCGATCGTGCACGCGCAGTTGAAGCGCAGGGCCGCGCCCTGCAAGGTCATCTCCAGCGTCGGCGCGGCGACATCGTTGCCGAGCAGGTGGTTCGCCACGCGGTGCGCGTAGGCGTCCATCGGCCCGGACGGCGGGATGCCGACGGCCCACAGGCCCAGGCGGCCCGGGTAGTCCTGCACCGTCGTCTGGATGCCGCCGTCCAGCACTTCGACGGTCCGCGGCGCGAAGTCCATCGCGGCCAGCATCTGCGTGATCTGGCGGCCGGCGACGAAATCGCCGTAGCGCAGGATGCGCGCGAGGTAGGCAAGATTGGTCTCGATGCCGTCGATGCGCGACGTCTCGAGAGCGCGCACGAGCTGGTCGACGGACGCGGCCCGGTTGTCCGTCTTGACGATCAGCTTGGCCAGCAGCGGGTCATAGTAGGGGCTGACGGTGACGCCGCGCTCGACCCACGTGTCCACGCGCAGGCCCGGCGCGAATTCGACGGCCGTCAGCACGCCGGAGCAGGGTTGAAAATTGCGCGCCGGGTCTTCCGCGTACACGCGCAGCTGCATCGCGTGGCCGTGCGGCACGAGCGATGCCTGGTCCGGCAGCGTGAGCTCGCCGGCCGCCGCGCGGATCATCCATTCGACGAGGTCGACGCCGAACACTTCTTCCGTCACGCCGTGCTCCACCTGCAGGCGCGTGTTCACTTCGAGGAAGTAGAACGCGCCCGTGTCCGCGTCCAGCACATATTCGACGGTGCCGGCCGACAGGTAGTGGATCGCTGCGCCCAGGCGCACGGCGGTGGCGGCCAGCGCATGGCGCGTGCCGTCCGAAAGGTCCGGCGCGGGCGTCTCTTCGATCACCTTCTGGTTGCGGCGCTGGACGGAGCAATCGCGCTCGCCCAGCGACACGACGTTGCCGCGGCCGTCGCCGAAGATCTGCACCTCGACGTGGCGCGCGCGCTGCACGAATTTTTCCAGGTAGATGCCGCTGTTCTTGAAGTTGTTCTCGGACAGGTGGCGCACGGACGCGTAGGCGCCGGCCAGTTCGTCGTCGTCGCGGCACAGGCGCATGCCGATGCCGCCGCCGCCCGCCGTACTTTTCAGCATGACGGGGTAGCCGATGCGGCGCGCTTCCGTCAGCGCTTCCTCGACGCCGTCCAGCAGGCCGGTGCCCGGCAGCAGCGGTACGTCGGCCTGCCGTGCCAGTTCGCGTGCGGTGTGCTTGAGGCCGAAGTCGCGCATCTGCCGCGGCGTGGGGCCGATGAACACGATGCCCGCGGCGGCGCACGCTTCCGCGAAGCCGGCGTTCTCGCTCATGAAGCCGTAGCCGGGGTGGATCGCCTGCGCACGCGTGTTGCGCGCCGCCGCCAGCACGCGCTCGGCCGACAAATAGCTGTCGCTGGCGGCGGCCGGGCCCACGCACACGGCTTCGTCGGCCAGGCGCACGTGCAGCGATTCGACGTCGGCCTCGGAATAGATGGCCACCGTCTTCATGCCGAGACGGCGCGCGGTGCGGATCACGCGGCAGGCGATTTCGCCGCGGTTGGCGATCAGGATCTTGTCGAACATGGCGGTCTTTCAGGCGGAGGGGGAGGCCCCCCAGATCACGAAGCGGACCGGGGTGGGGTTGTAGGCATTGCACGGGTTGTTCAGCTGCGGGCAGTTCGACACGAGCACCAGCACGTCCATCTCGGCGCGCAGCTCGACATACTTGCCCGGCGCGGACAGGCCGTCCTCGAACGACAGGCCGCCGCCTTCCGTCACCGGCACGTTCATGAAGAAGTTCACGTTGGGGACGAGGTCGCGCTTGTCCATGCCGATGTGCGCTCGCGCCAGCGCGAGCAGGTAGTTGTCACGGCAGCTGTGCATGAATTTCTTCTGCAGCGCATAGCGCACCGTGTTGCTCTCGGCCGCGCAGGCGCCGCCCAGCGTGTCATGGCGGCCGCACGTGTCGGCCACGATAGCCAGCATCGGCCGGCCGCGGTTCGAATACAGCACCGAGCCGGCCGACAGGTGGATGCCGCCCTGGCGCTGCAGCGTGTCGGTCACGCTGTAGCTTTCGGCCGTGTCGGCGGCGTTGTAGAAGATCGTGTCGACGGCCTGGTTGCCTTCCAGGTCGACGATGCGCAGCGTCTGGCCGCGTTTGACTTCGTGCAGCCACGGTTCGCCGGCCGGCAGGTCGTGGATGGCCAGGGCGGCGGCGGGATCGAGCGTGCTCTCGCGCAGGGTGTGCATGACGGTCTCCTCAGCGGTAAATCAGTTCGGTGTTATGAAAGCCGCGGCCGTTTTCGGCGCACGACAGGCGGCACACGTCGTCCTCGCCGGCCGGACCGGAATCCCAGGCCACGATGGCGACCTTGCCCGGCGCGTAGTCGGGGCGCGGATCGAGCGGGTGGGGCGCGGTGGAGACCAGGACCAGCGTGTCCATCTCGAAGCGCAGCTCGACGAAGTCGCCGGGCTTTGCGTGGTTCTCGGCGAAGCGGAAACGCCCGTCGGCATCGACCGCCACCCTGGAAAACAGGTTCAGGTTCGGTACGAGGTCGCGCAGGCCCAAACCCCATTTGCCCATCTCGACGAGCAGGCTGTCCTTGCCGTTGCGGTGCATCGCGTTGCGGTGTTCCTGGTAGCGCTTGACGCCGTGGCGGCGCGCGATGCCTTCCGCATCCGACAGGCCGCACAGCGGATCGTGCCAGCCCACCGTGTCGCGCGGGATCGACGCGAGGATGCGGCCCATGTCCGAGTACAGTACGTGGCCCGCCGTCAGGTGTGCCGTGTGCTGGGCCTTCAGCGTGTCCGGCACGTTGAGGCGCTCCATGCGCTCGTCGGCGCGATACAGCAGCACGGACGTGTTGGCGCCGGCTTCCACGGCGATGAAGCGCAGCGTGGTGCCGCGCCGCACGCGGTACGACCAGTGCGCGCCGCCGGGGAAGCGTTCGGTCCACAGCACGCGGGCCGGGTCCAGGTCCGGGGCCAGTTCGAGAGTGTGTTCGGTGTGTGTCATGGTGGCTCCGTCAGGTCGTGCGAGTGAGTTTTTCGAGCTGTTCCAGGTCGGTCTTGACGCCGGACGTCTCGCGGATGCGGTTCAGGATTTGGCGCTTCAGCGCGGAGAATTCGGGCGCGAGCTTCAGGTCCTGGTGGCGTTTGGCGCCGAACGGCACGTCGACGATCGAATCGATGCGGCCCGGACGCGGCGCCATCACGACGACGCGCTCGCCCAGGTAGATCGCTTCCTCGACGTCGTGCGTGACGAACACGATGGTGGTCTTTTCCAGGTGGTGGACGTGGCGGATCAGGTCGTGCATCACTTCGCGCGTCTGCGCGTCCAGCGCGCCGAACGGCTCGTCCATCAGCAGCACGTCCGGCCGCGCCATCAGCGCCCGCGCGATCGCCACGCGCTGCTGCATGCCGCCCGAGAGTTCGGCCGGATACGCATGTGCCACGTGCGCAAGGCCCATCAGGCCGATGAGGGCGTCCGCGCGGCCGGATGCGATTTCGACGTCGCTCGACGTGGCGGCGGCGTGGTGCTTGAGGCGGCGGCAGAAGCGGATGTTGTCCTTCACCGTCAGCCACGGGTACAGGCTGTAGCTCTGGAAGACCATGGCGCGGTCGGCGCCGGGGCCGTCGACGTCGCGGCCGTTGCAGACGATGCTGCCTTGTCCGTATTCCTCCAGGCCGCAGATCGTGCGCAGCAGCGTCGATTTGCCGCAGCCGGACGCGCCGACGAGGGTCACGAATTCGCTGGCGGCGATGTCCAGGTCCACGTGCTGCAGCGCGAGCGTGCGCCGCGCCCCGCGGCCATAGTGTTTGTACAGGCCGCGTACGGCTATCTTGGGTGTCATGGTTCAGCCTCGCAGGTGATGCCAGGGAAAGCAGCGCTTGTGCAGCCAGCGGAACGCCTGGTCCGTGAGCAGGCCCACGAGGCCGATCAGCAGGATGCCGGCGAAGATCTTGTCGGTCTGGAGGAAGCGCTGCGCCTTCAGGATCGCGTAGCCCAGGCCCGAGTTCGCGGCCACCAGTTCGGCCACGACGAGGTACGTCCACGCCAGGCACATCGCGCCGCGCAAGGTGGTCAGGATCGCGGGACGCGCGGCCGGGATCAGCACGTACTTGATGATTTCCTCGTTCGTCGCGCCCATCGTGCGCGCCGCTTCGATCGGCGCGTCCGGCACGCGCGCCACGTCGGCGGCGACGAGCAGCAGCATCTGGAAGAACACGCCGACCCAGATCACCGCGATCTTCGCGCTTTCCTCGATGCCGACCCACAGCATGATCAGCGGGATGAACGCGACGGCGGGCAGGTAACGGGTGAATTCCGTCAGCGGCTCGAGGAACGCGCGCACCGGCGCATACGTCCCGACCAGCACGCCGAGCGGCACGGCGACGAGGGCCGCGACGCAGAAGCCGCCCAGCACGCGGCCGATGCTGACGATGACGTCGCCCAGCAGGTCGCCGTCGCGGTACCACTCGCCCAGCTGGGCCAGCACCTGCCACGGCGGCGGCAGGAATACGGGATCGGCCCAGCCGTTCAGCGACACGAGGATCCACACGGCGAGCGGCAGCACGAAGCCGGCGACGGCCAGCGCGAGCGCGCTGCGGCGGCGCAGATCGCCGCGCACGTCCCACGGCGAGCGGCGGTTGCGCATCACCGTGGGGCCGGCCGCGCCGTCAAGAGGGGGCAGGTCGTCGCGCATGGCTTACTTCTTGAGGGCGTCGGCTAGCAGCGAGGCGTCGATGCCGGCGGCGTAGTCGACCGGGCCGGCGACCAGCTTGTTCGTGCTGAGGAATTTGTGGATCTCGGGACCGGCCGCGACGAGCGACTGCGGCTTGCTGGCGTCGAGCGCGGCCTGGTTGTCGGCGCGGTCGAAGAAGCGCGTGCCCGGCAGGAAGACCTTGTACTCGGCCGGCTTGATGCCGACCACTTTCGACATGATCTGCACCGCCTCGTCCGGATGGTCGTGGATGAAGGCCTGCGTGTCGAACCACGCCTGGATCATGCCGACGAGGTCCTGGCGCTTGATCTTGTCGCGCAGGGACTTGCCGTGGGCGACGAGCAGGTCGGGCACGAGGCCCGGCATGTCGCGCGACGTGAACAGCGCGTGGCCCTTGCCGCTCGCCTGGATCTTGTTGACCCACGGGTTCCACACGACGGCGGCGTCCACGCGGCCGGCCACGAACGCGGCGGCCGCATCACCGGCGGACAGGTTGACGACCTTGACGTCATTCATGCTCATGCCGTTGCGGGCCAGCGCCGTGGCGAGCACGAAGTGCGAGATGCTGAATTGCTCCAGCGCCACCGTGCGGCCCTTCAGGTCCGCGAACGACTTGATCTTCGGGCCGACCATCAGCGCGTCATTGCCGGCCGAGTTGTCGTTGACCAGCACGGCCTTGACGTCGACCTTCTTCGCCAGCGGCGTCATGGTGTCCGACCAGGTCTGCGCATTGGCGTCGAGCTGGCCGGCCGACAGCGCGGCGACGGAGTCCGTGTAATTACCGAACCAGACCAGCTTGACGTTGGCGCCGTGCCGCTTGAAGAACCCTTTCTGGTCCGCGACGTACCAGGCCACCCAGCCCGGCCAGTCGGACAGGCCGACCTTGACCTCGGCGTGCGCGGGCCCGGCGGCCGACAGCGCCGCGCACAGGGCGAGGACCGTTGCGATGGAACTGCGAAGGATGCGGTGATGCTGGAAGAAACGCATGATGGAGCTCCCGAAGTGGATAAAAACGAGAGGCAAGCGATTGCGGCGCAATCGTCCTCCCGGGCTTTTATCCCTCCGTGTAGCTCCTTGCCGCGTGGCGGCGGGGAACCGGCAGCTCTCGGACCAGCACCGCTCGCGCGGTCGGAACCCTAGCCACCTTGTCGAGATGTGCGCGATGCCGACATCGGCCCACCTCTCGTTGCAGGTTCAATTTGCAAGAACGGTGCCAGCGGGTTTCGTACAAGCGCTCCCTGTGTGCGTGTGCCATGCGCACGTTCGCGGCGCGCCGCGGCGGTGCGTCCATGCGCCGATCTGGTGCGTATTTCGCGCAGGCCCGTGCGCCACGGCGATGGACGCGGGCGGGCATCGACCTTGCATGGGATGGATCACGATCACGCAGCGGAGCACCGATGTCCACCTTTGCCAGCACCTTGTGTCGCCGTCTCGCCCGGCTTGCCTGGGCGTTCCTGTACCTGCTGGCCTCGCAGCCAGCGCACCGCTATCCGTGGATGGCGCGGCCGGCCCCACCGGGGTCAGAGCCCGATTTTTGGAAATTTCCTAAAAAAGGGCTCTGACCCCGGTTTGAGATGGCGCATCAGTTGCGCGGCAATGGCTTGCCCTTGGCGATGACTTCGTGGCAGTCGCCCTTGATGGTGGCGTTGTCGTAGTCGGTCCAGCCGTAGCTGTCGACGTAGCGCTTGTGTTGCTTGAAGGCGGCGTTGACGAAGCTCCACGCCAGGCGCTCGTCCGGGTAGCGCACGTCGCCCAGGTCGAGCAGGGTGTGGAACATGTTTTCGGTTGCCAGCTTCGCCTTGCGGTGGCGGCGCAGCTGCGTGACCTTGTCCGGGAAGCGCGCCGCGTACGCATCCGAATACCAGGCGAACGCGGGGACGTGGAATTCGTATTGCGTGTTGTGGCCATGGAAGGCGAGCCGGCAGCTGTTGTCGTACAGCGTCTGGCCGTGGTCGGCCACGTACAGCATGGCGGCCGGCTTGTCGGCTTCCTTCAGCGTGCCGATGACGTGGTCGAGGAACCAGTCCGTGTACAGGATCGAGCTGTCGTAGCTGTTGTTCAGCTTGTCCTTGATCCTGATGTCCGTGTAGACGGGCTTGTCGATGCCGTACAGCGACGGCAGCCATTTGTCGAACTGCTTCGGGTAGCGGTGGCTGTAGTTCCAGTGGCTACCCAGCGTGTGCAGCACGATCAGTTTCTTCGGCGCCGGATCCGCGACGGCATGTTTCAAAGGGCCGAACAGGATTTCGTCGTAATTCGAATTGTCGGTAAAACCGCCCAGATTCAGGAAGTCGACGACGTCCGCTTCCTTCGCGAACACGGACACGGGGGTGTCGAACTTGCCGAACGAGATCTGGTTCGACAGCCAGAACGTTTTATAGCCCGCTTCCTTGAACGCGGTCAGGAACGATTTTTCCGAGAACCCGTCCTTGAGGCTTTGCGTGGCCGGCTTGCGCGAGATGATGACGGGGACGCTCAGGCGCGTGGCGGAGACGGACGTGATCACGTCGCGCAGCGGCACCACGTTCGGCTCCTGCGACAGCAGCGGGTTCGTGTCGCGGTCGTAGCCGTTCAGGCTCCAGCGGTCGTAGCGCGACGATTCGCCAATCACCATCACGATCACCTGCGGGTCGTCGTTCGGCTCGGCCAGGTGGGCGTGGAAGCGGAAGTTGGCGCTGCGACGGTTCAGGTCGGCGAGATAGACCCGTTCCTTGTAAAAATCGACGCCGCGCGCGGCCAGGCCGAACGGCCACGAATGGGCGAACGTGTCCAGGTCGAACGGCAGCTTCATCCAGTGCGCCAGCGGCGGCAGCGAGGCGGGGCGCGGTATGCTGGACGGACGCGGCGCCGCGGTCTCTTCGCTGGCGGCCTCGACGCTGTCGGAGGCTTTCACGAGCCGCGCGCTGGCAGCTGCCGGGCCGGCAGCCGCGAGTGGCGGCGGAGCGACGCCGTACTTCAGGCCGTAGGCGAACACGACGGCCACGACCGCCAGCACGCCCAGCACGACGGGGCGCGACACGTCGGCCCAGTCGAGGTCGCGCGTGCGCCAGGCCGCGATCCAGCTCGTGACGAACCACGCGAGCATGCCGACGAAGACGCCGATCAGCAGCCAGACTTTGCTGCCGAGGAATTCCATGGCCTCGGCCGGGCTCGTCTCCGCGATGATGCCGAGGTGGTGCGTGGAAATGCCCTGGCCGTAGAACGCATATAAATAAAGCTCGACGGGCAGCGCGAGGAAGGCGGGCAGCAGCAGCCAGTGGAAGTACGCCGGGCGCTTGAACACGCCCCACACGCCCAGCCAGGCCAGCAGTTCGATGCCGGCCACCTGGCCGGGGTGCGACAGCGGCTGGCCGAACAGCGGCGCCACGTACGGCACGCAGGACAGGAGCAGATAAGTGAGCGCGACGTACAGGTTGCGCGGGCGTAGCAGGAATGACATCGAACGAACGTGTGCGGCAGCGCGGAGGCGAAGTCGGCTATTATCCGGTTTTTGCCACTGGTAACGCTATTCCATCTGCACAACGGATGAAATCCGGCGTACACTGGTTGTGTCGTTATCACGACATCTACTGAGCAATTACACAATCTTCCGCCGCTGTCGCGGTGCCCGGTCTGCAAGTTTGTTGACCCGGCCCCGCTTCAGGTCTATACTCGCGAGTTCTCGAATTATTCTGCGCATGGTTTACGCATAACAGCCGCTCCCGCTGGTGAGTGGCTTTCGTCGCCTGTACGGAGAGTTGCGGGACAAGGTTTCAGCCCCCGGAAAGCAAGAGCCCCGGGTCATTAACTAGTAGTTATTTTGTTGGATTTTTGAACGATGCCAACCATCAATCAACTGATTCGCAAGCCGCGTGAAGCCGCGGTTGTGAAGAGCAAGTCGCCGGCACTGGAAAACTGCCCGCAAAAGCGTGGTGTCTGCACCCGTGTCTACACGACGACCCCGAAGAAGCCGAACTCGGCACTGCGTAAAGTCGCCAAAGTTCGCCTGACCAACGGTTTCGAAGTCATTTCGTACATCGGCGGTGAAGGCCACAACCTGCAGGAACACTCGGTCGTGCTGATCCGCGGCGGTCGTGTGAAAGACTTGCCGGGTGTGCGTTACCACATGGTCCGCGGTGCACTGGATACCCAGGGCGTGAAAGACCGTAAGCAGGCCCGTTCGAAGTACGGTGCCAAGCGTGCCAAGGCTGCCAAGAAGTAATCTTCTTGCAATCTGGGTAAATTAATATTGAGTTAGTTGAGGCGGCCGGAAGGCCGAGTAAGTGAAGGGCTTTGATGGCCTTTCGCGAGTGCGGTAAGCACTCAACTGAAGACAGGAAGGAATTGAAATGCCACGTCGTCGTGAAGTACCCAAGCGCGAAATTCTGCCGGATCCGAAATTCGGCAACATCGATCTCGCCAAGTTCGTCAACGTTCTGATGTTGTCCGGCAAAAAGTCGGTCGCAGAAAACATCATCTACGGTGCATTCGACTACATCCAGAGCAAATCGGGCAAGGACCCGCTGGAAGTGTTCGCAACCGCGATCAACAACTGCAAGCCGATGGTCGAGGTGAAATCCCGCCGCGTCGGTGGCGCCAACTACCAGGTGCCGGTTGAAGTGCGTCCGGTCCGCCGTATGGCCCTGTCTATGCGTTGGTTGCGCGAAGCCGCAAACAAGCGTAGCGAAAAATCCATGCCGCAGCGCCTGGGTGGCGAGCTGATGGAAGCAGCAGAAGGCCGCGGCGGCGCGATGAAGCGTCGTGACGAGGTGCACCGTATGGCTGAAGCGAACAAGGCGTTCTCGCACTTCCGCTTCTAAGCGAATGGCCAACTACCCTTGGAGGCAGAACGCCTCCGGGGTCGTGCGGCCATGCAGTATCAGTTGTTCAGGCCGAGCTCATTTTGATCACCAGAATGCTGCTCGGTTTTGTCCATTCAAAAGTTAGGAAAATTTATGGCACGCACTACCCCTATTGAGCGCTACCGTAACATCGGTATCTCCGCTCACATCGACGCCGGTAAGACGACGACCACCGAGCGCATCCTGTTCTACACCGGTGTTAACCACAAGATCGGTGAAGTGCACGACGGTGCAGCCACCATGGACTGGATGGAGCAGGAGCAAGAGCGCGGCATCACCATTACCTCGGCAGCGACGACCTGCTTCTGGAAGGGTATGGCCAATAATTTCGAGCCGCACCGCTTCAACATCATCGATACCCCGGGCCACGTCGACTTCACCATCGAGGTGGAGCGTTCGATGCGCGTCCTGGACGGCGCCTGCATGGTCTACTGTGCAGTCGGCGGCGTGCAGCCGCAGTCGGAAACCGTGTGGCGTCAGGCTAACAAGTACAAAGTCCCGCGTCTGGCATTCGTCAACAAGATGGACCGTACCGGTGCGAACTTCTTCAAGGTGTACGAGCAGATGCGCGCCCGCCTGAAGGCCAACCCGATCCCGCTGCAGATCCCCATCGGCGCCGAAGACAACTTCAAGGGCGTGGTCGACCTGGTCAAGATGCAGGCGATCTATTGGGACGACGCGTCCCAGGGCATGAAGTTCGACTACCGCGAGATCCCGGCCGAGCTGGTCGATCAAGCCAACGAATGGCGCGAAAAACTGGTCGAGACCGCTGCTGAAGCGTCGGAAGACCTGATGAACAAGTACCTCGAAGAGGGCGAGCTGACCGAAGCCGAGATCAAGCAGGCACTGCGCCAGCGCACCATCGCTTCGGAAATCGTTCCGATGATGTGCGGCACCGCCTTCAAGAACAAGGGCGTGCAGGCCATGCTGGACGCGGTCATCGAGTACCTGCCGTCGCCGGTCGACATTCCGCCGGTCAGCGGTACCGACGAGGACGACCAGCCGGTCACCCGTACGGCATCGGACGACGAGAAATTTGCCGCGCTGGCATTCAAGATCATGACCGACCCGTTCGTCGGCCAGCTGATCTTCTTCCGCGTGTACTCGGGCGTCATCAAGTCGGGCGACACTGTGTTCAACCCGATCAAGGGCAAGAAAGAACGCGTCGGCCGTATCCTGCAGATGCACGCGAACCAGCGCGAAGAGATCAAGGAAGTCCGTGCAGGCGACATCGCCGCTGCCGTGGGCCTGAAAGAAGCGACCACAGGTGAAACGCTGTGCGACCCGGCTGCTCCGATCATCCTGGAAAAGATGGTATTCCCGGAGCCGGTGATCCAGCAGGCCGTCGAGCCGAAAACCAAGGCCGACCAGGAAAAGATGGGCCTGGCACTGAACCGTCTGGCTCAGGAAGACCCGTCGTTCCGCGTGCGCACCGACGAAGAATCGGGCCAGACCATCATCGGTGGTATGGGCGAGCTGCACCTGGAGATTATCGTCGACCGTATGAAGCGTGAATTCGGCGTGGAAGCGACCGTCGGCAAGCCGCAGGTTGCTTACCGCGAAACGATCCGCAAGTCGGTCAGCGACGTCGAAGGCAAGTTCGTCAAGCAGTCGGGTGGTCGTGGTCAGTACGGTCACGCCGTGCTGTCGATCGAACCGCAGGAGCCGGGCAAAGGCTTCGAGTTCATCGACGCGATCAAGGGTGGTGTGATTCCGCGTGAATTCATCCCGGCAGTCGAGAAGGGTGTGCGCGAGACGCTGTCGAGCGGCGTGATGGCCGGCTATCCGGTGGTCGACGTGAAAGTCACGCTGACCTTCGGTTCGTACCACGACGTGGACTCGAACGAAAACGCGTTCCGCATGGCCGGTTCGATGGCATTCAAGGAAGGCTGCCGTCGCGCCAACCCGGTCATCCTCGAGCCGATGATGGCCGTGGAAGTCGAGACGCCGGAAGACTACGCCGGTACCGTGATGGGCGACCTGTCGTCCCGCCGCGGTATGGTGCAGGGCATGGACGAAATCCCGGGCGGCGGCGGCAAGATCATCAAGGCCGAAGTCCCGCTGTCGGAAATGTTCGGTTACTCGACCGTGCTGCGTTCGGCAACCCAGGGTCGTGCGACCTACACGATGGAATTCAAGCACTATGCTGAAGCACCGAAGCATGTGATGGACGCCATCGTGACGGCTAAAGCCAAGTAATAGTCAGTTGGGGACAGAGCAAAGGCGATGAACCCTGCTCTGTCCCGCAAGAGCGTTACAAATAACAGGCCGGCGGTACCCCGCTTGGCCTGAACAAAAACTAGATAATTGTTCTTTTAAAGGAAGATCAAAATGGCAAAGGAAAAATTCGAACGGACCAAGCCGCACGTGAACGTCGGCACGATCGGTCACGTTGACCACGGCAAAACCACCCTGACGGCTGCAATCGCAACCGTCCTGTCGAAGAAATTCGGCGGTGAAGCCAAGGCCTACGACCAGATCGACGCGGCTCCGGAAGAAAAAGCACGCGGCATCACGATCAACACCGCGCACGTCGAGTACGAAACGGCCAACCGCCACTACGCACACGTCGACTGCCCGGGCCACGCCGACTACATCAAGAACATGATCACCGGTGCTGCCCAGATGGACGGCGCGATCCTGGTGTGCTCCGCTGCTGACGGCCCGATGCCGCAGACCCGCGAACACATCCTGCTGGCTCGCCAGGTGGGTGTTCCGTACATCATTGTGTTCCTGAACAAGTGCGACCTGGTCGACGACGCAGAACTGCTGGAACTGGTCGAAATGGAAGTGCGCGAACTGCTGTCGAAGTACGAGTTCCCGGGCGACGACCTGCCGATCATCAAGGGTTCGGCTCGTATGGCGCTGGAAGGCCAGCAGGGCGAAATGGGCGAAGACTGCATCATCCGCCTGGCTGAAGCCCTGGACACCTACATCCCGACCCCGGAGCGTGCCGTCGATGGCGCCTTCCTGATGCCGGTGGAAGACGTGTTCTCGATCTCGGGCCGCGGTACCGTGGTGACCGGTCGTGTCGAGCGCGGCATCATCAAGGTCGGCGAAGAGATCGAAATCGTCGGTATCGTCGATACGGTCAAGACCACCTGCACCGGCGTGGAAATGTTCCGCAAGCTGCTGGACCAGGGTCAAGCTGGCGACAACGTCGGCCTGCTGCTGCGCGGTACCAAGCGTGAAGACGTCCAGCGTGGCCAGGTCCTGGCCAAGCCGGGTTCGATCAAGCCGCACACCGACTTCACGGGCGAAGTGTACGTCCTGTCGAAGGACGAGGGTGGTCGTCACACCCCGTTCTTCAACAACTACCGTCCGCAGTTCTACTTCCGTACGACTGACGTGACCGGCTCGATCGTTCTGCCGGCCGACAAAGAGATGGTCATGCCGGGCGACAACGTGTCGATCACCGTCAAGCTGATCGCTCCGATCGCGATGGAAGAAGGTCTGCGCTTCGCAATCCGCGAAGGCGGCCGTACCGTCGGCGCCGGCGTGGTTGCCAAGATCATCGCTTAATTTAGCGATCATCCAAGTAGTCGCAATACGACAGAAGGGGCAGGACGAAAGTTCTGTCCCTTCTGTTTGAGCAGTAAGGGATAAAACGGTGTTATACTGCCGTCCCCTCCGCAGTACACGCAGTACCTGACACATGATTGCCGGCCCGTGTGCCGGTTCGTTCTTTTTTAAGGAAATAGCATGTCCGCTCCGAATCAGAAAATCCGTATCCGCCTGAAAGCGTTCGACTACAAGCTGATCGACCAGTCCGCTCTGGAAATCGTCGACACCGCCAAGCGCACCGGCGCAGTCGTCAAGGGCCCGGTTCCGCTGCCGACCCGCATCCAGCGTTTCGACGTGCTGCGTTCCCCGCACGTCAACAAGACCTCGCGCGACCAGTTCGAAATCCGTACGCACCAGCGTCTGATGGACATCGTGGACCCGACCGACAAGACCGTCGACGCGCTGATGAAGCTGGACCTGCCGGCTGGCGTTGACGTCGAAATCAAGCTGCAGTAATCGTATCAAGCGCCACGGCGGCCCTGCCGCCGGCGCATGCAAAACGGCCCATCTACTTCGCGGTAGATGGGCCGTTTGCTTTTGCACGTCATCCGCGCGAAAGCGGGGACCCATGCAGAAGATACGAAGTCGAAATTGAAGCGCATTGCGGCGTTTCCGACATACTGAATTCTGCCGCTCTGCATGGTTTCCCGCTTTCGCGGGAACGACGACTAGGCCAGCACCAACTCCTCCGCCAGCCGGTTATGCCGCTCCAGCACGACCGGCAGGTCGACCGTCCTCAACACCCCATCCTTCACGACAACCTTGCCGTTGATGACGCTGTGATTGACGTTGGCCGGCGTGCAGAACACGAGCGCCGCCACCGGGTCGTGCAGCGCGCCCGCGAAGCCCACGCCATCCAGCTTGAACATGACGACATCCGCCGACATGCCCGGCGCGATGCTGCCGATGTCGTCGCGGTTCAGCACTTTCGCGCCGCCCAGCGTGGCGAGTTCCAGCGCCTGGCGCGCGGTCATCGCATCCGGACCGAAGCCCACGCGCTGCAGCAGCATCGCCTGGCGCACTTCGCCCAGCATGTGGGCGCCGTCGTTCGACGCGCTGCCGTCCACGCCGAGGCCCACGGGCACGCCGGCGTCGACCATCTTGCGCACGGGCGCGATGCCGGACGCGAGGCGCATGTTAGAGCACGGGCAGTGCGCGACGCCGGTACCGGTCCGCGCGAACAGGCCGATGCCCGCATCGTCCAGCTGCACGCAGTGCGCGTGCCACACGTCGTGGCCGACCCACCCGCAGTCTTCCGCATATTCGGCCGGCGTCATCGCGAACTTCTCGCGGCTGTACGCGATGTCGTTGACGTTTTCCGCGAGGTGCGTGTGCAGCGACACGCCGTGGCTGCGCGCCAGCAGCGCCGCTTCCTTCATCAGGTCGCGCGACACGGAGAACGGCGAGCAGGGCGCCACGACGATCCGCTGCATCGCGTGGCGCGACGCGTCGTGGTACGTTTCGATCAGCCGCTGCGTGTCCTTCAGGATCGCCGCCTCGTCTTCCACGACGCTGTCCGGCGGCAGGCCGCCTTTCGAGCGGCCCACGCTCATCGCGCCGCGCGCCGCGTGGAAGCGCATGCCGATGGTGTGCGCCGCTTCGATGCTGTCGTCGAGGCGGCAATCGTTCGGGTAGATGTACAGGTGGTCGCTGCTCGTCGTGCAGCCCGACAGGATCAGTTCCGCCATCGCGGTGAGCGTCGACACGTGGACCATCTCGCCCGTCAGGTTCGCCCACACGGGGTACAGGTTCGTCAGCCAGTTGAAGAGTTCGCCGTCCTGCGCGGCCGGGATGACGCGCGTGAGACTCTGGTACATATGATGGTGCGTGTTGACGAGGCCGGGGATGACGACGTGGCCGGCCGCGTCGATCACCTCGTCGGCGTCCTGGGGGAGTGCGTCCGTCGTGCCCACGCTGACGATCACGTTGTCGCGGATGAAGACGGCACCGTCTTCGATTTCGCGGCGTTGCGCGTCCATCGTGACGAGGACGCGCGCATTCTTGATCAGGAGAGTTTTGCTCATAAGTTCCACTTTTTTAGATTTCAACACTGCGGAAACAATGCGCGGGCACTGCGGAAACAATGTCGGGAGTATCCCCGTCAGACCGCCTCCAGGTCTTTGACCAGCAGCGGCTGGGGGACGTCTTCTTCGTCGTCGTGGACTTCCACGGGACGGTTCGGCAGTACCAGGTTCAGCAGGACGGCCATGATGGCGCCCGTGCTGATGCCCGAGCCGAAGATTTCATTCACGAACGGCGGCAGCTTGGCCAGCAGTTCCGGACGCACGCTGACGGCGAGCCCGCAGCCGATCGAGACGGCGATGATGAGACCCGTGCGCTTGTCGTGCTCGACCTTGCCCAGCATCTGCACGCCGGCGGTAAGAATCATCGCGAACATCATGAGGCCCGCGCCGCCCAGCACGGGCTGCGGGATCGTGACGACGACGGCGCCCAGCACCGGGAACAGGCCGGCCAGCGCCAGCATCACGCCGGTGAGGGCGACGACGTGGCGGCTCGCGACACCGGTCAGCGAGATGACGCCCACGTTCTGCGCGAACGTCGACATCGGCGGCGCGCCCAGCGTCGAGGCGAATGCGGAGCCAACGCCGTCGCACAGCACGCCGCGCTTGAGCAGCGTGCCGCGCATCTTCGTTTCGGTCGCGGCGCCCAGCGCCATGAAGGTGCCGGTCGTTTCGACCATCGTCACGACATAGGCCAGGGCCATCGCGAAGATGCCGCTCGGCGGGAAGCTCATGCCGAAGTGCAGCGGCTGCGGCAGCGCGAACACGGCGGCCTTCTGCACGCTCGAGAAGTCGACGAGGCCCAGGCCCAGGCAGACGGCGTAGCCGATCGCGATGCCGATCACGATGGCGGAGGCGGAGATGATGCCTTTGCCGAACTGGACGAGCGCGACGACGATGGCCAGCACGAACAGCGCGATGCCCAGGTTCGCGGGCGCGCCGTAGTCCGCGCCCGGCGCCTTGCCACCGGCCGCCCAGTCGACGGCGACGGGGACGAGCGACAGGCCGATCATCGTGACGACGACGGCCGTCACCTGGTGCGGGAACAGTTTGCGGATCTGCGGCATGAAGAAACTGCCGACGATCATGACGACGGAGCCGGCGAGCGACGAGCCGAGGATGCCCGCCACGCCATGCTCGAAACCGATGCTGATGGCCGCGCCGACGAAGGCGAAGCTGGTGCCCATCACGCACGGCAGCCGGATGCCGACGGGGCCGATGCCCTTGCACTGGACGATCGTGACGATGCCCGAGCCCAGCAGCGCCGCGTTGACGAGCGCGACGACCTGGTCCGCGGGCAATTTGAGGATGGCGCCGACGACGAGCGGCACGGCGATGATGCCGCCGAGGGCGGCCAGCATGTGCTGGGCGGCGAGGAGGGTGGTGGTGACGAGAGGAGGGCGGTCGTCGACCTTGTACAGCAGATTGTTCATGTATGTCTCCGTCGAATGTTGTCCTGAACTGCGTCGGGTGGTTCGATGATTTCCGGACGGTGGAGACGATGAACCACGGCAGGCAATCCGGGATCCGGATGCAACCGATTGCGACGTCTCCACAATGCTTGGGCCACTCTGCGGCGGCTTGTTTTCAAATCATGATGCCCCTGCATGCCGGCACTGTCAACGAATTTGTATACAGTTTCTATTGGCTAAGAAGTCGGTGATTCTGCTGTCTCACAGAGGGAAGATGGGGATTTTTGGCGTCCTCTGTATACAATTTTTCAAGACCGTTTTGCGTGGAAATATCAGATCGACTGGCCGGCCACAGCCCTCTTGATAAGCCGGATAGCGACCTGATCTTGAAGAATGAACCCCGGGAGTTGTGATTACTGAAACACATCGGTAATAATCGCGCCTCAGGAGGAAGCGATGGCGACCATGAAACAGGTAGCGGAGCGTGCCGGGGTGTCGATCTCCACGGTCTCGCACGTGATCAACAACACGCGCGTCGTCAGCAACGACGTGCGCCAGCGCGTGCTCGGCATCATCGACGAGATGCGCTACATCCCCAGCGCCGTCGCCCGCAGCCTCAAGAACGACAAGACCCACACCATCGGCGTGCTCGTGCCGAACTCGTCCAATCCATACTTCGCCGAACTGATCCGCTGGATCGAGGACGCGGCGTTCGAGCTCGGCTACAACATCATCCTCTGCAACGCGCACGGCGGCGCACGGAAGCAGGCCGCCTATCTGCGGCTGCTGATGGAAAAGCGCATCGACGGCATGGTCCTCGTCGCCAGCGGCGCCGACGACGAACAGGATCTGTTGCTGCGCCATCAAGCCGTCCCGATCGTCCAGCTGGAACGGGCGCTGCCCGGGCTCGATGCGGACCTCGTCCTGGCCGGTCAGGAAGAGGGGGGCTACCAGGCCACGCGCCACCTGGTCGAACTGGGGCACCGCGAGATCGCCTGCGTGTCCGGCCCGGCCGACCTGCCGCGCACGCGCGAACGCGTCGGCGGCTTCCTGCGCGCGATGGCGGAGGCGGGGCTGGCGGTGGCGCCGGACCGCATCGTGCACGAGGAATTCACGAGCGCGGGCGGCCACGCGGCCTTTACGCGCCTGCTGGGCCAGACGCAACGCCCGACCGCCGTGTTCGTCACGAGCGACCTGATGGCGCTGGGCGGCCTGTGCGCCGCCGGTGCGGCCGGGGTGCGCGTGCCGGCGCAGTTGTCCGTGGTCGGCTATGACGATATCGCCGGCGCGGGCTATGCGCTGCCGCCGCTGACGACGGTGGCGCCGCCCAAGCGCGACATGGCGAATCTTGCGATCGAGCTATTGATCGATCGCATACGCGGCCAGTACGCGCCGCCGCGCAGCACGGCGCTGGCCAGCACGCTCGTCGTGCGGGCGTCGACCGCGCCGCCGCAATGATCCGTCAGGTGGTCGCCGGCTCGCGCGCATCGTGCAGATGCAGCCGCTGCGTCGGAAACGCGAACTCGATCTCCAGCGCGGCGAAACGGTCCATCAGCTGCAGATAGATCTCCTGCTGGATGTCCATGTAGCGGACGTAATCCGCCGACTCCACCCAGTACACGACGTCGAAGTTCAGCGAGGGCGCCACCATGCCGGCGAAATGGGCGCGGTCGAACGTCACGCCTTCCTGCGACTTGACGAGTTCCGTCAGCAGCGGCGGAATCAGGCGCAGCTTGTCCGTCGGCGTCTCGTACGCGACGGCGACCGTGAACACGACGCGGCGCCGGCTCATGCGCGTCATGTTCTGCAGCCGGCTCTTGAGCAGGTCCGCGTTCGAGAACACGAGCTGCTCGCCGCCCAGGCTGCGCAGCCGGGTCGTCTTCAGGCCCACGTATTCCACGGTGCCCAGGTATTTGTCGACGATGATGAAGTCGCCGACGACGAAGGGCTTGTCGAGCACGATGGACAGCGACGCGAACAGGTCGCCCAGGATATTCTGGACGGCCAGTGCCACCGCGATACCGCCGATCCCCAGCGAGGCGACGAGCGTCGTGATGTTGACGCCGAGATTGTCCAGCACCATCAGCATCAGCACGGTCCACAGCACGGTCTGCGCGATGAAGCCGACGGCCGCCGCCGACGTGGCGCGGGCCGGGTCGTCGGCGCGGTTCTGGTAATAGTCCGTCAGCCAGGCGCGCAGGGCGCGGTGGCCCCAGACGGCGGCCTGGATCAGGCCCGTGACGATGGCGGCCCGCGCCGCGAACAGATGTACCTCGGGCGGCAGTACGAGGAACTTGCTGCCCGCGAACAGGCCCATGATGACGATGGCCAGCAGCCGCGTGCCGTCGAGCGCTTCGACGGCAATGTCGTCCAGCCGCGTCTCCGTGCGCTCGGCCAGCTTGCGCAAGTGGTGCACGCCCAGCTTCTTGGCGACGTACAGGGCCAGCGCGACGCCGGCCGCGATGCCGAGGGCCGTGAGCCAGGCCAGCGTCGTGTTATCGAAAAACACTACATTCATCCGATCATCCTTTCCGGTAGTTGCGGTGGGATTGCTCAGGCGGCTTCGGGCAATGCCTCGGTGCCGGCTGCCGCGTCGGCGACGGCGGCGAGGAATTCCCCGCCCCAGCGCGCGACGTCATGGTCGGCGACGATGGCGGCCATGCGCTCCGCGCGGTAGGCGGCCTCGTCGGGCCCCATTGTAATGGCGCGGTACAACCTGTCCGTCATCGAGTGCGCGTCGTAGGGATTCGTCAGCAGGGCGCCATGCAGTTCGACCGCGGCGCCGGCGAATTCCGACAGGATCAATACGCCCGGCTTGCCGACCGCGTGGCGCGCCGCGATGTATTCCTTCGCGACGAGGTTCAGGCCGTCGCGCAGCGGCGTGATCCACGCGATGTCGCAGGCCGCGTAATGGGCCAGCACGGCCTCGAACGGCAGCGAGCGATAAAAATAGCGTACCGGCACCCAGTCCAGCGTCGAGAAACGCCCGTTGATCCGGCCCACCGTGCGGTCCAGTTCTTCGCGCAGCGTGTCGTAGATCTCCATGCCGGGCGCGGCGGGCGTGATGATGTTCAGCAGCGTGACCTTGCCCGCCAGCGCCGGATGCTGCTCCAGCAGGCGCTCGAACGCCTGCAGCTTTTCCAGCGACCCTTTTACGTAGTCCAGGCGCTCGATCGAGACGATGCCGGTGCGGCCGGCCAGGTAACCGTCGATCTCGGCGAGATCCGCCGCGACCTGCGGCGTCCGCATCAAGCGCCCGATCAGCGCGACGTCCGTGCCGACCGGATGGGCACCCAGCGCGACGCGGCGGCCGCCGGCCTCGATCGCCGTCGTCGTCGTATCGACGCCCAGCGCGCAGCCATAGGTGAGGAAGCGGGGCGCGCACGGGGCGCTGGCGACGACTTCGACCGGCGCGCAGGAGCGGGCCGCATCGACGAAGTTCTCGACGTAGCGGGGGATGTGGAAGCCCACGTAGTCGCATTGCAGCAGGCTGGCGACGATGTCGCGGCGCCACGGCAGGATGTTGAAGACGTCGCTGGACGGGAAGGCGGTGTGGTGGAAGAACGCGATCTTCAGGTCCGGACGCAGCGGACGCAGGAATGCGGGCACCATCCACAGGTTGTAGTCGTGCACCCAGACGGTGGCGCCTTCCGCCGCCTCGCGCGCGGCCTGCTCGGCGAACAGGCGGTTCACGTCGAGGTAGCGTTCCCAATGGTCCTGGCGGAATTCGGCGCGGTCCGGGAACGAGAAGATGATCGGCCAGAACGCCTCTTTCGAAAACTTTTTATAGAACAGGTCGATGTCCTCTTCGGTCAGCGCGATGCGCGCCGCCTGCAGGTTCGGATACTGCTCCGGATCGACGGCGACGTGGCTCGCAAAACCGTCCGGATCGCGCGAGTCCTGCTGCGACCACGCGACCCAGGACCCCGTGCGGCCGCCCGAAAACAGGCTCAGCAGGGTCGGCATGATGCCGTTCGGGCTTTTCGGGCGGCGCCGCACGGCCACGCCATCCTCGACCGCCTCGTCGAACGGCAGCCGGTGGTAGACCATCACGAGTTCGGCCTTGCCGGGCAGGTGCGCGACCTCCGCCGTGCCCGCGTGATGCGCGCGCAGGCCGTGGTGGGCGAGGCCGTCGAGGATGCCGCCGCAGCCGGCGTTTTCCGCGATGAACACGCTGGGCATGCGGCGCACGCGCGCGACGAGCGCGGGCTCCGCGCCGCCGACCACCACGCCGCGCAAGCCCGTCTCGAACAGCGACAGGTCGTTCAGGGTGTCGCCCGCGACGACGACGTGGGCCGGGTCGAAGCCGGCCGCATCGATCAGCCGGCGCAGCGCGGGACCCTTGCCGACGCCGCGCGGCAGCACGTCCAGGTAGCGCCCGGCGGAGAACAGCAGCTCGCAGCCGAGCGCCTGCACCGCGCTGCGCAGCGCCGGCGTGACGGCACCCTCGGGCGCGATGAACGAGCAGCGCCGCTCCTGCGGCACGCTCTGGCGTTCCAGTTGCGGAAAGCCGGCCAGCGCCTTCAGCACGGCCTGGCTGCCGGGCCAGCGCGCCGCGATCTCATGGTGCAGCGGTTCGACGGGGCGCAGGTTGCCGTGCACGATGGTGGCGCCCACGTCGGCGATGATGTAGTCGGGCGTGGGAATGGTCGGATCGGCCAGCAGGGGCATCACGGATTCCAGTCCGCGGCCCGTGACGAACACGAGCGTGGCGCCCTCCAGGCCGCCGCCGAACAGCTCGCGTACTCTCCGGCGCGCTTCCTGCGGGCCGGCCAGCAGGGTGCCGTCGAGGTCGGTGGCGAGCACGAGCTTGCGCGGATCGAGGTGAGGGGTACGGGAACGGAAAGGCAATGCGGTCATGGTCATCCTTGTCGAGCGATGTCCGCCACGCGGCCCGCTCGAGCGCGGACGTGGCAGGGAGTGAGGCGTGCAGGGCCGCGGCCGGTGGCCGGGTGCGCGCGCAAGAAAGCGGATGCGGCATGGCATCCACGCGACGGGGACGGACGGTGAGCTTGAAACGGGGCGCCAGCGTGAGGATTGTATTTATGGTGTGAGACGGCGCTCGTCCCCGGTGGAACCCGTCAAGGATAACATTGCAAAATAACATCGACAACCCGTGAGACGATTGCACCGAATCACGGAATGACGAGTTTTTTGGATTGGGTATTGCGCTTTGCTAAAACATCCTCGTATAATGCGGCTCCCCGGGCGGTTAGTTCAGCTGGTTAGAATACTTGGTCGACATCCAAGGGGTCGCAGGTTCGAATCCTGCACCGCCCACCAGAATTCCTCCATATCGCAGGCCTCGAGCCTGTAGAGAAAAGATGCCAAGGTGTCTTTTCTGTGCCGTTCAGCTTGAACGGATTCTCTGATCTCCACGACTCTAGCGTAAAGCGCAACAGGCCGCGTCAGCTTCGCATTTTCCTGTTGCGTCCATCCGTTGCGCGCGCTATACTAGCCGGCTTCGGTGTGGGCCTATCTTTTTTTGGTCCACGCGTTTAAGAGGAAGTTTTTTTAAAACTTCCGATAGTCAACTAGCCCCGCCCAATCGTAGGTGGGAATGGAGAAAAAATGAGCCTGGGCCTTCTCGGTCGCAAGGTTGGCATGATGCGCATCTTCACGGACGACGGCGATTCGATTCCCGTCACCGTGCTGGACGTGTCGAACAACCGTGTTGCGCAAATCAAAACTCCTGAAACTGATGGTTATGCCGCAGTTCAGGTCGTCTTCGGTCAACGTCGCGCTTCCCGCGTGAACAAGGCCGCTGCCGGTCACTACGCCAAAGCTGGCGTCGAAGCTGGCACGATGCTGAAGGAATTCCGCGTCGAAGCCGCTCAAGCCGCTGGTTTCAAAGCTGGCGACGCAGTCAACGTCTCGCTGTTCGAAGTGGGCCAGAAGATCGACGTGCAAGGCACCTCGATCGGTAAAGGCTACGCCGGTACCATCAAGCGTTACAACTTCTCGTCGGGCCGCGCCACCCACGGTAACTCGCGTTCGCACAACGTGCCGGGTTCCATCGGTATGGCACAGGATCCGGGCCGTGTGTTCCCGGGTAAGCGCATGACCGGTCACATGGGTGATGTCACTGTCACCACCCAGAACCTGGAAATCGCCCGTATCGACGCCGAGCGTCAACTGCTGCTGGTTAAGGGTGCCGTTCCTGGCGCCAAGAACGGTCAAGTGATCGTCAAGCCGGCAGTCAAAGTCAAAGCCAAGAAAGGAGCGTAAGAGATGGAACTGAAGCTCCTGAATGAGCAAGGTCAAGCTGGCGCCGCAGTCAACGCCGCCGACACCGTGTTCGGCCGTGACTACAACGAAGCCCTGATCCACCAGATCGTGGTCGCCTACGCCGCCAACGCGCGCTCGGGCAACCGCAAGCAGAAGGATCGTGAAGAAGTCTCCCACACGACCAAGAAGCCGTGGCGTCAAAAAGGTACGGGCCGTGCTCGTGCCGGTATGTCGTCGTCGCCGCTGTGGCGCGGTGGTGGTCGTATCTTCCCGAACTCGCCGGACGAGAACTTCTCGCACAAGGTCAACAAGAAGATGCATCGCGCAGGTATCTGCTCGATCTTCTCGCAGCTGGCCCGCGAAGACCGCCTGAGCGTCATCGAGAACCTGACCGTCGAAGCACCGAAGACCAAGCTGCTGTCGCAAAAGCTGCAGGGCATGGGTCTGGACTCGGTCCTGGTGATCACCGACACCATCGATGAAAACCTGCTGCTGGCATCGCGCAACCTGCCGAACGTGCTGGTTGTCGAGCCGAAGCACGCCGACCCGATGTCGCTGGTGTTCTACAAGAAAGTCCTGGTCACCAAAGCTGCTCTGGCCAAGATCGAGGAGATGTACGCATGAGCGCCGCAATCAAATTCAGCGAAGAGCGCCTGATGAAGGTGCTGCTGGCTCCGGTCATTTCCGAAAAGGCGACCTTCGTCGCGGAAAAGAACGAACAGATCGTGTTCAAGGTCCTGCCGGACGCGACCAAGCCGGAAATCAAAGCCGCCGTCGAGCTGCTGTTCAAAGTCGAAGTGGAATCGGTGCAGACCGTGAACCGCGAAGGCAAGCAGAAGCGTTCGGGCCGTTTCACCGGTCGCCGCAACCACACCAAGCGCGCTTTCGTGGCCCTGAAGCCGGGCCAGGAAATCAATTTTGTCGAGGAGGCTAAATAATGGCACTCGTTAAGATGAAGCCAACCTCCCCAGGCCGCCGCGGCATGGTGAAGGTTGTGAACGCCGACCTGTACAAGGGTCGTCCGTTTGCAGCCCTGGTTGAGAAGAAATCGAAGACCGCTGGCCGTAACAACAACGGTCACATCACCACCCGCCACATCGGCGGTGGCCACAAGCACCACTACCGCGTGGTCGACTTCAAGCGCAACAAGGACGGTATCCCGGCCAAGGTCGAGCGCATTGAATACGACCCGAACCGCAGCGCGCACATCGCCCTGGTGTGCTACGCCGACGGTTTCCGCGCGTACATCATCGCCACCAAAGGCATGGCCGTGGGCGATACCGTCATGAACGGCTCGGAAGCGCCGATCAAGTCGGGTAACTGCCTGCCGATCCGTAACATCCCGGTCGGCACCACCATGCACTGCGTCGAAATGCTGCCGGGTAAGGGTGCCCAGATGGCCCGTACCGCAGGCGCCGGCGTCGTGCTGATGGCTCGCGAAGGTACCTACGCTCAGGTTCGCCTGCGTTCGGGTGAAGTGCGCCGCGTGCACATCGAGTGCCGCGCAACGGTTGGCGAAGTCGGCAACGGCGAGCACAACCTGCGCAAGATCGGTAAAGCCGGTGCAATGCGCTGGCGAGGTGTCCGCCCGACCGTTCGCGGTGTGGTGATGAACCCGATCGACCACCCGCACGGTGGTGGTGAAGGTCGTACGGCTGCCGGTCGTCATCCGGTGTCGCCATGGGGCCAGCAGACGAAGGGCAAGAAGACGCGTTCGAACAAGCGCACGTCGTCGATGATCGTCTCGCGCCGCGGCAAGAAATAAGGATAAGACATGACTCGTTCATTGAAAAAAGGGCCGTTCATTGACGCCCACCTGGTGAAAAAAGTCGAAGCCGCGCAAGCGAACAAAGACAAAAAGCCGGTCAAAACCTGGTCGCGCCGCTCGACGATCACCCCGGACTTCATCGGTCTGACGATCGCCGTCCACAACGGTAAAGTGCACGTGCCGGTGTACGTGTCCGAGAACATGGTGGGTCACAAGCTGGGCGAATTCGCCCTGACCCGCACGTTCAAGGGCCACGCCGCTGACAAGAAGGCGAAGAAATAATGGAAACTAAAGCTATCCTCAAAGGCGTCCGCCTGTCGGAACAGAAAGGCCGCCTCGTCGCCGATCTGATCCGCGGCAAGAAAGTCGACGCCGCGCTGAACATCCTGCAGTTCAGCCCGAAAAAAGGCGCGACCATCATCAAGAAAGTGCTGGAGTCCGCAATCGCGAACGCCGAGCACAACGATGGTGCCGACATCGACGAACTGAAGGTCGTTCAGATCTATGTCGAAAAGGGCCCGATCCTCAAGCGCTTTACGGCACGTGCCAAAGGCCGCGGTGATCGCATTTCGAAACAATCCTGTCACATCTTCGTGACTGTCGGTAACTAAGGAGTCACACGATGGGTCAGAAAATCCACCCAACCGGCTTCCGCCTGGCGGTCACCCGTAACTGGGCATCGCGCTGGTACGCTGGCAACGGCAACTTCGCCGACATGCTGAAGGAAGACCTGGAAGCCCGCGCTTTCCTGAAGAAGAAACTGAAGAACGCCTCCGTCGGCCGCATCGTCATCGAGCGTCCGGCCAAGAACGCGCGCTTCACGATCTACTCGTCGCGTCCGGGCGTCGTCATCGGCAAGAAGGGCGAAGACATCGAAGTCCTGAAGTCGTCGCTGACGAAGATCATGGGCGTGCCGGTGCACGTCAATATCGAAGAGATCCGCAAGCCGGAAATCGACTCGCAGCTGATCGCCGATTCGATCGCCCAGCAGCTCGAAAAGCGCATCATGTTCCGCCGCGCGATGAAGCGCGCCATGCAGAACGCCATGCGTCTGGGCGCCGTCGGCATCAAGATCATGTCGTCGGGCCGCCTGAACGGCATCGAGATCGCGCGTACCGAATGGTACCGCGAAGGCCGTGTGCCCCTGCACACCCTGCGCGCCGACATCGACTACGGCACCAGCGAAGCCTCGACCACGTACGGCATCATCGGCGTGAAAGTCTGGGTCTACAAGGGTGACCGTTCGCCGACCGGCGAAGCACCGGTGATCGACGTTCCGGCCGACGAGAAAAAGCCGCGCGGTCCGCGTCGTGACGATGGCAAACCGGCTGGCCGTGGCCGCCCGGGCGCCAAGCCAGGTACCGCACCCGCAGGCCGCCGTGCTGCCAAGCCGGCCGCTGAGAAAGCAGGAGAATAAGCATGCTGCAGCCATCCCGCAGAAAGTATCGTAAAGAGCAGAAAGGCCGCAACACCGGCATTTCGCACACCCGCGGCACCGCGGTCTCGTTCGGCGAATTCGGTCTGAAGGCAGTTGCCCGCGGCCGTATCACCGCACGCCAGATCGAAGCTGCACGTCGTGCCATGACCCGTCACATCAAGCGTGGCGGCCGTATCTGGATCCGTATCTTCCCGGACAAGCCGATCTCGAACAAGCCGGCTGAAGTCCGTATGGGTAACGGTAAAGGTAATCCGGAGTACTACGTGGCCGAGATCCAGCCGGGCAAGGTCCTGTACGAAATGGACGGCGTCGCTGAAGAACTGGCGCGCGAAGCCTTCCGTCTGGCTGCCGCCAAACTGCCGCTGGCGACGACGTTCGTCGTGCGTCAAGTCGGTCAATAACAGGAGTTAAGAATGAAAGCAACGGAACTCCGCGGCAAGGACCAGGCAGCTCTGCAACAAGAGCTGAATGAGCTGCTGAAGGCACAGTTCGGCCTGCGCATGCAAATCGCTACGCAGCAACTGACGAACACCGCCCAGCTCAAGAAGGTGCGCCGCGATATCGCGCGTGTCAAGACTGTGATGAACCAGAAGGAAGCCAAATGAACGACACCACTAAAACGGCGCTGAAGCGTACGCTGGTCGGCAAAGTCGTGTCCGACAAGATGGACAAGACGGTGACCGTGCTGATCGAACGTCACGTCAAGCACCCGCTGTACGGCAAGATCATCGTGCGTTCGAACAAGTATCACGCGCACGACGAGACCAACCAGGCGAAAATCGGCGACACCGTCGAGATCGCGGAAGGTCGCCCGATCTCGAAGACGAAGGCTTGGACCCTGACCAAAGTTCTGCAGGTCGCTCCGGTTCTGTAATGCCCGAAGGGGTGTTGTTACAACGCCTCTAAAATTTGTCTTGCGTGGCCCGCTGGTATGTGGAATACTAGCGGGCTTCGTTCATGTGTTGCCGCAGTTTGTCCTTCGGTAACTGCGGCCTGCAACGAACATTGGAAAGTCCAATCACCCAAACGTACGCGCTTGCAATGAGTGCGGACGGCGGGACCAAGACTGACCGCAGGCCTACGGTTTTCCGTGGGGTTTCTTCGGCTTAAGTTGGGAAAGAAAATATCATGATTCAAACCGAAAGCCGGCTCGAAGTGGCCGACAATACCGGTGCAAAAGAAGTTCTGTGCATCAAGGTATTGGGCGGCTCCAAGCGCCGTTACGCCAGCATTGGCGACGTGATCAAGGTCACCGTGAAGCAAGCTGCTCCGCGCGGCCGCGTCAAGAAAGGTGAAATCTACAACGCCGTGGTCGTGCGTACCGCTAAAGGTGTGCGCCGCCAGGACGGCTCCCTGGTGAAGTTCGACGGCAATGCCGCCGTCCTGCTGAACAGCAAGCTGGAGCCGATCGGTACCCGCATCTTCGGACCGGTGACGCGCGAACTGCGTACCGAGAAGTTCATGAAGATCGTGTCCCTGGCACCTGAAGTTCTGTAAGGGAGCAGCAATGGATAAGATTCGTAAAAACGACGAAGTCATCGTTCTGGCCGGTAAAGACAAAGGCAAGCGCGGTGTCGTTCAGCAGCGTGTAGATGCTGAGCACGTCATCGTCGAAGGCGTGAACGTGGCCAAGAAGGCCGTCAAGCCGAACCCGATGACCGGCGTAACTGGTGGTATCGTCGACAAGACCATGCCGATTCACGTGTCGAACGTCGCGCTGTTCAATGCAGCGACCGGCAAGGCTGATCGCGTTGGCTTCAAAGAAGTGGATGGCAAAAAAGTCCGCGTCTTCAAGTCGAACGGCGAAGTAGTGAAAGGGTAATGAGAAATGGCCCGTCTCCAACAAGTTTATAAAGACAAAGTCGTTGCCGAACTGACCGAAAAATTCGGTTACAAGTCGGTGATGGAAGTGCCGCGCCTGACCAAGATCACCCTGAACATGGGTCTGTCGGAAGCTGTCGCCGACAAGAAGATCATCGAGCACGCAACCGGCGACCTGACGAAGATCGCTGGCCAGAAGCCGGTCGTGACCAAGGCTCGCAAGGCAATCGCAGGTTTCAAGATCCGCGAAGGCTACCCGATCGGCACGATGGTGACCCTGCGTGGCGCCCGCATGTACGAATTCCTGGACCGTTTCATCACCGTGGCCCTGCCGCGCGTGCGTGACTTCCGTGGCGTCAGCGGCAAATCGTTCGATGGTCGCGGTAACTACAACATCGGCGTCAAAGAGCAGATCATCTTCCCGGAAATCGATTACGACAAGATCGATGCGCTGCGTGGCATGAACATCTCGATCACCACGACCGCTAAGACCGACGAAGAAGCCAAAGCGCTGCTCGCCGCATTCAAATTCCCGTTCCGGAACTAAGAACATGGCAAAACTTGCACTGATTAACCGCGAACAGAAGCGTGCAGACCTGGTGGAGAAATTCGCCGCAAAGCGTGCCGCTCTGAAAGCAATCATCGACGACCAGTCGAAGACCGAAGAAGAGCGTTACGAAGCACGCCTGAAGCTGCAGGCCCTGCCGCGTAACTCGGCCCCGACCCGCCAGCGTAACCGCTGCGCCATGACCGGCCGTCCTCGTGGCACTTTCCGTAAATTCGGTCTGGCCCGTATTAAACTCCGCGAATTCGCCATGAAAGGCGAAATCCCGGGTATGACCAAAGCTAGCTGGTAATAGGAGAATAAGCAATGAGTATGAGCGATCCTATCGCCGATATGCTGACCCGTATTCGCAACGCGCAAGGCGTGCAGAAGACCACCGTCGAAATGCCGTCGTCCAAGCTGAAAGTTGCGATTGCCAACGTCCTGAAGGATGAGGGTTACATCGAAGATTACGCCGTGTCCACCGAAGGTGGCAAGGCTGAACTGAAAATCGGTTTGAAGTACTACGTCGGCCGCCCGGTTATCGAGCGCATCGAGCGCGTCTCCCGTCCTGGCCTGCGCATCTACAAGGGCAAAGACGAGATCCCTCAGGTCATGAACGGCCTGGGTGTGGCGATCGTCTCGACCCCGAAGGGTGTGATGACCGACCGCAAAGCACGCGCTACCGGTGTCGGTGGCGAAGTGATTTGCTACGTGGCTTAAGGAGTAGACGATGTCTCGAGTAGCTAAGATGCCAATCGCCGTCCCGGCCGGTACCGATGTCGCGATCAACGCGTCGTCGATCACCGTCAAGGGCCCGCTGGGCACCCTGACCCAGCCGCTGAACGGCCTGGTCAAAGTGGAAAACAACAATGGCACGCTGACCTTTGACGTGATCGACGATTCGCGCGAATCGAACGCCATGTCGGGCACCCTGCGTGCACTGGTGAACAACATGGTGACCGGTGTCACCAAAGGTTTCGAAAAGCGCCTGACCCTGGTCGGCGTGGGTTACAAGGCCGCCGTCCAAGGCAACGCCCTGAACCTGTCGCTGGGCTTCTCGCACCCTGTGCTGCACGCGATGCCGGAAGGCGTCACCGCAGCGACCCCGACCCCGACCGAGATCCTGATCAAGGGTATCAACCGTCAACAGGTCGGCCAGGTTGCCGCAGAAGTGCGTGCTTACCGCTCGCCTGAGCCGTACAAAGGCAAGGGTGTCCGTTATGCGGACGAAGTGGTGAAGCTTAAAGAAACCAAGAAGAAATAATCGGAGCTGACGATGGACAAGAAAGAATCGCGTCTGCGTCGCGGACGCCAAACCCGCATCAAGATCGCGCAGTTGGGCGTGAACCGCCTGTCGGTGCACCGCACCAACCTGCACATCTATGCGAACCTGATCAGCCCGGATGCGAAGGTCCTGGTTTCGGCTTCGACGCTGGAAGCAGAAGTGCGCGCCGAGCTGGGCGGCAAGTCGGGTGCGGGCGGCAACGCCGCTGCAGCCGCACTGGTTGGCAAGCGCGTCGCAGAAAAAGCACTGAAAGCAGGGATCACCGAAGTCGCATTCGACCGTTCGGGTTTCCGTTACCACGGCCGTGTGAAGGCGCTGGCAGAAGCCGCGCGCGAAGCTGGTCTGAAGTTCTAAGGAAGAATCGTCATGGCAAAAATGCAAGCGAAAATGGCAAGCGACAAGCCGGATGATGGCATGCGCGAGAAAATGATCGCGATCAACCGCGTGACCAAAGTGGTCAAGGGTGGTCGTATCATGGGTTTTGCAGCGCTGACCGTTGTCGGTGACGGCGATGGCCGCATCGGCATGGGCAAAGGCAAGTCGAAGGAAGTTCCGGTCGGCGTGCAGAAAGCGATGGAAGAAGCCCGCCGCAACCTGATCAAGGTGCCCCTCAAGAACGGCACGCTGCAGCACAGCGTCACCGGCCGCCACGGCGCGTCGTACGTGATGATGTCGCCGGCCAAGCCGGGTACCGGCGTGATCGCAGGCGGCGCAATGCGCGCAATCTTCGAAGTCATGGGCGTGACCGACGTCGTCGCCAAGTCGACCGGTTCGTCGAACCCGTACAACCTGGTTCGCGCGACCCTCGACGGTCTGGCAAAAATGAGCACTCCGGCCGACATCGCTGCCAAGCGCGGCAAGTCGGTGGAAGAGATCCTGGGTTAAGGGGAATAACTATGGCAAACACCATCAAAGTCAAGCTGGTCAAAGGCCTGATCGGTACCCGCCAGGATCACCGCGCCACCGTGCGCGGTCTGGGTCTGCGTCGTGTCAACTCGGTTTCCGAGCTGCAGGACACCCCGGCGATCCGCGGCATGATCAACAAGGTCAACTACCTCGTGAAAATTGTCGACTAAGCTGCGGCTTGGTCAACGGAGAAAATAATGCAACTCAATACCATCCAACCCGCTGAAGGCGCGAAACACGCCAAGCGCCGCGTCGGTCGCGGTATCGGCTCGGGCCTGGGCAAGACCGCCGGCCGCGGTCACAAGGGTCAGAAGTCGCGTTCGGGCGGCTTCCACAAGGTCGGCTTCGAAGGCGGTCAAATGCCGCTGCAGCGCCGTCTGCCGAAGCGTGGCTTCAAGTCGCTGAACGCTACGTTCAAGGCTGAAGTGCGTCTGTCGGACCTGAACAACCTGGCCGTCGCCGACGTCGACGTCCTGGTGCTCAAGCAAGCCGGCGTGCTGCCGGTCGTCGCTCGCGACGTGCGCGTGATCCTGTCGGGCGAAATCACCAAAGCGGTGAACCTGAAAGGCATCAAGGCAACCGCTGGCGCGAAAGCAGCAATCGAAGCAGCTGGCGGCTCGGTCGCCTAAACGCGACCGCTGCCTGATCGGAGCAAAAATTGGCGACTAATTCACAACTTGGTAAAAGTGCTACATCCGGTTTCCCCTGGGGCCGGTTGTGGTTCTTGCTTGGCGCATTGGTCGTGTACCGTATCGGAGCTCATATCCCGGTCCCCGGGATTGACCCGATCGCCATGGCCCAGCTGTTCAAGCAGAACGAGGGCGGCATTCTCGGCATGTTCAACATGTTCTCGGGCGGTGCCTTGTCTCGTTTTGCCGTGTTCGCACTTGGCATCACGCCGTACATTTCGGCTTCGATCATCATGCAGCTGGTGTCGATCGTCTCGCCGCAGATGGAGGCACTGAAGAAAGAGGGCGAGGCCGGCCGCCGCAAGATCACCCAGTACACCCGTTACTTCACGGTCGTGCTGGCTCTGTTCCAGGCGTTCGGTATCGCCGTCGCGCTCGAGGCGCAGCAAGGCCTCGTGATCGACCCGGGCATGGGCTTCCGCCTCGTGACCGTCGTGACCCTGCTGACCGGCACCATGTTCCTCATGTGGCTGGGCGAGCAGATCACCGAGCGCGGTCTTGGCAACGGTATCTCGATCATCATTTTTGCCGGTATCGCAGCAGGTCTGCCGGGCGCACTGAGTGGCTTGTTCACCCTGGTGTCGAACGGTTCGATCGGTAGCTTCTCCGCGATCATCATCGTGATTCTGGTAGCCCTGGTGACTTACGCTGTCGTGTTCGTCGAACGCGGCCAGCGCAAGATCCTGGTGAATTACGCGAAACGCCAGGTCGGTAACAAGATCTATGGTGGCCAAACCAGCCACCTGCCGCTGAAGCTGAACATGGCTGGGGTGATCCCGCCGATCTTCGCTTCGTCGATCATCCTGTTCCCGGCCACGATCGTCGACTGGTTCACGCGCGGCAAAGATGTCAACAGCCCCGTCGTCGGGTTCCTGAAAGACCTCGCTGCCTCGCTGAGCCCGGGCGAACCGATCCACGCGTTGCTGTATGCGGTGGCCATCGTGTTCTTCTGCTTCTTCTACACGGCGCTGGTATTCAACAGCAAGGAAACGGCGGACAACTTGAAGAAGAGCGGCGCGTTTGTACCGGGCATCCGTCCGGGCGAGCAGACCGCACGCTACATCGACAAGATCCTGATGCGCCTGACCCTGGCCGGTGCGGTCTATATCACGCTGGTGTGCCTGGTGCCGGAGTTCTTCCAGAGCCAGTGGAAAGTACCTTTCTACTTTGGCGGAACCTCGCTCCTGATCATCGTGGTCGTCACGATGGATTTCATGGCGCAGGTGCAGAACTACGTCATGTCGCAGCAATATGAATCGCTGCTGCGCAAGGCTAATTTCAAGGGCGGTATCCCGTCGCGTTGAGCGGCCGGCGCCCCCAGGAGTGAATAGACCGAATGGCAAAAGACGACGTCATCCAAATGCAAGGGGAGATTCTGGAGAACCTCCCGAACGCGACCTTTCGCGTGAAGCTGGAAAACGGGCACGTGGTGCTTGGACATATCTCGGGTAAAATGCGGATGAATTACATCCGCATTCTTCCGGGTGACAAGGTAACGGTGGAGCTGACCCCTTACGACTTGTCCCGGGCCCGCATCGTGTTCCGCACCAAGTAAAACTAATCAAGTTATCGAATCTGGAAGAGAGTGCAAAATGAAAGTTAACGCTTCAGTCAAGCGGATCTGCCGCAACTGCAAGATCATCAAGCGCAAGGGCGTGGTCCGTGTGATCTGCGTCGAGCCGCGTCACAAGCAGCGTCAAGGTTAATACGAGGAATATCGAATGGCACGTATTGCAGGGGTCAACGTCCCCAATCACCAGCACACCGTCATCGGCCTGACGGCGATCTATGGTATCGGCCGTACCCGCTCGAAGCAGATCTGCGAATCGACCGGCGTTGCGACCAACAAGAAGGTCAAGGACCTGGACGACAACGAGCTGGAAAAGCTGCGTGATGCAGTCGGCAAGTTCGTAGTCGAGGGCGACCTGCGCCGTGAGCTGTCCATGAGCATCAAGCGTCTGATGGACCTGGGCTGCTACCGCGGCATGCGTCACCGCAAAGGCCTGCCGGTCCGCGGTCAACGCACCCGTACCAATGCACGTACCCGCAAGGGCCCGCGCAAAGCAGCTCAATCGCTCAAGAAATAATCTAGGAACTGACCATGGCTAAGCAACAAAGCTCGGCGGCTGCAGCCCGCATCCGCAAGAAAGTCAAGAAGAACGTCGCCGAAGGCATCGCACACGTCCACGCATCGTTCAACAACACCATCATCACGATCACCGATCGTCAGGGCAATGCCCTGTCGTGGGCGACGTCCGGCGGCGCAGGCTTCAAGGGTTCGCGTAAATCGACCCCGTTCGCGGCTCAGGTCGCAGCCGAAGCAGCTGGCAAGGTTGCTCAGGAATACGGCGTGAAGAACCTGGAAGTCCGCATCAAGGGCCCGGGCCCGGGCCGTGAGTCGGCTGTGCGCGCGCTGAACAACCTGGGTATCAAGATCACCGAGATCCAGGACGTGACGCCGGTTCCGCACAACGGCTGCCGTCCGCCGAAGCGTCGTCGTATCTAATGTTGCCCGGGCGGTTCGCCGCCCGTCGCAGCATCGATGCGCCACACGCCGTGGTGTAAAGAATCGCCGGTGCAGTTAGCCCAGAAATGGGTTATACTGCCCGGCTATTGTCGCCTCGGGCCGTCCTGGCCATGAGGTTTTTGTAAGCCACGTCCGGTCTCATCGCAGAACTGGACTAGCGCCTGTTGTGGAAGAAGTACTGAACTTCGGCCGCATCCGGGGCGTGATCATTCAAACAAAGGAAGTTTAACGTGGCACGTTATATCGGACCTAAAGCAAAACTGTCGCGCCGTGAAGGCACCGACCTGTTCCTGAAGAGCGCACGCCGCTCGCTCGATTCGAAGTGCAAACTGGACGTCAAGCCGGGCCAGCACGGCGTCAAGTCGGGCCAGCGTACGTCGGACTACGGCAACCAGCTGCGCGAAAAGCAGAAGGTCAAGCGTATCTACGGCGTGCTGGAGCGTCAGTTCCGCCGCTACTTCGCCGAAGCGTCGCGCCGCAAGGGCAACACCGGTGAGACCCTGCTGAAGCTGCTGGAATCGCGTCTGGACAACGTCGTCTACCGCATGGGCTTCGGCTCGACCCGCGCCGAAGCACGTCAGCTGGTCAGCCACAAGGCCCTGACCGTGAACGGCAACGTCGTGAACATCGCTTCGTACCAGGTCAAGACCGGCGACGTCGTCGCCGTCCGCGAAAAGGCCAAGAAGCAGACCCGTATCCTCGAAGCCCTGTCGCTGGCCGAGCAGGTTGGCTTCCCGAGCTGGGTGTCGGTCGACGCCAAGAAAATGGAAGCGACCTTCCGTTCGTATCCGGAGCGTAACGAGATCGCTGCCGACGTCAACGAAGCGCTGATCGTCGAACTGTACTCGCGTTAATCGACTTCGGCGCGGTCATCCCGCGCCGAAGTCGTCCCCGCGAAAGCGGGGATCCATACTGAGCTGGCTAAAGCCGACTGTGTATGGGTTCCCGCTTTCGCGGGAACGACGGGGTAGGCCCCCGTTTGAATATTGAATTCGCTACACCGCCTGCTCGAAGAAGCAGGCGTTTCTACTACTGATGCCATCAGCCTTATCGGTGTAACGAGCCGAGGGTATTGAAGAGGACACTCATGCAAAATAGTTTGTTGAAGCCACGTATTATCGATGTCGAAACGCTCGGCGCCGGCCACGCGAAAGTCGTGATGGAACCGTTCGAACGTGGTTATGGCCACACGCTGGGTAACGCGCTGCGCCGCGTGCTGCTGTCGTCGATGATCGGCTACGCGCCGACCGAAGTGACGATCGCCGGCGTCGTGCACGAGTACTCGTCGCTGGATGGTGTGCAGGAAGACGTCGTCGACCTGCTGCTGAACCTGAAAGGCGTCGTGTTCAAGGTGCACAACCGCGACTCCGTGACGCTGACCCTGAAGAAGGAAGGCGAAGGCCCGGTCCTGGCTTCGGACATCGACCTGCCGCATGACGTGGAACTGATCAACCCGGAACACGTGATCGCCCATCTGACCGCCGGCGGCAAGCTGGACATGCAGATCAAGGTCGAAAAAGGCCGCGGCTATGTGCCGGGTAACGTGCGCCGCCTGTCGGAAGACACGAACAAGACCATCGGCCGCATCATCCTGGACGCATCGTTCTCGCCGGTCCGCCGCGTGTCGTACGCCGTGGAATCGGCTCGTGTCGAACAGCGTACCGACCTCGACAAGCTGATCATCAACATCGAGACCAACGGCGTCATCACGCCGGAAGAAGCGATCCGCCAGTCGGCCCGCGTCCTCGTCGACCAGCTGAACGTGTTCGCTGCCCTGGAAGGCACCGAAGCCGCCGCGGAAGCACCGTCGCGTGCGCCGCTGGTCGATCCGATCCTGCTGCGTCCGGTGGACGACCTGGAACTGACCGTCCGTTCGGCAAACTGCCTGAAGGCCGAGAACATCTATTACATCGGCGACCTGATCCAGCGTTCGGAAAACGAACTGCTGAAGACGCCGAACCTGGGCCGCAAGTCGCTGAACGAGATCAAGGAAGTCCTGGCTTCCCGTGGTCTGACCCTGGGCATGAAGCTCGAGAACTGGCCGCCCGCAGGTCTGGAAAAGTAATTTGCAGCACCCGCCCGGGGCAGGTGTCCCGGGCGTTCAACGCCAACCGGCCCGCGTCGCGCATCAGCGGCGATCGAAGAGCTCGGATTTAAACTTAACTCGAAAGGAAATACCATGCGTCACCGTCACGGCCTTCGCAAGCTGAACCGTACCTCGTCCCACCGCCTCGCCATGCTGCGCAACATGACCGTTTCGCTGCTGCGTCACGAAGCGATCAAGACCACCCTGCCGAAAGCCAAGGAACTGCGCAAAGTCGTCGAGCCGATCATCACCCTGGGCAAGAGCGACACCCTGGCCAACAAGCGCCTGGCATTCGCCCGCCTGCGTGACCGCGAAATCGTCCAGAAGCTGTTCGCCGAAATCGGCCCGCGCTACAACGCGCGTCCGGGCGGCTACATCCGCATCCTGAAGATGGGCTTCCGCGTTGGCGACAACGCCCCGATGGCCTTCGTCGAGCTGGTCGATCGTCCGGAAGTCACCTCGGCTGACGACGCGCCGACCGCCGAGTAATCGCGGTTCAAGCAACATGAAAAACCAGGCTCCGGCCTGGTTTTTTTTCGTCTGCAGCGCACTAAACGCACCCGGTGTACCATGCTGATGCGTTGAACCAATATTCCGACCATGTCCCGATCTTTTTCCCTGTCGATAACGCGACTGCTGGCCGCATGGCTGCTGGCCTGCCTCGCCTTCGTCTCGCCCGCCCACGCCGACGACGACTTCCTGCCGCCTGAGCAGGCATTCAAGTTCTCCGCGCAGATGGCGGACGCACACACGATCGTCGTCAATTACGCAATCGCGGACGGCTACTACATGTACCGCGAGCGCTTCCATTTCGCGGCAAGCGGCGCGAAGCTCGGCGAGGCCGTCATCCCGCCCGGCAAGATCAAGTACGACGACACGTTCCAGAAGAACGTCGAGACCTATCACAACGGGGTCGAGATCCGCATCCCGGTCGAAGCCGCCGGACCGTTCACGCTGACCGCCACCGGCCAGGGCTGCGCCGACAAGGGCTTGTGCTATCCGCCGCAGGATGCGTCGGTCCAGCTCACGCCCGGTGCCGGCGGCAGCGCGCCGCAGATGAGCGTTGCGCCGGGGCAGGGCGGCGGGTTCAACTTCCCGGGACAACCCGCGCCACAGGTCGATACGCCGCCCGCGCCCGCGCCCGCGTCCGCACCCGCACCCGCACTCGCACAGGCGCCCGTCGCGCCCGTGACACCGGCGGCGCCGTCCGAACTCTCCGGCATCGCCTCGCTGCTGCAGGGTGGCCGCCTGCTGGCGATCGTCCCCGCGTTCATCCTGCTGGGCCTGGGCCTCGCGTTCACGCCGTGCGTGCTGCCGATGGTGCCGATCCTGTCGTCGATCATCGTGGGTGAAGGAAAACAGGTGCACCGCACGCGCGGCTTCGTGCTGTCGCTCGCGTACTCGTTCGGGATGGCGATCGTCTACACGTCGCTGGGCGTGGCGGCCGGCCTGCTCGGCGAAGGACTGGCGGCCGCGCTGCAGAATCCCTGGGTGCTGGGCGGCTTCGCGCTGCTGATCGTCGTGATGGCGTTGTCGATGTTCGACGTCTACCAGTTGCAGGTCCCCGCCGCGTTGCAGACGCGGCTGTCCAGCGCCTCCGGCCGCCAGTCGTCCGGCAAGCTGGCCGGCGTGTTCGTGATGGGGGCGATCTCCGCACTGATCGTCGGCCCGTGCGTGGCCGCGCCGCTCGCGGGTGCGCTCGTGTACATCAGCCAGACGCGCGACGTCGTCATCGGCGGCGCCGCCCTGTTCGCGATGGCGGTCGGGATGAGCATTCCACTGCTGCTCGTGGGCGTCTCCGCGGGCTCCCTGCTGCCGCGCGCGGGCCTGTGGATGGAATCCGTGAAGCGCTTCTTTGGCGTCCTGATGCTGGCGATGGCCTTGTGGATGGCCGCGCCCGTATTGCCGGGCATCGTGCAGATGGTCCTGTGGGCCGCGCTGCTGCTGGGCTATGGTTTCTACCTGCTGCGCGGCCTGCGCGGGCATTGGGCCGGTCTCGCCCTCGGCGCCGCCAGCGTCGTGCTGGGCGCGACGCAGCTCGTCGGCGTGGCCAGCGGTGCGCGCGACCCGCTCGCGCCGCTGGCCCGCTTCACGGGCGGCGCGCCCGCGCAGCCGCTCGCGTTCACGCGCATCAAGACCGTCGACCAGCTCGACGCCGCGCTGGCCGCCACCGGTGGCCGCACCGCGATGCTGGATTTTTACGCCGACTGGTGCGTGTCGTGCAAGGAGATGGAAAAGCTGACCTTCGTCGATCCGGCCGTCAAGGCGCGGCTGGCAAATACCGTGCTGCTGCAGGTCGACGTGACGGCCAACGATGCGGATGACCGGGCGATGCTCAAGCGCTTCGGGCTGTTCGGGCCGCCGGGCATCATCCTGTTCGACAAGCAGGGGAAAGAGATTCCCGATAGCCGGGTGATCGGCTACCAGGATGCGAACAAGTTCCTGGGTTCGCTGGGCAAGCTGCAGTAATCCTCACGCTGTACAAAACAACGTCGCCCCTGCGACGGCAGGGCCCCAAGTTCGTGGCCAAGCCGAGGAACTTGGGCTCCCGCCTGCGCGGGAGCGACGGTGGATATTCAACCTTGCGCGGTATGGCCGCGCTGCTGCCAGCCACGATGCCCGCCGTGGCCGTGGCCGTGGCCGAAGCGCGCCGCCTTCTCGTCGAACGTCTTCTTCTGGTCCGCGCTCAGGACCGAGTAGAAGGTGCTCAGCGACGCCTGGCGTTGCTCGAGGGCGGCCGTGCGCAGCTTCTGCCGCTCGATCATCTTCGCCATGCGTTCCGGTGCCGTCAGGTTGGCCCAGGCGGCGCGGTCGTGCGGCTGGCGTGCAGGCGGCTGCATCGACGTCACGAACGCATTCCAGGCGTTTTCCTGGGCCGGCGTGATCTTCAGCTGGTCGTGCAGCTTCGCGATCCGCTTGGCGCGGAATTGCGCGCGCTGTTCCGGCGTCAGCTTCTGGTGCTGCATGCCGTGGCGGGCCTGCGGTGCGGCCTGGTCCGTCGTCTGTGCATGGGCGCCCAGTGCGGCAGCGCCGAGGGTCAGCGCAGACAGGGCGGCGAGGAGGTGTTTGCGATAGGTTTTCATCTCAGGTTTCCTAGTGGGGTTAAAGTTGGCAAACCGCCAAACGTTGTCTTCATGCTCCGATCTGCGTGCATCGCGTCGTCTTCGCACGGTTCCCATCATGGGCCGAAGATGTAAGCGCAGCGTTTCCCGTCTCTCGTTCTTTGTATCAATTTGTTTCCCTGGAAGATCCATATACAAGCCGATACAAAGTGACTGTTCAGGGTTCGAACAACTCGCGATAATGGCGTTATGGACAATCCATCTACCATCCTGATCGTCGACGACGACCGCGATATCCGCTCGCTGCTGGCCGATTACCTGGAAGCGAACGGCTACCGCGCGCTTGCCGCGGCCGACGGCACCGCCATGTGGAAACTCCTGGACGAGTCGCGTCCGGACCTGATCGTGCTCGACCTGAACCTGCCGGGCGACGACGGGCTCACGCTGTGCCGCAAGCTGCGTGCGCATTCGACCATGCCCGTCATCATGCTCACTGCCCGCAGCGAGCCGCTGGACCGCATCCTCGGCCTCGAAATGGGCGCGGACGACTACCTGCCGAAGCCGTTCGAGCCGCGCGAACTGCTGGCGCGCATCCGCAGCGTGCTGCGCCGCAGCCACGCGATGCCGCCGACCTCGCAGGCCGAGAACGTGCAGCAGATGAAATTCTCGGGCTGGACGCTCGACCTCACCGCGCGCCACCTCGTCAATCCGCAGGGCGTCATCATCATGCTGTCGGGCGCCGAGTTCCGCCTGCTGCGCGTCTTCCTGGAGCACCCGAACCGCGTGCTGAACCGCGACCAGCTGCTGAACCTCACGCAGGGCCGCGACGCCGATCCGTTCGACCGCTCGATCGACATCCAGATCAGCCGCCTGCGCCAGAAGCTGGGCGAGGATGCGCGCATGCCCCAGATCATCAAGACCGTCCGCAACGGCGGCTACGTGCTGGCCGGCCAGGTCACGGTGGAGCCGAGCGCGTGAGAGCTTTCCTCGGCTCGATGACGGGCCGCGTGTTTGCTACCCTGCTGCTGGGCATCCTGCTCACGGCCGCGCTGACCCAGCTGCTGGCCGACGCCGAGCGCGCGCGCGTCATCGACGAGTTCCGCGACCTGCACAACCTCGACCGGGCCGAGCAACTCATCATGGCCACCGAGATCGTCCCCGAGTCCGCGCGCAAGGCCTACCTCGACGTGGCCAACCGTCCCGGCATGCAGCTCGCCGACGTCGACACCCATCCGGCGGCGCTTGCCCCGACCAACTCCGAATTCACCCAGGCGCTCGCCGCCCGCATGGGCAAAGGGTATCTGATGCGGTCGCTGGCCGCGCGTCCCGTCGCGTGCTCGACGGCGCGCGAGCAGCCCGTCGTGTTCGGCCTGCTGCGCATGAAGTGGCGCGGTACGTGCGAGAGCATCGCCGTGCGCCTGCGCGACGGCGACGACCTCGTGCTGTCCGTGCTGCCGCCGCGCTCGGCCACGTCGCCGCAGCGCACCGACTACACGTGGACGATCTCGATCTTCCTCGTCAGCGTCGCTTTCCTCGCCTACCTCGTGGCGCGCATGACGACGCGTCCGCTGAAGCAGCTGGCGCAGGCCGCGAAAGATCTCGGCAACGACATCAACCACCCGCCGCTCGACCTCACGGGCGCCGACGAGATCCGCCAGGCGAGCGCCGCCTTCAACGCGATGCAGGCGCGCATCCGCCAGTACATCTTCCAGCGCACGCAGATGCTGGCCGCCATCACGCACGACCTGCAGACGCCGCTCACGCGCATGCGCCTGCGCCTGGAAAAGGTCAACGAACCGGAATTGCAGGAGCGCCTGATCGGCGACCTGTCCGCGATGCAGGCGATGGTGCGCGAAGGCCTCGATCTGGCGCGCAGCATGGACACGAACGAAGCCATGCAGATGCTGGACCTCGACTCGCTGCTGGACTCCGTCGTCGCCGACGCGGCCGAGAGCTGCCAGCGCGTGACCTTGACGGGGCACGCCGGCATGGCGCTGCTGGGCCGGCCGATGGACCTGCGCCGCTGCCTGGTGAACCTGATCGACAACGCCGTCAAGTACGGCCACGCGGCCAGGGTCAGCGTCGACCGCATCAACGGCGCGGCGCGCATCCGCATCCGCGACGCCGGCCCCGGCATTCCGGGCGCCGAGCTGGCGCGCGTGTTCGACCCGTTCTACCGGGTGGAGACGTCGCGCTCGCGCGAATCGGGCGGCACGGGCCTCGGGCTCACCATCGCCCGCAACATCGCCGAGCAGCACGGCGGCAGCATCAACCTCGCCAATCATCCGGAAGGCGGGCTCGAAGCGACCCTGATGTTGCCGGAATTTTATCCCGGCAAATAAGCACGCTGAAAAATCGCACGGGCAGAAACATTACTGTTACACCCGTGTGGGACAATCTCCGCCGGAGCTCCGGTCTTGCGGTCGGTGTCACCCTCATCGCATAAATACACAAAGAGAAAGACCGCGGACAGGCGGCACAGGGAGTGGAATGAAGACCAAGAATATCGCGATTGTCGCCGGCATCGTCGTTGCCGTCGGCGCCGCCACGTGGGCCATGAAGGACGGGTCCGAATCGCATGCCGACGGGGCCGCCACCCCGGGCGGCAAGGGTAACGGGGCGCAGCCGCCAGCCGTCGTCAACGTCGTGGCGCCGCAACGCCAGGACGTGGCCGTCGTGCAGCAGGCCAACGGCACCGTGACGCCGATCCGCACCGTCGACCTGCACCCGCAGACGACCGCCACCATCCGGCAAGTCCACATCAAGGAAGGCCAGTTCGTCAAACAGGGCGAGCTGATGTTCTCGCTCGACGACCGCGAAGACCGCGCCAACCTCGACAAGGCCCAGGCCCAGGTCGCACGCGACCGCGCATCGCTGGCCGACCTCGAGCGCCAGTTCAAGCGCAGCCAGGACTTGTTCGCGCAGCACTTCATCGCCCAGAGCGCCGTCGACACGCTGCGCGCCCAGGTCGACCAGGCCCGCGCCACCCTGCAGGCCGACGCCGCCGCCGCGCGCGCGAGCAGCGTCACGACGAGCTACACCGCGATCCGCGCGCCGATGTCGGGCCGCGTGGGCGGCATCAACGTCTATCCGGGCAGCCTCGTGCAGCCGGCGACGTCGCTCACGACGATCACCCAGCTCGACCCGATCACCGTCGCGTTCACGTTGCCGGAATCCAGCCTGCCGTCGCTGCTGGCGGCGCAGAAGCGGGGCAAGGTCGAGGTCGAGGCGTTGCCGGGCGCCGACCTGGCGCCGGTGAAGGGTCTGCTGAGCTTCGTCGACAACACGGTCGACCCGCAAGCCGGCACGATCAAGGTGAAGGCCGAGTTCGACAACCGCGAGACCACGCTGTGGCCCGGCCAGTACGTGAACACGAAGGTCATCGTGCAGACGCTGAAGGATGCCGTCGTGATCCCGCAGAACGCCATCATCACCAATGCCCAGGGCACGTTCGTCTACGTGCTCGAGAAGGACCACTCGGCCCGCCTCGTGCCGGTGCGCCGCGTGTACGGCGCGGGCGTGGATGCGGCCGTCAGCGGTCTCGCCGGCAGCGAGCAGGTCATTACCGACGGCAAGCAGAACGTGCGCCCGGGCGCCAAGGTCCGCCTGGCGTCCGACATGGGCAAAGGCAAGGGCAAAGACGTCCACGTCGCCGACAAGGGCTGAACACGATGAACCTGTCCGAACTGTGCATCCGCCGGCCCGTGATGGTCGTGCTGCTGTCGATCAGCCTGATCCTCGTGGGCATCCTGGCGTATTCGCACATCCCCGTCGCGGCGCTGCCCAGCTATAACACGCCCGTCATCAACGTCAACGCCAACCTGGACGGCGCCAGCCCCGAGACGATGGCCTCGTCCGTCGCGCTGCCGCTCGAAAAGCAGTTCTCGACCATCGCCGGCATCAACCTGATCACGTCGACGAGCACGCAGGGCAGCACGTCGCTCACGCTGGAATTCGACCCGTCGATCGACGTCAACGCGGCCGCCGTCGACGTCCAGGCCGCACTCCTTGCAGCCCAGCGCCAGCTGCCGCAGGAAATGACGACGCTGCCGTCGTACCGCAAGGTCAATCCGGCCGATGCGCCCGTGCTGTTCATGACGATGACGTCGCCGTCGATGAACTTGTCCGAGCTGAACGATTACGCGGAAAACCTCGTGTCACCCGCGATCTCGACGTTGCCGGGCGTGGCGCAGGTGTCCGTCAACGGCGGCAAGCGCTTCGCCGTGCGCGTGCGCGCGAAGACCGACCTCATGAATGCCCGCAACCTCACGATGGACGAGCTGGCGACGGCGCTGCGCTCGGCGAACTCGAATTCGGCGCTGGGCATCCTCGACGGTCCGCAGCAGACCCTGACCATCCAGGGGCCCGCCCAGATGATGAAGGCGGCCGACTTCGAAAACCTGATCGTCGCCACGCGCGACGGCCTGCCGGTGCGCCTGCGCGACGTGGCCACCGTCGAGGACAGCTACCAGTCCACCCGGGCCTTCGGCGCCTACAACGGCGAGCGCGCCATCGTGCTGCTGGTGCAGCGCCAGCCGAACGCGAACACGGTCGAAGTGGTCGACGGCGTGCGCCGCCTGCTGCCGCGCTTCCAGTCGCAGCTGCCCGCGTCCATCAAGATCAACCTCGTCAACGACCGTTCCCGATCGATCCGCGAGGCGATCCATGACGTGAACTTCACGCTGGCGCTGACGGTGGGCCTCGTCGTGCTCGTGATCTTCCTGTTCCTGCACCGCGCGTCGGCCACGTTCATCCCCGCGATCACGATGCCGATCTCGCTGCTGGGCGCGCTGGCGCTGCTGTTCTGGCTCGGCTACAGCCTCGACAACATTTCTCTGCTGGGCATCACGCTGGCCGTCGGCCTGGTCGTCGACGATGCGATCGTCGTGCTGGAAAACATCGTGCGCCACATCGAGATGGGCAAGAAGCCGCTGCGCGCCGCGCTCGACGGCTCGCGCGAGATGGGTTTTACCATCGTCTCGATTTCGGTGTCGCTGATTGCCGTGTTCATCCCGATCTTCTTCATGCCGGGCGTGATCGGTTTGCTGTTCCACGAATTCGCCGTCATCGTCGGCCTCGCGATCCTCGTGTCGGCCGCCGTGTCGCTGACCCTCGTGCCAATGCTGGCGTCGCGCCTGCTCCCGGCACATGGCCACGACCACACGGAAGAGAAAAGCTTCATCGGCCGTCATTTCGAGCGCGGCTTCACGGCGCTGCGCAACGCCTACGAGAAGACGCTCGACGTGGCGCTGAAGCACCGCTTCGTCGTATTGATCGTCGCGTTCGGCACGTTCGCGCTGACCGTCGTGCTGTACACGACCATCCCGAAAGGCTTCTTCCCCGAGGAAGACATCGGCCAGCTGCGCGTGACGACCGAAGCGGCCGAGGACATTTCGTCGTCCGCGCTCGTCGTGCTGCAGACGAAGGTGGCGGAAGTGATCCAGGCCGATCCGGCCGTGCAGGACGTCACCTCGTTCACCGGCGGCGGCAACAATGGCCGCATGTTCATCGTGCTGAAGCCGCGCGCCCAGCGCGACAAGATGCCGCAGGTCGTCGACCGCCTGCGCAAGTCGCTGCGCGGGATTGCCGGCGTCAATGTCTACATGGCACCCGTGCAGAACCTGCAGCTGGGCGGCCGCCCGAGCAAGAGCCGCTACCAGTACACGCTGCAGAGCGTGTCCGGCGCCGACATCAGCCAGTGGGCCAACCAGTACATTGAGCGCATGCGCAACAACCCGCTGTTCCGCGACGTGACGAGCGATACGCAGGACAAGGGCTTGCAGGCCAAGCTCGACATCGACCGCGACAAGGCGAACCTGCTGGGCGTGCAGGTGGGCGACATCCGCACGGCGCTGTACGCGGCGTTCGGCGAGCGCCAGGTGTCGACGATTTATTCCAGCGCGGCCAGCTATTACGTGATCCTGGAAACGGCCAACGAGGACCGCCAGTTCGAGGACGCGCTGTCGCGCCTGTCGGTGCGCAGCAAGACGGGCCAGCTGGTGCAGCTCTCCAGCGTGGCGACGGTGAAACGCACGGTCGGCCCCATCGCCGTCAACCACCAGGGCCAGCTGCAGGCGATCACGCTGTCGTTCAACCTCGCGCCGGACGCGCCGCTGGGCGACGCCACGGCCGCCATCGAGCAGATGGGCCGCGACATGAAGCTGCCCGCGGCTATCATCACGAAATACGGCGGCGACGCGGCCGTGTTCCAGGATTCGCAGTCGAGCCAGCTGATCCTGATCGTCGCCGCGGTCGGCGTCATCTACGTGCTGCTGGGCGTGCTGTACGAGAGTTTCATTCACCCGATCACGATCCTGGCCGGCCTGCCGTCCGCCGCGGTGGGCGCGCTGCTCACGCTGCGCCTGTTCAACCTGGACCTGACGATGATCGCCATCATCGGCATCCTGATGCTGATCGGCATCGTGAAAAAGAACGCGATCATGATGATCGACTTCGCCCTCGACGCCCAGCGCAACCGGGGCATGGCGCCGGAGCAGGCGATCCGCCAGGCGTGCATCCTGCGTTTCCGCCCGATCATGATGACGACGCTGGCCGCGCTGATGGGCGCGCTGCCGATCGCGCTGGGCCTCGGTGCCGGCGCCGAGCTGCGCCAGCCGCTGGGTCTCGCGGTGTGCGGCGGCCTGATCTTCTCGCAGGTCATCACGCTGTACATCACCCCGGTGATTTATTTGTACCTCGACAAGTACAGCGGCAGCGGTCCGATGACGGATACGCAGCTCGCGGACGTGGAGCAGGGGCGGAAGCCGGTATTGACGAAGGTGGCGTGACGATTCTGCTGGGCAAGTTTGATACACACTGTAACAACCATTAAGCTACCCAGCTTGTACTCTCATTACAGATCCTTAACAGCGCGTGCGCGGCTAATCCAAACGGGTTAGACTGCGCCTCGTCAATATCATTTATTTGTCCTCCAACCGGAGGCGTTCATTATCTTGCGTGACCATTCCCATATCCCGCTGGAAGACAGCGATGTCTGCGCACATTGCGGCCAGCCGCTGCCCGGACGGAAAGTGGTCATCTACGGGCAGAAGGGCCCGAACCGGACCGGCATCGCGATTACGATCGGGCTGCACCTGCTGCTCGTGGCCGTCTGGCTGTTCCAGCCGAAAATCGAAAAGCACGCGCCGCCGAAAGCCGGCGAAGCCGTCGTCTGGCTGCCGCCGCTGAAGCAGAACAAGCCGGCCGCCAAGCCGGCCGAGCAGGCACCGAAGCACACCGCCAAGGCAGCGGCCGCGCCGAAGTTCACGCCGCCGCGCATCACGATGCCGCGCCTGCCGAACACGATTACCGTGCCGGAGATCAAAACGGTGGAGGAAAAGCCGCAGCCGCCGAAAGAAGAGACGAAGGCGCCGCCGCAGGAAGTCGACATGCAGGCCTATATCGAGGCCCAGCGCAAGCGCCGCGGCGCCCCGGCGCAGACGGACCAGGCCGAGGAAAGCGAAGCCGCGCGCGGCACGCGCAACGCGCTCGCGAACATCGCCGCCATCAACGGCCGCGGCGGCCAGGATCCGAACGAGACGGGCGGCGTGTTCAGCATCTCCAACAAGACGTTCAGCCGGGCCGACCTGAAATTCCGCGGCTGGAACCCGAACTTCAAGCGCCGCTGGCTGACGGCCGTGACGGTCGAGCGCGGCAGCGACCCGGACATCGAGACGGCCATCGTCAAGAAGATGATCGAGCTGATCCGCAAGGAAAAGACCGGCGACTTCGAGTGGGATTCGCACCGCCTGAACCGCGTCGTCACGCTGTCGGCCCGGCCGCAGGATACGCAGGAACTGATGGCCTTCCTGTACAAGGAAATGTTCCCGGAATACAAACCGCCGCGCTGATCGCGTCGTGGGAAACCGAGAGGCTTCTTCGATTTCCCATTGCTACACCAGCTCCTACGGCCGGCCCGCCGCTATCGAAATGTCACACATCAACAATGTGTAACGTTTCAGACGTGTTTTATGCCGCGGCCTTCAGGCGCCGCGCCACATCCATCGCGAAATAGGTGAGCACGCCATCCGCGCCGGCGCGCTTGAACGACATCATGGTCTCCATGATGACCTTGTCCGGATCGAGCCAGCCGTTCTGGAACGCGGCCTGCAGCATCGCGTACTCGCCGCTGACCTGGTAGGCGAAGGTAGGCACCTTGAATTCGTCCTTCACGCGGCGCACGACGTCCAGGTAGGGCATGCCCGGCTTGACCATGACCATGTCGGCGCCTTCCGCGATGTCCAGCGCCACTTCGCGCAGGGCTTCGTCGCTGTTGGCCGGGTCCATCTGGTACGTGTTCTTGTCGGCCTTGCCCAGGTTGGCGGCCGAACCGACGGCTTCGCGGAACGGGCCGTAGTAGCCCGACGCGTACTTGGCCGAGTAGGCCATGATGCGCGTGTGGATCAATTCCTTCTCTTCCAGCGCCACGCGGATCGCGCCGATGCGGCCGTCCATCATGTCCGACGGGGCGACGACGTCGACGCCGGCCTCGGCCTGGGCCAGCGCCTGGCGCGTCAGCATCGCGATCGTCTTTTCGTTGACGATGTAGCCGTTCTCGTCCGGCAGGCCGTCCTGGCCATGGGTCGTGTACGGGTCGAGTGCGACGTCCGTCATGATGCCCAGCTGCGGGAAATGGCGCTTCAGTTCGCGCACGGCGCGCGGGACGAGGCCGTCCGGGTTCGTCGCCTCGACGCCGTCATAAGTCTTCAGCGATGCCTCGATCACGGGGAACAGCGCGAGCACGGGGATGCCCAGCGCGACCGCTTCCTCGGCCACCTTCAGCAGCAGGTCGACCGACAGGCGCTCCACGCCCGGCATCGACGCGACCTGCTGGCGCTGGTTCTGGCCGTCGAGGATGAACACGGGATAGATCAGGTCGGAGGCGGTGACGACGTTTTCGCGCATCAGGGCGCGCGAGAACGGGTCGCGGCGCATGCGGCGCATGCGCACGGCGGGGTATTGCGAAGGCGTGATGATCGGCATGGAGGTTCCTGGAGTTTATTGTTCGGGATCGGCCGGAACAGGGTCCTCGTCCAGGCCAAACAGTTCGATGATCTTGTCGTTGGCTTCCTCGATGCCGATGCGCTTCAGGGCCGAGAACAGCTGGACGGTGAACGGGAAGCCGTTGCCTTCCTCGTCAACATAGCTGTCCAGCACTTGCTGCGCCTGGCGCAAGGCATTGACGGATTCGTTGCGGTTGAGCTTGTCGACCTTCGTGAGGATGCAGTGGATCGGCTTGCCCGTCGGGGCGAACCATTCCAGCATCTGGATGTCGAGCTCGGTGAACGGGCGGCGCGAATCCATGATCAGGATGAGCGCGGCCAGTTGTTCCCGCCGCTGCACATAGTCGCCCAGCAGCCTTTGCCAGTGCAGCTTGGCATCGCCCGACACTTCCGCGTAGCCATAGCCCGGCAGGTCGACGAGCAGGCCCTCGATTTCCTCGACCTTGGTCGGATCCTTGCGGTGCATGGCGACGTGCGCCCCGCCGATCGAGAAGAAATTGATGTGCTGCGTACGGCCGGGGGTCTTGGACGCGAAGGCGAGGCCCTTCTGGTTCGTCAGGATATTAATCGCCGTCGATTTGCCCGCATTGGACCGGCCGGCGAAGGCGATTTCCGGCACTTGGGTCTTGGGAAGATCCCGCAACTGGTTGACGGTGGTGAAGAAACGGGCTTGCCAGAGTTTGGACATGAGGGAAGTGGAGCGAAAAAGACAACGAAGGTGAGGGCAGGAAACAAAGGCTATTGTACAATAGGGAGTTACCTGCCGCCGGCGAGCCTGAAGGCGCCATTGCCGACGCGGGGGCACGAGCATGACCGCTGCACTGCAACTGCAAGTTTATCTTTGACTTTTTCAGGGTGCTTGAATGAATCGTGTGTTCCAACCGGCCGCGTGTGCGGCGATCGTGAAGTCCTTGCTGGCCAGTTTCCTCATCGTGGGCAGCGCTCTTGCAGCGGACGCGGCCCACGCGCCCCCGGCCGCCGCCAAGGCCGATCCGGCGAAGGGCGGTTCCCTCTACGACACCGGCGACAATGCCCGCGGCCTGCCGGCCTGCGCGTCGTGCCATGGCGCCGGCGGCAATTCGACCATCAACACGAACCCCAAGCTGGCAGGACAGATCGACAATTACCTGCACAAGCAACTCGTCGACTTCACGACGCCGGCCCGCAACCAGCCCGTGATGACGACGTACGCCAAGATGCTGAGCGAGGACGAAAAGAAGAACATCGCCGCCTACCTCGCCACGCAGCAGCCGAAGCAGGGCGCCGCGCGCAACAAGGACACGCTGGAACTGGGCCGCAAGATCTATCGCGGCGGTATCGCAGACCGCGGCGTGGCTGCCTGTGCCAGCTGCCACGGCGCCACCGGTTCCGGCATCCCGGCCCAGTATCCGCGCGTGGCAGGGCAGCACCAGGATTACACTGTCGCCCAGCTGCAAGCGTTCAAGGCGGGCGGGCGCAGCAACAGCCCGCAGATGGCCGCGCTGGCCAAGCGCTTGTCGGACGATGAAATGAAGGCAGTGGCGGACTATATCGCCGGCCTGAAGTGATACCCGGTATCAGCCGTCAGAGTGAATAGAGCCGAATAATCGGCCTACAATAAAAAAAGCAGGACAACAGGGAAGGGCGGCCGCGCAAGCGGTGCGCCCTTTTGTTGTATCCTCGATGAATGTTGTGTCTAGAGTGAAAGTCGATGAGTACCACCGGAATTGAACTGAAGACGCGCCGGCGCGGCGTAGCGGAAACGGTCGAACTGCTGTCCTCGATGCGTTTCGCAATCACCCTGCTGGTCATGATCGCGATCGCCGCCATCATCGGCACCATCATGCAACAGGACCGGGCGATGCCGGACTACGTGAACCAGTTCGGACCGTTCTGGTTCGAAGTGTTCCGCAAGCTCAGCCTGTACACGGTCTATTCGGCCTGGTGGTTCCTGCTGATCCTCGCGTTCCTGATCGTGTCCACGAGCCTGTGCATCGCGCGCAATGCGCCCAAGTTCATCCGCGATATGCGGAGCTGGCGCGATTCCGTGCGCGAAGAGTCGCTGCGCAATTTCCACCACCGGAGCGAATGGACGGCGCCGCTGGACATGGTCCCGCTCGCGCAGCAGACGGCGTCCCGCCTCGTCGACGCCGGCTATAAAACGAAGATGGTCGACAAGGCGGGCGGCGTGCTCGTCGCCGCGAAAAAGGGCGCCGGCAACAAGTTCGGCTATATCTTCGCGCACACGGCCATCATCGTCATCCTGCTGGGCGGCCTGCTCGATTCGAACCTGCCTATCCGCTTCCAGCAATGGTTCATGGGCAAGACGCCGTATGCCGGCACGGGCCTCATCTCCGCCATCCCGCCGCAGCACCGCCTGGGCCTCGGCAACCCGACCTTCCGCGGCAACACGATGATTCCGGAAGGCCAGGCCAGCGACACGGCACTGCTCCAGCAGGCCGACGGCGTGCTCGTGCAGGATCTGCCGTTCACGATCGAGCTGCGCAAATTCATCATCGACTTCTACTCGACGGGCATGCCGAAGCTGTTCGCCAGCGAAGTCGTGATCCGCGACCACGAGACGGGCAAGGCCTTCCCCGCCACCATCAAGGTCAACGAGCCGCTGATCTACCGCGGCATCGCCGTCTACCAGTCCAGCTTCGAGGATGGCGGCAGCAAGCTCAAGCTGACGGGCTGGCCCATGACGGGCACGAGCGACAAATCGTTCTCGTTCGAAGGCGAAGTCGGCAATGCGACCGAGTTGAAGCAGGGCGCCGACGTGTATTCGGTCGAATGGTCGGGCTTCCGTCCGTTCAACGTCGAGAACACGAGCCAGAACAACGATGCGCGCGCCGTCACCAAGGGCAAGAGCCTTGAGGAACAGTTCGCCCAGACCTTGTCCCAGCACTCAGGCTCGGCCGCGAAGAACGTGGGCAACAAGGACTTGAAGAACGTCGGTCCCAGCGTGCAATACAAGCTGCGCGACAAGACGGGCCAGGCGCGCGAATACCTGAACTACATGCAGCCCGTGACGCTGGAAGGCCATCAAGTGTTCCTGGCCGGCGTGCGCAACAATCCGTCCGACCAATTCAGCTTCCTGCGCATCCCGGCCGACGACGACCACGGCCTGCGCGAATGGATGCGCCTGCGCGCCGCGCTCGCGGACCCGTCGCTGCGGGAAGAAGCGGCCCGCCGCTACGCCGCGCGCGCGCTGCCGCCGGGCGACGCGAGCGGCGCGCTGTCCACGCAATTGCAGGAATCGGCCGCCAAGACGCTGGCCATCTTCGCAGGCGACGGCAACCAGGGCGGCTATCTGGCCGTGTCAAAATTCCTCGAGCGCATCCCCGCCGCGGAGCAGGAAAAGGCGGCGACCGTATTCATGAAGATGCTCAACGGCGCCATGTGGGAGCTGTGGCAGGCTGCGCGTGCGCGCGCCGGCGAGCAACCCGCCACGCCCACCGAGGCCCACGGCCGCTTCCTGCAGCAGGCGACGAACGCCTTGTCCGACAGCTTTTTCTACGGCGCCCCCGTGTTCCTCGCGCTGGACGATTTCAAGGAAGTGAAGGCGTCGGTGCTGCAGGTGACGCGCTCGCCCGGCAAGAAAGTGGTTTATGTGGGCTGCCTGTTGCTGGTGCTGGGCATCTTCTCGATGTTCTACATCCGCGAGCGTCGCGTCTGGGTCTGGGTGAAACCGGCGCCGGACGGCGGCACGCATGCGCTGATGGCGATGAGCACGCAGCGCAAGACGCTCGATTTCGAGCGCGAATTCGAAGACTTGAAGACCAAATTGCCGCAATCGGCGTAAGCTAGCAGAGCAAGGAAACAGGAGACATCCATGGACATTTCATCCGCATCGCAAGCGCAAGGCGCGGCGTACATCCGCCCGCCGGGCTTCTTCAAGCGCCTCACGGCCATCGACTGGCTGTTCGGCGCCAGCCTCCTGGCCGCCGCGCTGTACGCGCTGAGCCGTTTCGGCGCCTACATGGACATCTACGAGCGGGCGATCCTGGTGCTGGCCGCGCCGACTTTCGCCTTCGTCGGCTGGACCTTCAAGCCGGTACGCTGGCTGATGCCGCTCGTCGCGCTGCTGGCGCTGTGGGCCGTGCAATTGTACGGCGGCTCGCTCGATGCCGCGAACCAGAAATTTTTCCTGAAATACATGCTGTCGAGCCAGTCCGCGATCCTGTGGATGAGCGCGCTGTTCGTGTTCTCGACCGTGTTCTACTGGCTCGGTTTGCTCACCCGTTCGCCGTTCGGCGGCAGCGTCGGCTCCAAGCTGTGCTGGGCCGCCGTCGTGCTCGGCTTCACGGGCATGATGGTGCGCTGGTACGAGTCCTACCTGATCGGTACCGACGTCGGCCACATCCCCGTGTCGAACCTGTACGAAGTGTTCATCCTGTTCTCGATGATCACGGCGATGTTCTACCTGTACTACGAACAGCGTTACCAGACGCGCCAGCTGGGCCCGTTCGTGCTGCTCGTGATCTCGGCCGCCGTCGGCTTCCTGCTGTGGTACACGGTCGCGCGCGACGCCGCCGAGATCCAGCCGCTCGTGCCCGCGCTGCAGAGCTGGTGGATGAAGATCCACGTGCCGGCGAACTTCATCGGCTACGGCACGTTCGCGCTCGCGGCGATGGTCGGCTCGGCCTACCTGCTGAAGTCGCACGGCATCCTGGCCGACCGCCTGCCGTCCCTGGAGGTGCTGGACGACGTGATGTACAAGGCGATCTCCGTCGGCTTCGCGTTCTTCACCGTCGCCACGATCCTGGGCGCGCTGTGGGCCGCCGAGGCCTGGGGCGGCTACTGGTCCTGGGACCCGAAAGAGACGTGGGCGCTGATCGTCTGGCTGAACTACGCGGCGTGGCTGCACATGCGCCTGATGTCCGGCCTGCGCGGCCGCGCGGCGGCGTGGTGGGCCCTCATCGGCCTCGTCGTGACGACGTTCGCCTTCCTCGGGGTGAACATGTTCCTGTCGGGCCTGCATTCTTACGGCAAGCTGTAATGTGTTCGTTTATGTCCGTTGGCGGGATTTGGTAACAAATCGGCGTCCGGACGACCCTGCGGCGGCAGATGGTGTAACGTTGATATGTCACGAGAAACATTATTTACAGCCGGAGCCGCCATGTTGATCAGAAAAAATCCGAACGGCATCGATTTGCCGTTCCCGTCCGAAATCACGCCGCGCGAGGTCTACGAAGGCCGGCGCGCGTTCCTTGCCAAGGTTGCGGCCTCGGCCGTCGTCGGCTCGTCGCTGTGGGAAATGGCCACGCGCGAAGCCTTCGCACAAGGTACGGTGCAAAAACTGCCGGCCACGCGCAACCCGGCGTTCTCGACGAACGAGAAGCAGACCTCGTTCGACGACGCGACCCACTACAACAATTTCTACGAATTCGGCACGGACAAGGCCGACCCGGCCGCCAACGCGCACACCCTGCGCACGCGGCCGTGGACCGTGCAGATCGAGGGCGAAGTCAAGAAACCGCAAACGATCGACCTCGACCGCCTGGTCAAACTGGCGCCGCTGGAAGAGCGGATCTACCGCCTGCGCTGCGTCGAGGGCTGGTCGATGGTGATTCCGTGGGTCGGTTATTCGCTCTCGAGCCTGATTCGCCAGGTCGAACCGACGAGCAACGCGAAATACATCGAATTCACGAGCCTCGCCGACCGCAGCCAGATGCCGGGCGTAAAAAGCCGCGTGCTGGAATGGCCGTACGTGGAAGGCTTGCGCATGGATGAAGCCATGCACCCGCTCACCCTGCTGACCGTCGGCATGTACGGCCAGGTGCTGCCCAACCAGAACGGCGCGCCCGTGCGCATCGTCGTGCCGTGGAAATACGGCTTCAAGTCGGCCAAATCCATCGTCAAGATCCGCTTCCTGCGCGACCAGCCGCGCACGGCGTGGAACGGCATCGCACCCGACGAGTACGGCTTCTATTCGAACGTGAACCCGAACGTCGACCACCCGCGCTGGTCGCAGGGGACGGAGCGGCGCATCGGCGAGGGCGGCCTGTTCACGCCCAAGCGCAAGACGCTGCTGTTCAACGGCTATAACGAGGTCGCCTCGCTGTACACGGGCATGGATCTCAAGAAGTTTTATTGAGCGGGGGCTGTGATGGCGTTCAATCCGTCCCCGAGGCAGTTCAAGGCCCTGAAGGCCGCGCTGTTCGTGCTGGCGCTGCTGCCGTTCCTGCGCATGGCGTGGCTGACGGCGGCCGGGGTGCCCGTCGACCCGGTCGAATTCCTCACGCACGGCAGCGGCGACTGGGCCCTGTACCTGCTGTGCGCGACGCTCGCCATCACGCCGCTGCGGCGCCTGACGGGCTGGAACTGGGTCGTACGACTGCGGCGCATGGCGGGCCTGTTCACGTTCTTCTACGCGTTCATGCACTTCATGACGTTCCTGTGGTTCGACCATTTCTTCGACGTGGCCGCCATGTGGAAGGACGTGCTCAAGCGTCCGTTCATCACGGTGGGTTTCGCCGCCTTTGTGCTGCTGATTCCGCTGGCCGTGACGAGCACCAATGCGATGATCAGGCGGCTCGGCCGCAACTGGGCCCTGCTGCACAAGGCGATCTACGTGATCGCGCCGCTGGCGATCCTGCACTATTGGTGGATGAAGGCGGGCAAGCACAACTTCGAGCAGCCCATCGTGTGGGGCAGCGTCGTCGGCGTGCTGCTGCTGTTGCGCGTGTGGTGGAGCCTCAGCCGCACGCGTGCCGAAAAACGTATTACACCGGCTTCCGTGCGATCATGACGACATGAAGTGGCCCCTCGCGCTGGTGATCGTCGTCGTATTGGCCCTCGTGCTCGTCTTCGGCATGGGGCGGCCGCGCTATGGCCTGCTCGAACGCTGTCTCGACCTGGGCGGTCGCTGGAACGAGCAGGCTGCCGCGTGCGCGGCGCAGATGTGGCCGGATGACCGGTCACGGGGGCGGGAGTAGGTGCTGCGCGAGAAATTGGGCCCCCGCCTGCGCGGGGGCGACGGTTTTCAGGCCTTCACAATCGTCTCGAGCGCGAACAGGTCTGCCGGATTCTCGCGCTTGCGGATCATATGCATCTGGTCTCCGTCGACGAGCACCTCGGCCGCGCGGCCGCGCGTGTTGTAGTTCGACGCCATCGTGAAGCCATAGGCACCGGCCGCCATCATGGCCAGCACGTCGCCCGGCTCGACGGCCAGCGCGCGGTCGCGGGCGAGCCAGTCGCCCGATTCGCACACGGGGCCGACGAGGTCGTAGGTCACCGCGCTACTATCGCGCTGCACGACCGGCTTGACGTCCATCCAGGCCTGGTACAGGGTCGGACGGGCCATGTCGTTCATGGCGGCGTCGACGACGCAGAAGTTCTTTTCCTCGCCCGGCTTCAGGAATTCGACGGACATCAGCAGCACGCCCGTGTTGCCCACGATGGAGCGGCCCGGTTCGAAGATCACCTTGATCGGCCGGCCGCCGTGCTTCTCGGCGCGCCATGCGTCCACGCGCGCGAACACGCGCTCGACGTAATGCGAGATCGGTACCGGCGAATCCTCGCCCGTGCCGTAGTCGATGCCCAGGCCGCCGCCCACGTCCACGTGGTGCAGGTGGATGCCCTCGGCGGCCAGTGCGTCGATCAGTTCGATCAGCTTGTCCAGCGCTTCCAGCAGCGGCGCGTCGTCCAGCAACTGCGAGCCGATGTGGCAATCGATGCCGACGACGTCCAGGTGCGGCAGTTCGGCGGCGGTGCGGTAGGTGGCCAGCGCGTCCGAGAACGCGACGCCGAATTTACTCGCCTTCAGGCCGGTGGCGATGTACGGGTGGGTCTTCGGGTCGACGTTCGGGTTCACGCGCAGCGAGATGGGCGCGCGCTTGCCCATGCGGCCGGCGACTTCGTTGATGCGGTGCAGTTCGGGAATCGACTCGACGTTGAAGCACAGGATGCCCTTTTCCAGCGCCAGCGCGATTTCGGCCGCCGTCTTGCCGACGCCCGAGAAGATGACCTTGCCCGGGTCGCCGCCGGCCGCGATCACGCGCAGCAGTTCGCCGCCCGACACGATGTCGAAGCCGGCGCCCTGGCGCGCGAGCAGGTCGAGGATGGCCAGGTTGGAGTTTGCCTTCATCGCATAGCAGACCAGCGCGTCGCGGCCCGCGCATGGGCGCGCGTAGCCGGCGAAGTTTTCCAGCAGCTGGGCTTTCGAGTAGACGTAGGTCGGGGTGCCGTGTTCGGTGGCGATCCTGGACAGGGGAACGCGTTCGGCGTGCAGGACGCCGTCTTGATAAGTGAAGTGAGACATGAAATCGGTGCTTACTGTTGGGTGGCCGGCGGCGTCTGGTTGTTCGCTTCGGTATTGTTCGCATTCGAACCGGCGGCGGGGACGGTCACGCCGGCAGCGGGTGCCGGCGGGGAGATCTGGACCGCCGGAGTGGCCGTGTTCGTGGTGGTGCCGGCCGGGGCGGCGCTGGTAGGCGCGGCACCGGGACGGGCGGGGGGCTTGGGCATGTAGAGCGGACCGGTCTGGCCGCAGGCCGACAGCGCCATCAGGGTCGCCAGGCTTGTCAGGAGCGCAAATGGGGACTTCACGATTAGAATCACGGTTTGATTAGCAGACCTTGGAGTGTAGCATGACCGAATCCGAATTTTTGGCCCTGGCCGAGTCCACCCTGAACGACATCGAGCAGGCATTCGACCGCCTGTTCGAGCAGGATATCGTCGACGTCGAGTGCAAGCGCAGTGGCAACGTGCTCGAGATCGAGTTCGTCGACAACGGCTCGAAGATCATCGTCAACAGCCAGGCGCCGTTGCAGGAAATGTGGATCGCCGCCCGCGCCGGCGGCTTCCACTACAAGCGCGTGGGCGACGAGTGGCGCAACACGCGCGACGACACGGAGTTCTTCACGTCGCTGTCCGACTTCGCCACCCAGCAGGGCGGCGCGCCGGTCAAGCTGCGCTGACGGCCAAAAGAAAGCCGGCGGGCGCCGGCTTCCAGGTCAGGCCAGCGTGGCCTGCTTGCCGCGCTGACGGCGCCGCTGCGCGAAGCCCAGCGCACCGATGGCCATCAGTGCGATCGACGCCGGTTCCGGCACGGCCGCGGTGTCGATGAACTGCGTGTTGTTCTGCTGGGAGACGAACATATTCAGCAGCTGGACAGGACCGTTCGCGCTGACGATCGTCGCCGTGAAGGTCAGGGTATCCCAGGTCAGCGGGGGCAGGCTGTAGATGGGCAGGCGCACGTCGGAGCAGCATGCCGCCGCGTTGTTCACGGTGCCGGACAGGACGCTGAGTCCGCCCAGCGAGAAGTCGTAGGTGGCGTCCTCGGTGAGCTCGCTGCTGCCACTCCACATCTGGTAATTGAAAATGAATCCCCCGGTGGTCTTGAACGCCTTGTTGGCGGGGGCGTTGACCGTCACCGTCAACGAATCGCCCACATCGAGCGTCGCGCCGACGTCGCCCGTGCCGGACAGGAGCGAGAAACTGGGCGCCGTCGCGGTGTAGGCCACCGAATACACGGTCGCGTTGGCGGACTGTACCGAAAAGACGCTGGAAAGAAGAGCGAAAGCGATTGCAGGTATTTTTTTGAACATGTTATTGGCTCACCAGGAAAAGACAGTGTTGGACGTCGGCTTCCTGCTGAGCAATCTTCATGCCATTTTGCAACGCAAACGCTTTACCTTTTAAAAACAACAACTTGACCGAACAGTGTTCCAGGCGAGCAATTCAGTTGTAAAGACCTCCGACAGTTTCAGAACAACTCGTTGCGCACGGCGTCGCGCGACTTCTGCTCGGCCGCAGGGGCCACCGGCCCCACGTCCAGCGACTGCACGCCCGTGCCCGGCGGATTCTCGGCGTAATAGTACTCGTCGCCGTACTGTACGAGCCCCGGCGGCACCGGACGCTCGACCACCGGCTCGGACTTGAGCGCCTTCTGCATGAAGCCGATCCAGATCGGCAGCGCCAGGCCGCCGCCCGTTTCCCTGTTGCCCAGGTTGCGCGGCTGGTCGTAGCCGATCCACGCGATGCCCACCAGGTGCGGCTGGTAGCCGGCGAACCAGGCGTCGATCGAATCGTTCGTCGTGCCCGTCTTGCCCGCGATGTCCGTGCGCTTCAGCACCTGCGACGCCTTGGCGGCCGTGCCGTAGCGGGCCACGTCCTTCAGCATGCTGTCCATCAGCCACGCGTTGCGCTCGTCGATGACGCGGTTGGCGTCGACGCCGGCGCGGTCCGGACGTGCTTCCGACAACACCTTGCCGTCGGCATCCGTCACCTTCGAGATGATGTAGGGGCTGATGCGGTAGCCGCCGTTGGCGAACACCGAATAGGCGCCGGCCATCTGCAGCGGCGTCGTCGCGCCGGCGCCCAGCGCGAGCGTCAGGTACGGCGGGTTCTTGTCCGGATCGAAGCCGAAGCGCGTCGCGTATTCCTGGCCGTAGCGGGCGCCGATCTTGTTCAGGATGCGGATCGAGATCATGTTCTTCGACTTGGTCAGGCCGCGCCGCATCGTCATCGGGCCTTCGTACTTGTTGTCGTAGTTCTTCGGTTCCCACGCCTGGCCGCCCGTCGCACCCGCGTCGAACGAGATCGGCGCGTCGTTGATCAGGGTGGCCGGCGAGAAGCCGCGTTCCAGCGACGCCGAATAGATGAACGGCTTGAACGACGATCCCGGCTGGCGCCACGCCTGCGTCACGTGGTTGAACTTGCTGCGGTTGAAGTCGAAGCCGCCCACCAGCGCGCGGATCGCGCCGTCGTCCGGGCTTACCGCGATGAACGCGGATTCCACTTCCGGCATCTGCGTGATGCGCCATGACGAATCGTCATCCTGCATGACGCGCACGACGGCGCCGCGGCGCAAGCGCCGGGTCTCGGCCGCCTTCGGCGACAGCCAGTCCTTGGCGAACGCCAGGCCGGCGCCCGTCATCGTGATGTCCTCGCCGGACGCCAGCACGGCCTTCACCTGCGTGGGCGACGCCGACATCACGACTGCCGCGACGATGCCGTCCGAGTCCGGATGCTCGGCCAGTTCCGCCTCGATGGCTTCGTCGGCCTCGCCCTTGGCGGACGGGATCTCGATGTATTTTTCCGGGCCGCGGTACGGATGGCGGCGCTCGTAGTCCATCACGCCGCGGCGCAGCGCGAGGTAGGCGGCGTCCTGGTCGGCCTTGGTGATGGTCGTGAACACGTTCAGGCCGCGCGTATAGGTGTCTTCCTTGAACTGCTCGTACACGAGCTGGCGCGCCATCTCGGCCACGTATTCCGCATGCACGCCGAACGCCGTGCTGTCCATCTTGATCTTGAGTTCCTCGTTCTTCGCCTGTTCGTACTGGGCGTCGGTGATGTAGCGCAGGTCGTGCATGCGTTGCAGGATGTACTGCTGGCGCACGCGTGCGCGCTTCGGATTGACGACCGGGTTGTACGCGGACGGCGCCTTCGGCAGGCCGGCCAGCATCGCCGCTTCCGCGACCGAGATGTCCTTCAAGTCCTTGCCGAAGTAGATCTGCGCGGCCGACGAGAAGCCGAACGCGCGCTGGCCCAGGTAGATCTGGTTCATGTAGACCTCGAGGATCTGGTCCTTGGTGAGGTTCTTTTCGATCTTGTACGCGAGCAGGGCCTCGTAGGCCTTGCGCTTGAGGGTCTGTTCGGACGACAGGAAGAAGTTGCGGGCCACCTGCTGCGTGATGGTCGATGCGCCCTGGCGCGCGCCGCCGGTCGCGTTGTGCACGGCCGCGCGCAGGATGCCCCAGTAGTCCACGCCGCCGTGCTCGTAAAAGCGGTCGTCCTCGATGGACAGCACGGCCTTCTTCATCACGTCCGGGATGTCCTTGAAGTGGACGAGGGTGCGGCGCTCCTCGCCGAATTCGCCGATCAGGACGTTATCGGCCGTGAAGATCCGCAGCGGCATCTTGGGCCGGTAATCGGTCAGGGTGTCGAGGGCGGGCAGGTTCGGGTACGCCATCGCCAGCGCGAACACGACCACGAGTACCCCGCAGACGGCCAGACCGGCCAGCGTGGCGAGGATGGTCAGGAGGATGCGCTTGGGTGTGTGCTTCGGCGTAGGAGACTGCGGCGCGGGGCTGGCCCCGTTTTGGGATGCTTTCATGCGTAATGTTGGTCGCTTTATTGATCCATTTCATTATAAGTCACGCTTGTATCTGAGGCACGGCGTGACAAGCGGACAATAGGTGTGAAAACAGAGGCAAGATTGATTGATATCAGAGTGAAAGGAGTGTCGTTTTCATGCTGCGCACTATTATGTTCCCGTGTAGAAATTTCTTGTCCTCAAACATCAGTATTGCTACGATTCAATACGGTGCCTGATATATATGCACTGTATTTCTACCATTTCAACAGTTCCCCAAGCGGGCGTTCAAAGAAGCAGCAGATAGGGGAGTGCGCTCGTGATCAGTCTAGGTTCCTTGTTCGGACAAAAGAGCCCGCCGCTCGTCGGGCTCGACATCAGTACGTCCGGCGTGCGCCTGGTCGAGTTGTCCGACGGCGGCAAGGGTGAGTTGCGGCTGGAGCGCCATGCGGCGGAACCGCTGCCGCGCGGCGCCGTCGTCGACGGCAACATCGAGAACATCGACGCGGTGTCGGACGCCGTGCGCCGCGTCGTGCAGAAGAGCGGCACCCGCATCAAGCACGTGGCGCTCGGCATGCCGCCGGCCGCCGTCATCACCAAGAAGATCATCCTCCCGGCCGGCTTGCCGGAAGACCAGCTCGAAGTGCAGGTCGAGTCCGAGGCCAGCCAGTACATCCCGTTCGCGCTGGACGAGGTCAGCCTCGACTTCGACGTGATCGGTCCCGTCGCCAGTTCGCCCGAGGACATGGAAGTGATGCTGGCCGCGGCGCGCCGCGAAAAGGTCGAGGACCGCGTGGCCATCGCCGAAGCGGCCGGCCTCACGGCCACCGTGATGGACATCGAATCGTACGCCGCCCGCGCCGCGCTGCAGCGCCTCCTCGACAACGACAACGGCCCGCGCGACCGCATCGTCGCGCTGTTCCAGATCGGCGCCAACGCGACCCACGTCTCCGTGCTGCAGAACGGCGAGACCGTCTACGAGCGCGAGCAGCCGTTCGGCGGCGTGCAGCTCACGCAGGACGTCGTGCGCGCCTACGGCCTCTCGTTCGAGGAAGCGGAAACGCGCAAGAAGACGGGCGACCTGCCGGACAACTACCGCGCCGACCTGCTGGCGCCCTGGCTCGAAAACGCCGCGCTGGAAGTCACGCGCGCGATCCAGTTCTTCTACACGTCGACGCCGTACACGCGCATCGACCAGATCGTCCTCGCCGGCGGCAGCGCCCAGCTGCCCGGCCTGCCCGACATCATCGCGGGCCGCACGCGCATCGCGACCTCCGTCGTGGCGCCGTTCTTCGGCATGCAGCTGGCCCCCGCCGTGCGCGAGCAGCAGCTGCGCACGGACGGTCCCGGCTATCTCGTCGCCTGCGGCCTCGCACTGCGGAGGTTCGGCTGATGATCCGCATTAACCTGCTCCCGCACCGGGAAGCGAAGCGCAAGCAGAAACAGGCCGCGTTCATCGCGCTGATGGCGCTGGGCGGCCTGGTCGGCGTCGCGCTCGTGCTGCTGGTGGGCGCGTACAACGCCAGCCGCATCGCCACGCAGAACGAACGCAACCTGGTCCTCAAGAACGCCAACGCGGAACTGGACAAGAAGATCGGCAAGATCGCCAGCCTGAAGGCCGAGATCGAGGCGCTGAAGGCGCGCCAGCAGGCCGTCGAGGACTTGCAGGGCGACCGCAACCAGCCCGTCTACCTGCTCGACGAACTGGTGCGCCAGACGCCGGACGGCGTGTACCTGAAGAGCTTCAAGCAGGAGGGCCAGCGCGTGCTGCTGAACGGCTATGCGCAGTCGCAGGAGCGCGTGGCGGAGCTGCTGCGCAACCTGTCCGGCAGCTCGCCGTGGCTGGAGCGCCCGGACCTGACCGAGGTGCGCGCGGCCACGCTTGCGCAGAGCAAGACCGGCCGCAAGGTCGTCGAATTCACGTTGAACGTCGCGATCAAGCGCGCCCGCGCCGAGGACGACGACAAGGATGCCAAGCCGTCCACGAAACAAGCGGGCACCAAGTCATGAACATCGATCTGAAACAGTCTTTCGCCGACCTGGCGGCCCAGTTCGAGGGCCTGCAGGGACGCCATCCCGGCCTGTGGCCGCTGGCGCCGCGCCTGTTGTGCGCGGCCGGCGTGATGGCGGCCGTCCTCGGCCTCGGCTACTTCTTTTACTGGAGCAGCCAGTTCGAGGAACAGGACGCGCTGGCCGCGCAGGAACTCAAGCTGCGCGACGACTACAAGGTCAAGATGGCGCAGGCGATCAACCTGGACGCGCTGGAAGCCCAGCAGCAGCAGGTGAACCGCTACGTCGAACGTCTCGAGAAGCAGTTGCCGAGCAAGGCCGAGATGGCCGCGCTGCTGTCCGACATCAACCAGGCCGGCATCGGCCGCGGCCTGCAGTTCGAACTGTTCAAGCCGGGCCAGGTCGTCGTCAAGGATTACTACGCCGAGCTGCCGATCGACATCAAGGTCACGGGCCACTACCACGACATCGGCGAATTCGCGGCCGACATGGCCAGGATGCCCCGCATCGTCACCCTGAACAACCTGGCGCTCACCGCCGGCAAGGACGGCACGCTGTCGCTCGACGCCATCGCCAAGACCTTCCGCTACCTCGACCAGGACGAACTGGATGCGCAGGCCAAGGCCCGCAAGGCGAAGAAGACCGCCAAGAAGGGGAAGGCATGAGCCCGCGCATCGCGATCGGCGCCCTGATGGCGCCCCTGCTGCTGGCCGGCTGCGGCGATTCCGACGTGCGCGAAGTGCGCGGCTGGATGGAACAGGTCAAGCGCGACACGCGCCCCGCCGTGAAGCCGCTGCCCGAGCCGAAGGATTTCCTGCCTTACGCGTACGGCGCGAAGGATGCCGTCGACCCGTTCGATGCGAACAAGCTGCTGGGCGAACTGGCCCGCGCGGCCGCGACGTCGAACAATCCGAACCAGCCGGACCTGCAGCGCCCGCGCGAGCAGCTGGAGACCTTCCCGCTCGACACCATGCAGATGGTCGGCACGATGGAAAAGGGCGGCACGCGCTTCGCGCTGCTGCAGATCGAACGCGCGCTGTACCAGGTGAAGGCCGGCCAGCGCATCGGCCAGAACTTCGGCGTCGTGACGCACGTGGGCGAGGACGCCGTCGACATCCGCGAAACGGTGCAGGACGCCGCGGGAGAATGGACCGGACGCATGACGAAGCTGGAGCTGCAAACCAAGGAGAACCGTAAATGACCCGATTCCTTTCCGCCGCGGGCGGCATGCTGCTGGCGCTCGCCACGGTGTGCGCCTGGGCCCAGGACAACGCGATCGAGTCGATCAGCGCCAACCAGCAGGGCGGCAACGTCGTCATCCGCGTGGGCATGAAGGCACCCCCGAAGCAGCCGCCGATCGGCTTCTCGATCACCAACCCGGCCCGCATCGCGCTCGATTTCGGCGCCACAGCCAACGCCACCGGCAAGAACGTCCAGGACATCAACCTGGGCGACGTGCGCGGCGTGAACGTCGTGCAGGCGGGCGAACGCACGCGCCTCGTGCTGAACCTCAAGCGCGTACTGAACTACGCGACCGCCGTCGACGGCAAGGACGTCATCGTCACCGTCGAAGGCTCGGGCGCGCCCGCGCGCGCCATCGACGCCGCCGGCGAGCCGGCCCGCGCGGCAAGCGCCGTCCCGGCCAGCCTGCCGCTGCTGCGCGACCTCGATTTCCGCCGCGGCACCAATGGCGAAGGCCGCATCGTCGTCGACCTGCCGAACGGCCAGGTCGCCGTCGACGTGCGCCAGGTCGGCTCGCAGATCCTCGTCGATTTCCTGAAAACCGGCGTGCCGCCGACCTTGCGCCGGCGCCTGGACGTGACCGACTTCGGCACGCCCGTGTCGCGCATCACGACGACGCCGCGGGGCGAGAACACGCACATGGTCGTCGAAGCGCACGGCAACTGGGAGCAGAGCGTCTACCAGAGCGACACGCAGCTCGTCATCGACGTCAAGCCCGTCAAGGAAGATCCGAACCGGCCGGCCGGCGGCGCGGGCGGCGCGGGCTACCGGGGCGAGAAGCTGTCGTTCAACTTCCAGAACGTCGAGGTGCGCCAGGCGCTGCAGGCGATCGCCGACATCTCGGGCCTGAACATCATCACGAGCGATTCCGTCACCGGCAACCTCACGCTGCGCCTGAAGGACGTGCCGTGGGACCAGGCGCTGGACGTCGTCCTGCAGGCCAAGGGCCTCGACATGCGCAAGAACGGCAACGTGCTGTGGATCGCGCCGAAGGAAGAACTGCTGACCAAGGAAAAACTGGAGCTCGAGCAGCGGGCCCAGATCTCCGACCTGGAGCCGCTGCGCTCCGAGATCTTCCAGCTGAACTACCAGAAGGCGGAAGCGTTCCGTACCGTGTTCGGCCTCGACCAGAACGGCGGCGCCAGCGGCGACGGCGGCGGCAAGAACCGCGTGCTGTCCAAGCGCGGCAGCGCCATCATCGACCCGCGCACGAACCAGCTGTTCGTGACCGACATCGCATCGAAGATCGAAGACATCCGCAAACTGATCCAGAAGACCGACATCGCCACCAAGCAGGTGCTCGTCGAGGCGCGCCTGGTGGAAGCGAACGACGGTTTCTCGCGCAACCTCGGCGCCAAGCTCGGTTTCGCCGACCTGCGCACCTTGCGCGGCGGCGACACGGGTTACCAGGTCAGCGGCAACCAGCGCGTGGCCATCGGCGGCAACCTGACGGGCGTGGGCCAGGTCACGGGCCAGACGCCGGACAAGGGCGACGGCTACACCAACTCCACGCTCGTGAACCTGCCGGCGGCCGGCATCAACGGCACGAATGCGCCGTCGATCGCATTCTCGCTGTTCTCGTCGGCGGCGAACCGCTTCCTCAACCTGGAACTGTCCGCGCTGGAAGCGGATGGCAAAGGCAAGATCATCTCCAGCCCGCGCGTGGTCACCGAGGACAACGTCCCGGCCATCATCGAGCAGGGCGTCGAGCTGCCGTACCAGCAGGCCACGAGCAGCGGCGCCACGTCGGTCACGTTCAAGAAGGCGAACCTGAAGCTGGAAGTCACGCCGCAGATCACCCCGGACGGCAACGTCGTGCTGGACGTGGACGTGGCCAAGGATTCGAAGGGCGAGGCGACCGCGTCGGGCTTCGCCATCAACACGCAGCACGTGAAGACCAAGGTGATGGTCGAGAACGGCGGCACGGTGGTCCTGGGCGGCATCTACCAGATGACCGAGACCCGCAACGACGACAAGGTGCCGCTGTTCGGCGACATCCCGGTCGTGGGCAATCTGTTCAAGTCGACGTCGCGCCAGAACAGCAAGACCGAGCTGCTCGTCTTCATCACGCCCAAGATCGTGGCCGAGCGCCTGCAGAACGGCCATTGACGGAATCATCAACAAGACCCCCACACATGAACGACTTCAAGAACGACTCCACGGCGCGCCACGGCGTGCGCGTGGCCGGCCTGCTGATGGCCATGGTGCTGACCGCATGCGGCGGCGGCGGCGGCAATCCGGGCGCCGTGAGCGGCGGGACCGGCTCCGGTTCCGGCAGCACGGGGACCGGCGGCACCGGCGGTACCGGCGGCACCACCACCCCCGCGGCGCCCACCGTCTCCGTGGGCTTCACGAACGCGGCCGGCGCGTCGACCAATGCGCTCTCCGGCGCCACGCTGCTGACCGTCAATGCCACCGTGCTGGATGCGGACAAGAAGCCCGTGCCGAACGCGATCGTGACCTTCGCCACCGACAACACGCTGGCCGTGTTCTCGCCGACGGCCGCCACCGCGCTCACGGATGTCAACGGCGTCGCGAAGGTCAGCATGCGCGCCGCCAGCCTGGCCTCCGGCGGCGCGGGCACCGTGACCGCCACGTCGAGCGTCGCCGGCACGACCGTGAGCGGCACCGCGAACTATTCCGTCGGCACCACCACGCTGACGTTCGGCACCCTGTCCGCCAGCCCGGCCAGCATCCAGGCCTACGGCTCGACGGTGCTGTCGGTCGACGTGCTGAACGGTTCCAGCAAGTACACGGACCAGCAGGTCAACGTCAGCTTCAGCTCCGCGTGCGTGACGGCCGGCAAGGCGACGCTGGCCGCGACCGTGCCGACCAATAACGGCACCGTGCAGACGGTCTACCGCGACAAGGGCTGCGCCAACAACGACATCATCACCGTGACGGCCGCCGGCATCGCCAAGTCGGCGTCGGCCACGCTGGCGATCGCGCCGCCGGCCGCCGCGTCGGTGCAGTTCGTGGGCGCCACGCCGACCGCGCAATCGATCGTCGTGCGCGGCAACGGCGGCAACGGCCGCACCGAAACCGCGATCCTGACGTACAAGGTCGTCGACATCTTCGGCAATCCGCTGGCCGGCCAGCGCGTGGACTTCACGCCGGTGCCCGCGGGCGCCGACGTCGTCATCAACAAGGCCAGCGACACGACCGATGCCACCGGCAGCGTGGTCACGACGGTCAACTCGGGCGCGACCGCCATGTCGTTTCGCGTGCAGGCGACGCTCCGAGGTACCGGCACCAATGGTGGATCGGACATCTCGACCCTGTCTGATTCGATCGTGGTGACGACTGGCCTGCCCGTGCAACGCGCGTTTTCGCTGAGCTCGGGCACGTTCAACGTCAATGGAGATATTGATAGCCCGCAGGCGACCACCCTGCAGGTCATGCTGGCCGACGCTTTCAGTAATCCAGTCCCGGACGGCACGCCAGTGGTGTTCCAGACGAATATGGGCGCCGTTGGTACGTCAGACAAGGGCGGCTGCAATACGACCAACGGTCTCTGCACGGTCTTCCTTCGTACGCAAAATCCGCGCGTCGCTACGCCTGGCTTGCCGCTAAGCCCCTGCAACGCTGTCACCCCGGACGCGACCCGCCCCGGCTTGGCCACTATTTGCGCCAGCTCGACGGATGGTACCAATACTGTGTATGCCAGGACGGCTATCTTCTTCAGCGGCGGTTTCGTGAAGAACGTTTATATGGATGGCAGCGCGGTCCCGTTGGACCTGAGTAAAACCGTCGATCTTGGCTCGATCAGCGGCAGCGCAACCAAGGTATTCTCGCTGCAGCTCAACGATGTGAACAACAACCCGATGCCTTTCGGCTCCCAAGTCGAAATAACGAGCATGCTTAACGGCAACGCTGCACCGGTCGTACCTGCCACTGTACCAAATATTGCCCCTCACTCGACCACTAATGTCGATGATCCAACCGGCTTGACTGTTGGTAGCGGCCCGCAGGGTTATACGCATGTTTTCAGCATTTCGAGCACGAGCTCAACCAATTGCGCACCCGCTCAGGCCTCATTCAACGTCACCGTGACGTCGCCTTCTGGCTCGGTAACCAGTATTCCGTTTAAACTGTCGTTCACCTGCCCATAAGTTTTCTTAAGGGATGCCCAATTGCAACAAAGCGGCCAGGGATGTCCTGGCCGTTTTTATTTGAACGCGTACACGTGTCTGACTGTAAGAACAACAACATCTTCCTCGTCGGCCTGATGGGGGCCGGCAAGACCACCATCGGCCGCCTGCTGGCGCGGCGCCTGGACATGACCTTCATCGATTCCGACCACGAGATCGAGGCGCGTACGGGCGCCACGATTCCGTGGATCTTCGAGATCGAGGGCGAGGCCAGCTTCCGCCGCCGCGAAGCCGACGTGATCCGCGAACTCACCGCGCAGAACGGCATCGTGCTGGCGACCGGCGGCGGCGCCGTGCTGAACCCGGCCAGCCGCGCGCTGCTGGCGGACCGGGGCACCGTGATCTACTTGCGCGCGAGCGTCTCCAGCATCCTGGCGCGCACGGCGCACGACAAGAACCGCCCGCTGCTGCAGACGGCCGACCCGCGCAGGAAGCTGGAAGACCTGACCGCGCAGCGCGAGCCGCTGTACCGCGAGATCGCCGACATGGTCATCGACACGGGCCGACCTAACGTACAATCGATGGTTCAGACAATCCTGGACCAGCTCGACGCGGACAACGCCGCACGCGAGCAGGCCAACGCAAAGACGACAATGAACGAACAGGCATGCATCTCTCTTAACGTCGAGCTGGGCGACCGCAGCTATCCGATCGCGATCGGACGCGGCCTGCTGGACGATACTTCCCTTCTGAATCGCCACATCGGCGGCAGCGGCAAGGTGGCCATCGTCACCAACACCACCGTCGCCCCGCTGTACCTGGACAAGGTCGCCGGCCCGCTGCGGGCGGCCGGGCGCGAGGTCGTGCCCATCATCCTGCGCGACGGCGAAGAGTTCAAGAACTGGGAGAGCCTGAACGAGGTGTTCGACGCGCTGCTGGCCAACAAGTGCGACCGCAAGACGACCCTGGTGGCGCTGGGCGGCGGCGTGATCGGCGACATGACCGGTTTCGCGGCCGCGACCTACATGCGCGGCGTGCCGTTCGTGCAGATCCCGACGACGCTGCTCGCGCAGGTCGACTCCTCGGTCGGCGGCAAGACGGGCATCAACCACCCGCTGGGCAAGAACATGATCGGCGCGTTCTATCAACCGCGCGCCGTGATCGCGGACACCGCCACGCTCGACACCTTGCCGGACCGCGAGCTGTCGGCCGGCCTGGCGGAAGTCATCAAGCACGGCGCCATCCTCGACGCCCCCTTCTTCGACTGGATCGAGGCGAACATCGGGAAACTGGTGGCGCGCGACCACGCGGCCCTCGCGCACGCGATCGCGCGCTCGTGCGAGATCAAGGCCGACGTCGTCACCCGCGACGAGCGCGAAGGCGGCCTGCGCGCGGTGCTGAACTTCGGCCACACGTTCGGCCACGCCATCGAGGCGGGCCTGGGCTATGGCGCGTGGCTGCACGGCGAGGCCGTGGGCTGCGGCATGGTGATGGCGGCCGACCTGTCGCGCCGTTTGAACCTTATCGACGACGCCGCGGTCGACCGCGTGCGCGCGCTCGTGAAGGCGGCCGGGCTGCCGGTCATTGCGCCTGACCTCGGCGTCGAGCGCTGGATCGAGCTGATGGAAGTCGACAAGAAGAACGAGGGCGGCGCCATCAAGTTCATCCTCCTGAAACCGCTGGGCAGCCCGAGCATCACGAATGCGCCGCGCGAACTGCTCGACGCCACGCTGAAGGCCTTGGTTGGAGCACCTTCGTCATGATCGACTTCGACGCCCACCTGGCTCCCTACGCGGCGCAGTCGTCGAAGAGCCGTGGGCGTCGTCATCCGGAACCGTCGCCCGGCTCGCGCAGCGAATTCCAGCGCGACCGCGACCGCATCATCCACTCGACCGCGTTCCGCCGGCTCGAGTATAAAACCCAGGTCTTCCTGAATCACGAGGGCGACCTGTTCCGCACCCGCCTCACGCACTCGATCGAAGTCGCGCAGATCGGGCGCACGCTGGCGCGCAGCCTGCGCCTGAACGAAGACCTCGTCGAAGCGACCGCGCTCGCGCACGACCTCGGGCACACGCCCTTCGGCCACGTCGGCCAGGACGTGCTGAACGACTGCATGAAGGACTACGGCGGCTTCGAGCACAACCTGCAAAGCCTGCGCGTCGTCGACCATCTCGAGGAACACTACGGCGCCTTCGATGGCCTGAACCTCACGTTCGAGACGCGCGAAGGCATCCTGAAGCACTGCTCGCTGACGAACGCGCGCCAGCTGGGAGAGCTGGGCCAACGCTTCATCGACAGGACGCAACCGAGCCTGGAAGCGCAGCTGACGAACCTGGCCGACGAGATCGCGTACAACAACCACGACATCGACGACGGCCTGCGTTCGGGCCTGCTGACGATGAAGCAGATGGAAGAGGTGGATTTGTTCGCGCGCCTGCACCGCGAGGTCGTGCAGCAGTACCCGGGCCTGCAGGGCCGGCGCGAGCTGTACGAGACGATCCGTTTGATGATCACGGCGATGACGGCCGACCTGGCCGCGACGTCGGCCGAGCTGCTGGCGGACGCCGCGCCGCAGGGCATCGACGACGTGCGCAAGGGGCCGCCGCTGATCCGCTTCTCGGACGCGATGCGTGCCGAGACGACGGCGCTGAAGCGCTTCCTGCACGCGAACCTGTACCGCCACTACCAGGTGAACCGCATGCGCGTGAAGGCGAGCCGCATCGTGCACGAGCTGTTCGACGCCTTCATGACCGATCCCGTGCTGCTGCCGCCGGACTACCAGGTGGCGTCCGGCGACACCGTGAAACAGGCGCGCAAGATTGCGGATTACATCGCGGGGATGACGGATCGGTATGCGATCAAGGAACACCGGCGCATTTATTCCTTGGATACCTTCTGAACATCCGTCGTTTCCGGCACTGCCGGAAACGACTTCCCGCGCAGGCGGGAACCCAATTTCTACGCGTCTCCGCTCCGCAAACTTGGGCCCCCGCCTTCGCGGGGGCGACGGTGGTATGTCACTCGCCGCGCGCGAACACACGCAGACGGTGTCCATCCGGATCGGCCGCGGTGAACGTATAACCGAAATCCACCTTGGCCGGCGCCTGCAGGATGCGCAGTCCGGCCTCGCGCCACTTGCCGTGCAGCGCATCGACCTGTGCGTCGTCGGGCACGCGGAACGCGAGCTCGCTGCCGCTGCCGTGGAAGTCGGCGGCCGGCACCGCATCGGACTTCGCCCACAGGCCCAGCATGCGGCCATTCTCCAGCGGGAACAGCACGAACGTGGGCGACGATTCGACGTGCTGCGCGTCCAGCAGCTTGCCATACAGGCGTGCGCTGGCCTGCGGATCGGCGACGTAGAGGATGGTGTAGGTCGGGGTCAGCATGGTGTTCTCCTTCGTTGGTTGACAGTGCGGCCAGTCTAGGCCGGACCACTGTCAGTTCCTGTCAGGAGAGCAAACCGGGGTCAGAGCCCGATTTTGGGCAATTGCCAAAAATCGGGCTCTGACCCCGGTGTTAGTTGAACAGCGATGGGGCCGCCAGTTGCCCCAGCAGCTTCTTGATCGGTGCCGGCAGCGGGGCGTCCGTGATGGTCGCCAGGTCCCACCATACGTGGCCCGGCGGCGTTTCGCCGCGCGCGGAGACTCCCATGCGGTACGGCTGGATGTGCAGGCGGTAGTGCGTGAAGCCGTGTACCAGCGGCAGCAGCGGTTCCACTTCGGCCACCGTGCCGAACTCGCCGGCGGCGCCGGCCAGCGTCGTCGGCGACACGTCGTCCGCCTCGTCCAGCGCCACGTGGCCATCGTATTCCGGCAGCGACAGCAGGCCGCCCCAGATGCCGGAATCCGGCCGCTGCTGCAGCAGCACCTGGCCGTTGTCGACGACGGCCAGCATCAGCGCGCGCCGCTCCGGCGTCGCCTTTTTCGGCTTCGGCACAGGCAGCACCGAGGTGCGGTTGGTCGCGAATGCCACGCAGCGGTCCCGCAGCGGACAGCGGTCGCAGTCCGGTTTGCCGCGCGTGCACAGCGTGGCGCCCAGGTCCATCAGGCCCTGCGTGTACGCCTCGATGCCGTCGCCTTCCGGCAGCAGCGCGTCGGCGCGGCGCCACAGCGCGTCTTCCACCGGCTTGATGCCCGGGTATGCGTCGATGCCGAACACGCGCGCGAACACGCGCTTCACGTTGCCGTCCAGGATGGCGGCGCGCGCACCGGCGGAAAACGCGGCGATGGCGGCAGCCGTCGAGCGGCCGATGCCGGGCAGGTCCGCCAGCAGCGCCGGGTCGCTCGGGAACACGCCGCCGTAGTCCGCGACGACGCGCCTGGCGCACGCGTGCAGGTTGCGCGCCCGCGTGTAGTAACCGAGGCCGCTCCAGTGCGCCATCACGTCTTCGGCCGGCGCCGCGGCGAGGTCGTGCACGGTCGGGAAGCGCTCGAGGAAGCGCGCGTAATAGCCCAGCACCGCCGTCACCTGCGTCTGCTGCAGCATGATTTCGGAGAGCCAGATGCGGTACGCGTCGCGCGTGTTCTGCCAGGGCAGGGCGTGGCGGCCGTGGGCGCGCTGCCAGTCGATGACGGCGCGCGAGAAGCTGGGGTCGGACAGGATTTCGGTGTCGGTGCTGCGTTTCATCTATCAGGCTGCTCGCAATTCGGGCAGGTCGGCGCGCAGCGTGTCGGCGACGGCGCCGGACAAGTTCGCGAGTCGCGCCTTGACCTGCTCCAGGTCGTGTTGGGCCGCCTCGAAGGCGGCGATTTTCTGTTCCAGGCTGTCGGTGGCTTCCAGGATGCGCTGGATCGATGCCTGGCGGTGGCGCAGCTGGTCGCGGTGCTGGCGGATCTGCGCTTCGAGCGGCGCATTGACCATCTTCAGCCACGCCTCGGCATCGCCGTTCGCTTCGCGGAACGCGAATTTGATGCGCGACGCGATCGTGTCGAAGAAGCGTTCGAGCAGGGTGCCGCGGCTCGTGATGAGCAGGGTCGCCGTGCCGAACTGCTTTACGTAGATCGCTTCGATGGCATCGATCTCGCGGCGGTAGCGTTCCAGCGACAGCGCGGCCGGCAGCGCCAGCGCAAGTCCGTGCTCGGCGGAGAAGCGCCGCACCATCGTCTCCATCATCGCCGCGATCTCGGCGATTTTTGCTTCCGCCGCAGCCAGGTTGGCGCGCGCCTGGTCGAAGAACGTGCGCACCGGCGCGCGCATGCCCGTCGAAAAGCGCGCGGCTTCCATCGCGGCGCGCACGGCGTCGACATGGTCCTGCACGACCTCCATGCCGATGATCGAGTAGAGCGCCGTCGACAGCGTGGTGAACACGGCGCGCGTGCCCTGCAGCTTGAACAGGCTGGCGTCGAATTCCTTCTTTTCCATCTCGACCCGGCGCACCATGTGCGCGATCACGCCCTGGTTCTTGCCGCGCAGGCTTTGCAGTTCCTGCAGCTGCTCGACGAGGTCGCGCCCGCGCGCGGCAAGCAGCGCGGACTGGGCGCCCGTCAACGTCGCGAGGTCGTCCTGCAGCTGGCGGCGCAGGATGTCCTGGCGTGCCGGGATCAGTTCGTGGAACAGCGCCGATTCCAGCGCGCCCATGCGGCTCTTTTCGAACAGGGCGTAATCGCCCGTGATCTTGCCGACGAGGGCTTTTTGCGCGGACACCGGGAACACCTGCGCATCCGCGACGCCCAGCAGGCGCGCGGCGTCATGCTGCTGGCGCGCGATGGCGGCGTCGTTGTCCTGCGGCGTCCTCAGTTCATCCCACAAGGCATCGATCTTGTTCAGCACGACGATCCGGCCCGCATTGGACCCGGAATCGGCGTTGATATGCGTGCGCCAGACGTCGATGTCGCTCTTCGTGACGCCCGTCTCGGCGGCCAGGATGAACAGCACGGCGTGCGCGTTCGGGATCAGGTTCAGCGTGAGCTCCGGCTCCGTGCCGATCGCATTCAGGCCCGGCGTGTCGAGGATCACGAGGCCCTGCTTGAGGAGCGGATGCGGCACGTTGATCAGCGCGTGGCGCCAGCGCGGGATTTCCACGAGGCCGTCCGGGCCCAATGTCGCCGCGAGGTCGGGGTCGTCGGGATCGTACAAGCCGTAGCGCTGCGCTTCGGCCGGCGCGACGCGGCGCGTGAGGCTCACCTGCAGGAAGGTCTCGTGCATGCGCTCCGGCGCGGACAGGTCCAGGGGCAGCACGGTCCACGCATCCGGGACGTCGCGATAGTCGCCCGTCGCGAGGCGCTCGGCGCGGGTCTCGATCGGGAGCAGGCGGATGCAGGGGACGAGCGCCGGCTCCCACGCGAATTCGGTCGGGCACATCGTCGTGCGCCCGGGGCTCGACGGCACGATGCGCTGGCCGTAGTCGGCAAAGAAGATGGCGTTGATCAGCTCGGATTTACCGCGCGAGAATTCGGCCACGAATGCGACCGACAGCCGGTCGTCGCGCAGCCGCGCGAGCGCACGCGCGACGCGCTGTTCCGCCGCCCCGTCCAGCAGCTCGGCCCCCTGGGCCCAGCTGCGATACTGTTCCAGCGCCTGGGCGACCTGCGTGCGCCAGTGCGCGTACTGTTGCAAATCCTGCATATCGGTGTCCCGCGTGTCCCGTTCCTCGTCGATGGCCTTACCGCTGGCAGACCGCGCAGTAGAACGTGGACCGTTGGCCCTGCTTGATCTGGCGGACCGGCGTGCCACAGTTGCGGCAAGGAACTCCTGCACGATCATAGACGAAATATGTCTGCTGGAAATAGCCTGACTGACCATTTACGGCAATAAAGTCACGCAGCGTGCTGCCGCCTTGCACGATCGCGGCGGCAAGGATGTCGCGGATCGCCTCGGCGAGCTTGTCGTAGCGGGCGCGGCTGATCTTGCCGGCGGCCGTCTTCGGGTTGATGCCGGCGCGGAACAGGCTCTCGCACGCATAGATATTGCCGACGCCAACGACGATGTCGCCCGCGAGTAGCACCTGCTTGATCGGGGCGCTGCGGTTTCTCGTCGCCTGGTGGAGCAGGGCGCCGGAGAACTTGTCTTCGAGCGGTTCCACGCCCAGGCCGCGCAGCAGCACGTGCTGCTCCAGCTCGCCGTCGTCGTGATCGTGCCAGAGGACGGCGCCGAAGCGGCGCGGGTCGTGCAGGCGCAGCACCCGCCTGCCTTCCGGGCCGCGCACGACGAGGTCGAAGTGGTCGTGTTTCTTCAGCTCGATCCCCTCCGGCAGCACGCGCAAATGACCGGACATGCCCAGGTGGACGATCAAGGTGCCATGTTCGAATGTCAGCAGCAGGTATTTGCCGCGCCGGCCGGTGCCGAGGATGCGGCGGCCCGCGAGCAGCTCGCGCAGATTCGGGGGGAACGGCCAGCGCAGGCCTTCGCGGCGCAATACGACGTCCTCGACGATGCGGTCTTCCAGGTGAGGCGCGACACCTCTTCTCGTCACTTCGACTTCTGGTAATTCAGGCATGTATGGTCTCGCTTAACAATGTCCAGCGCGGTGTTGCAGCTCCTTGCCCTGGACATGTTGAAGCGATCCTTTGAAATGATCGGAATGTAAATTCGTGTTGCAGCGGCGCACGCGCGGCGGGTGCATGGCGTAGAATCGGACAATCTCGATGACGTGGGACTTGCCTTGAAAAACGCTTTCGCCATTGTAACCCTCTCCGCACTGCTGTCGGCCTGCGCTGTGGCTCCCAAGCAGCAGCAACCGGCCCCGGACCTGTCCGACCAGCCGCTCGCCGCCGCCGAAACCCGGGACCATCCCGACCAGGCCAAGGAAGGCGAACAGGCCGAAAAGCTCCCCAACGTCGAGATGACCCCGGCCATGATGAGCCAGCTCATGCAGGCCGAGATGGCCTACAAGAACGGGGACTGGCAGGGGCCTTACCTGACGATGATGAGCCTGGCCCAGCAGACGAAGGACCCGCGCCTGGCCAAACGCGCCGCCGAGATGGCGCTGTCCGCCAAGCAGGCCGACGACGCGCTCGCCGCCGTGAAACTGTGGCGCCAGTACGCACCGGACTCCGAAGAGGCCAGCCAGTACTATCTGGGGTTGGTCATCCTCTCCGACAACCTCGGCGAGGCCGAAAATATCTTGAAACAGCGTCTGGCGGACGCGACCCCGGGCGCGCGCGGCCTCGTCATGTTCCAGATGCAGCAATTGCTGCTGCGTGCCAAGGACAAGGAGGCGGCCAGCGCCATGCTCGAGCGCCTCGTCGCGCCGTATGGCAACCTGATGGAAACGCACGTCGTGCTGGCCCAGGCCGCGCTGGCGCGCAACGACAAGGCGGCCGCCAGGCGCGAGGCGCAGACGGCCCTGCAACTGAAGCCCGATTCCGAGATCGCCGCGCTGACCGCGGCCCAGGTGAGCGAGGACGAAGGCGGCGCCATCAAGGTGCTGAAGGATTTCCTCGCGGCCCACCCGGAGGCGCGCGAAGTGCGTTCCGCGTACGCGCGCCTGCTCGTCAACGAAAAACAGTACGAGGCCGCGCGCCAGGAATTCCTCACGCTGGATAAAGCCCAGCCCGACAATCCGGGCACCTTGTACGCGCTCGGCATCCTGTCGATGCAGATGAACGACCGTACGGCCGCGGAAAAATATTTCAGCCGCTTCGTGGACCTGATGGACAAGGCGCCGGAAGACGAGCGCGACCCGACGAAGGCCGTGATGATCCTGTCGCAGATCGCCGAGGAACGGGGCGATTACAAGGCCGCGGCCGACTGGCTCGACCGGCTCGACACCGAGGATCCGAAGGTCCAGTTCGGCGCCGAACTGCGCCGCGCCCAGCTGACCGCGAAGCAGGGCGACGTCGCCGGCGCGCGCAAGCTGCTGGGCACCCTGAAGACGGACGACAAGACGGAACAGGCGCAGATCGTCCTCGTCGAAGCACAAATCCTGCGCGACGCGGGCCAGGCCAAGGACGCGTTCAAGCTGATGGAGCAGGGCGTCAAGCGCTTCCCGGACAATACGGACTTCCTGTACGACTATGCCCTGATGGCCGAAAAGATGGGCAAGACGGCCGTGATGGAAAAGGCGCTGCGGAAAGTGATCGCCAAGTCGCCGGACAATATGCAGGCTTATAACGCGCTCGGCTATTCGCTGGCCGACCGCAACATCCGCCTGAAGGAAGCCTATCAACTGATCTCCAAGGCCCTGAAAATGGCGCCGGGCGACCCGTTCATCCTCGATAGCATGGGCTGGGTGAACTATCGCCTCGGCAAGCTGGACGAGGCCGAGACCCACCTGCGCAAGGCCTACACGCTGCGCAACGATCCGGAGATCGCCGTCCACCTGGGCGAAGTGCTGTGGAAGAAGGGCCAGACAGAAGATGCCCGCAAGCTGTGGCGCGAAGCGCAAGCCAAGGATCCGAAGAATGACGCGTTGAAGAGCACACTGGCGCGCCTGCACCAGACTCTGTGAAATAATGACAATCGACGGACGCTGCGGCGTCCGTCGGTTCATTCGACTTGTTGACTTCATGCCGATGCATTCACTTTCCCGATTCGTTATCGCCGCCGCCTGCGTCGCGTCCTTGGCCGGCTGCGCCACCACCGCCAACGTCCCGCTGGCCAACCCGACCGCCCAGGTGGGCGCCTACCGCGACACCATCGACCTGAACGGCCGCCTGGCCGCGAACTACCAGAAGGATGGCCAGCCGCAATCGATCAACGGCAATTTCACGTGGGCGCAGCGCCCTGGCCGCATCGACGTCTCCCTGTTCTCGCCGCTGGGCCAGACCGTCGCCGAGATCACGGTCACGCCCGAGACCGCGACGTTGAAACAGTCCGGCCGCGCGCCGCGCGTGGAAAAAGACATCGACACGCTGACGGCGAAGTCCCTCGGCTGGACCCTGCCCGTGAGCGGCCTGCGCGACTGGCTGCAGGGCTATGCCGTCGACGCGAGCGGCAAGCGTTTCACGGCGTCGCCCGCGCACGACAGCGTCGTCACGAACGATGGCTGGCGCCTGCGTTTCGTGGAATGGCAGAACGGCCCGGGCGGCGCCCCGATGCCGCGCCGCATCGATGCCGAGCGCAGCACGACGGCCGTCGGCGATGCGCTGACGATCCGCATCGTGATCGATCCGGTGGCGTGACATGGCGCCGACGTCCCTGCACAACTGCCCCGCGCCGGCCAAGCTGAACCTGTTCCTGCACGTCGTGGGCCGCCGGCCGGACGGCTACCACCTGCTGCAATCCGTGTTTCAACTCATCGACCGCAGCGACACGCTGCACTTCGACTTGCGCAGCGACGAGCGCATCGTGCGCACGACGGATGTGCCCGGCGTGCCGGAAGAGCAGGACCTGATCGTCCGCGCGCTGCGCGCGCTGCAGGCGGAATACCAGCGCCGCCACGGCCGCCTGCCGCCCGGTATCGACGTCGCCGTCGAGAAATGCCTGCCGATGGGAGGCGGACTCGGTGGTGGCTCGTCCGACGCGGCCACGGCGCTGATGGCGGCCAATCATTTATGGCAGGCCGGCCTGACGGATGCCGAGTTGATCGCGCTGGGCTTGCCGCTGGGCGCGGACATCCCGTTTTTCCTGTTCGGCGCGACGGCATTCGCCGAAGGCGTGGGGGAGGCATTGCAGGCCGTGCCGGGGCCGGATTGCTGGTATGTCGTCATCGAACCGGGCGTCTCTGTCCCCACCGTTGCAATTTTTACGGCGACCGATTTGACAAGAAACACGAAAGCCATCACAATATCGGACTTTTCCAGACGACATGTCGAATCGAACGATTTGATTGGCTTCGGGAAAAATGATTTGCAGGACGTGGCAGCCCGCTTGTTCCCGCCGGTAGCAGAGGCGATCGAATGGTTGGGCGGTTACGGAGCGGCCAGGATGACTGGTTCGGGCTCGTGCGTGTTTTGCGCATTTTCCACAGAGCATGAAGCTGAACAGGTACTGAAGCATGTGCCGGCCCGGTGGAGAGCGTGGAAAGCGAAAGCGTTGCAGCGACATCCGATGAAAATGCTCTTGCAAACCCATTCGTTGTAGAATAAAATTTTGCCTGTCGACGCATTTGACGATATAATAATCGAGTGCAGCGACAAGCTGTAAGTTTCAGTGTAGGGGAATCGCCAAGCTGGTTAAGGCACCGGATTTTGATTCCGGCATACCAAGGTTCGAATCCTTGTTCCCCTGCCAAAGTTTCTTTGCCTGAGCTGATGATGACACGTGCTCCAGCAGGCAGATAAAAATGGAGCCGCCAATGAGCGGCTCATTTTTTTTTGTGGTTCAGCGTTAATCATCCGACGATTAGCTGCTTTTCAAGTTCTTTCAACGCTTCTTACATCTCTGGGACTCCCATGGCTTACGAAAACCTGATGGTTTTTACCGGCAATGCCAATCCGGCGCTAGCAGAAGGGGTCGCAAAAAACCTCGGCATTCCTCTCGGCAAAGCCGTAGTTTCGAAGTTCTCCGACGGCGAAGTCATGGTCGAAATCAACGAGAACGTTCGCGGCAAGGACGTCTTCGTTCTGCAATCGACCTGCGCCCCCACCAACGACAGCCTGATGGAAATCATGCTGATGGTCGACGCTCTCAAGCGCGCATCGGCTGGCCGCATCACCGCGGCGATTCCGTACTTCGGCTATGCCCGCCAGGACCGCCGTCCGCGTTCCGCGCGTGTCGCGATCTCGGCGAAAGTCGTCGCGAACATGCTGCAGGAAGCCGGCGTCGAGCGCGTCCTGATCATGGACCTGCACGCCGACCAGATCCAGGGCTTCTTCGACATCCCGGTAGACAACATCTACGCATCGCCGCTGCTGCTGGGTGACCTGCAGAAGCGCAACTACGACGACCTGCTCGTCGTGTCGCCGGACGTCGGCGGCGTGGTGCGTGCCCGTGCGCTGGCCAAGCGCCTCGGCTGCGACCTGGCGATCATCGACAAGCGCCGCCCGAAGGCGAACGTGTCGGAAGTCATGAACATCATCGGTGAAGTCGAAGGCCGCAACTGCGTGATCATGGACGACATGGTCGACACCGCAGGCACGCTGACCAAGGCCGCCGAAGTCCTCAAGGAGCGTGGCGCGAAGAAAGTCGTCGCGTACTGCACGCACCCGGTCCTGTCCGGCCCGGCCATCGAGCGTATCGCGAACTCGCCGCTGGATGAACTGGTCGTCACCGACACGATCCCGCTGAGCCCGGCTGCCCAGGCTTGCGGCAAGATCCGCCAGCTGACCTGCGCACCGCTGCTGGCCGAGACGTTCAAGCGTATCGTCAAGGGCGACTCGGTCATCTCGCTGTTCGTCGACTGATCGAATACAAGTTGCAAGCGCGGCGCGCCTGGCTGAAAAGCCGGCGCGCCGTTGACGTATCAAAGGTTTACAGAATTTCTTGAGCGTGCGCGAGTGCGCTCTTTACCGATGTCCCTGGTCGCGGGGACATCACAACCCGGGCAACCGGGCCGGCACGCGCCGGCATTCGGGCCCACACTTTGGAGTAACACCATGAAAGTAGTCGCATTTGCACGTACTCAGCAGGGGACCGGAGCGAGCCGCCGCCTGCGCAACGCCGGCCAGACCCCGGGCATCATCTACGGTGGCGCTGCTGCCCCGGAACTGATCGCCCTGGATGGCAACGCGTTGTTCCACGCGCTCAAGAAAGAAGCTTTCCACGGTTCGATCCTGGATCTGGAACTGGACGGCAAGACGCAGAAAGTCCTGCTGCGTGACTTCCAGATGCACGCATACAAGCAACTGGTCCTGCACGCTGACTTCCAGCGCGTCGACGCTTCGCAGCCGATCCACGCCAAGGTCGCCCTGCACTTCGTCAACGCCGAGGTCTCGCCGGCAGTCAAGCTGAGCGGCGCCATCGTGTCGCACGTGCTGAACGAACTGGACGTGTCCTGCCTGCCGGGCCAACTGCCGGAATTCATCACCGTCGACCTGTCGAAGCTGGAAGCCGGCCAGTCGATCCACGTGTCGCAGCTGGCCCTGCCGGAAGGCGTGACCGTCGTGGCCCACGGCCAGGACCAGACCGTCGCCACCTCGTCGATCCCGCGCGGTGCCGCAACGGCCGAAGCCGCTGCAGAGTAATTTTTACTCCGCATCACAAAACCCGCCGCGACGCGAGTCCGGCGGGTTTTTTGTTTTTCAGATCAATCCCAAGGTCAGCGCCTTGAGCGTGGCGGCGGCCCGCGTCGAGCACGCCAGCTTGCGGAAGATGCTTTCCACGTGCGTGCGCACCGTCGATGGGCTGATCTGCATGACCCGTGCCGCTTCCTTGTTGCTTTCGCCCAGGCTGATGCGGCGCAGGACTTCGATTTCGCGCTCGGACAGCAGGCTCCTGCGGGCCGGCGCCGCCGGGGCAGGGACGCCGGCCGCCGGGACGCCGGCCGCCGGGACGCCGGCCGCTTCGATGACGTGGCGTACGGCGTCTGCATCGAAGCATTGTGTTTGCTCGGCCAGCACGCGCGCAGCCTCATCCTGGGAATACGCCGGACGCCATGGCCGCGGCATGCACAGCGCCACGTAAGCGCACGCGGCCGCCAGCAGGCGGTGCGGCAGGCCGAGCCCATCGGCATCCAGGTTGCGGAAATAGCCGCCGCCGTCCAGCCGTTCGTAGGCGTGCGACGCCAGTGCGGCTTCAAGACGCAAGGTCGGGATCTGGACGCCGGCCCGCGCGGTCCAGTACGGCACGAGCCGGATCTTTTCCCAGTCGGCGGCGCTGAGTTTTCCCTCCCGTTCCCAGATCGTGTTCGATACCGCCGCGCGGCCCATGCCGTGGATGAGGGCGGCGCGGCCGAGACTCTGCTGCTGCGCCGGGGACAGGTCCGCGCGCGCGGCCGCCGCTTCCACCAGCTCGGCCACGCGACGCGAGTAGCCCGCGAGCCACGGCAGCTTCAACTCCATCATGTCGGCCACGATGGACAGCGGCACGTGCCGCGCGAGTAGCGGGTCGACGGCCGCTGGCGCCGGCGTGTCCAGTTCGTCCAGCCACGCCTGCGCGTGATCGGCAAGCAGGCGCGTGAGCGGCGCCGGATATTTGCGGTCGGCCATGCGGTCGATCATCTGCAGCGCCGCGGCCAGGCCATGCGTGCGCGCGAGAATCTCGAGGTCGCCGGCCAGGCTCGTGTAGAAGACGACGGTCGGGATGGCCGATCCGCGCAACCGTTCCGGCAGGCCATTGCCGTCGTAATGTTCCCAGACGTGACGCAGCCCGGCCTCGACTTCCGCCGGCAGACCCAGCAGGCCGGCGATGTCGCCCGACACCTCGCAGTGGATGCGTGCGAGCGGCGTCACGCTTTGCACCGTCAGCGGATTGTCCGCGGGCAGCGTCTGCGTGAGCATGGCGTCGCGGCCGCCGACGTCATCGCCGAGCAGGGTCGCGAAGCCGGAGGCGTTCGCCGTGCAGCCGGACCAGCGCAACAGGGCGACGAGCCGCGCATGGCAGCAGGCGTCGAGCGTAGCGCCGTCGGCCTGCGCGAGGCGCGCCGCGAGACGTGCCGCGCGGATGGAGCCATCGGTCGGCTGGCCCATGGACAGGTCGCCGACGAGGGCCAGGGCCTGGACGGCGTCTTCGACGGAGACGGTGTTGTCGATTTGCATCCCGGTACTGTAACGACGATGGCGCGTGGCGGCAAGGTCGGGGTCGGTCGATCGACCGATACCGCGGTTCGGTCCGCCTCTCTACACTGGCTTCCATCGACACATCAACAACGAACCACCTACTGACCAACTAAGGGAGCCATCATGAAAGCATCGATCACCACCGTCATCCGTAACGTCGCCGCCGCTGCCGCCATCGCCGCCGCCGGCACCGGTTTCGCCCACGCCGCCACCGCCGCCGAGCAACCGTCCGTCGTCATCGTCCACGGCGCATTCGCCGACGGCTCCGACTGGGCCAAGGTGATCCCGCTGCTGCAGGCCAAGGGCGTCAAGGTCACGGCCGTGCAGAACAGCCTGACGTCGCTGGCCGACGACGTCGCCGCCACCAGGCGCGCGATCGACAACCAGCCGGGCAAGGTCGTGCTCGTCGGCCACTCGTGGGGCGGTACCGTGATCACGGAAGCGGGCGCGGGCGACAAGGTCGCGAGCCTCGTCTACGTTGCCGCGTTCGCACCGGACGCCGGCCAGGCTACCAGCGACCTCGGCAAGGACCTGCCGCCGGCACCGGGCATCACCAAGCTGACGGTCGACAAGTTCGGCTTCGCCAGCCTGTCGCCGGCCGTGCTGAAAGAGAATTTCGCCCAGGACGTGCCCGCTGATCACGCCGCCGTGATGGCCGCCACCCAGGGCCCGATCGCAGTGAAAGCGTTCGGCGAGAAGACGACGGTCGCCGCCTGGAAAAACCACCCGAGCTGGTACATCGTCAGCAAGAACGACCGCATGATCCAGCCGGACCTGGAGCGCCGCTTCGCGAAGGCCCTCGGCGCGAAGACGACCGAGCTGCCGACCAGCCACGTGCCGCAGCAGTCGCGTCCGGCGGACGTCGCCAAGGTTATCCTCGACGCTGTCGCCGCGAGCAAATAAGCGCTCAATGATCGTTCACGCGGCCGCGCCGGCCGCGTTTTACGTGATAATCGAGCTTTACGCTCGATTTTCACGTTTTATGCACATTCGCCTGATCGTCGGCCTCGGCAACCCCGGCCCGGAATACGAACAAACCCGTCACAACGCCGGCTTCTGGCTCGTCGACAACCTCGCCAACTCCTTGCCCGGCTGCCACCTGCAGCGCGAATCGCGCTTCAACGCCATGGTCGCCAAGACATCGATCTCGGGCAAGGACGTCTGGCTGCTCGAGCCGCTGACCTTCATGAACCGCTCCGGACTATCGGTGGGCGGCCTGGCACGCTTCTTCAAGATCGGGCCGGAAGAGATCCTCGTCGTGCACGACGAACTCGACCTGCCGCCGGGCGCCGCCAAGCTCAAGCGCGGTGGTTCCTCGGGCGGCCACAACGGCCTGAAGGACATCACGGCCGCGCTCGGCACGCAGGATTACTGGCGCCTGCGCCTCGGCATCGGCCATCCGCGCACGCTGAACCTGCAGCAGGCCGTTGCCGACTTCGTGCTGCATCGCCCCCGCCGCGAAGAGCAGACCCTGATCGAGGAAGCCATCGACAAGAGCCTGCGCATCATCCCGATGGTGTGCGAAGGCAAGATGAGCGCTGCGACGACGCAACTGCACACTGACTGACGTTGCCGCAAACCGGGGTCAGAGCCCGAAATTTGGAAATTGCTCAAAATCGGGCTCTGACCCTGGTGTTCAGATCAGCCCGCGCGCCAGCGCCTTCAACGTGGCCGCGGGGCGCGAGCCCGATTCCAGCTTTTGGAAGATATTGTCGACGTGCATGCGCACGCTCGCCGGCGTGATGCGCATGGCGCGGGCCGCCTCGCGGCTCGTTTCGCCCCGGCTGATGTGGCGCAGCACTTCGAGTTCCCGGTCGGACAGCAGGCGGTCGCGCACGGGCGGCCGTTGTGCAGGGCCGCGGGCCGCCGCGAGGACGGCCTCGACAGCCTGGCGGTCGAAGCGTCCGGCCGCCGCCTGTGCCGTCATCAACGTGGACGCGGCCGCTTCGCCATGCGCGGGCCGCCATGGCCGTGGCGAGCACAGCGAGACGAACGCGGCGGCCGCGCCGAGCAGCCGTTCCTGCATGCCCAACGCTTCGCCGCGCGCCTTGCGGAAATAACCGCTGCCGTCGAGGCGCTCGTAGATGAAGGACGCGAGCGTGGCCTCGTTCTGGATCGCGGGGATCTGCGTGCCCGCGCGCGCCGTCCAGAACGGCACTTTGCGCACCTGGTCCCAGTCATCCGCATCGAGCTTGCCCGGCCGCTCCCACACGACGTTCGGTACGGCCACCTTGCCGATGCCGTGCAGCAGCGCGGCCCGCACCAGCGGACTTTCTTCCAATGCCATCATGCCGGCCAGCGACGCACTGCGCCGCGCCAGCGCGGCCACGCGGCGCGAATAGCCCGTGAGCCACGGCAGCTTCAGTTCGATGACGTCGGCCACGATGGACAGCGGTACGCGCCGGTCGTGGCCCGGGTAATTTGCGGCACAGGACGGTTCTTCCAGCATGCCCAGCCAGTCGTGCGCATGCGGCGACAGTCTCTGCACGAGCGTCGCCGGATATTTCACGCCGGCACGCTCGCCGATCAGCCGCAAGGCGCCGTCCGTGCCGTGCGCGGGCGCCAGCACTTCCAGGTCGCCGGCGAGGCGCACGTAAAACACGGCGCGCGGGATGTTCGGGGCGAACAGCACCTCCTGCATGTCGCCGCGGTGGTGGCTGCCGAACAGATGGCGCAGGCTGTTTTCGACGTCCCCTGGCAACCCGAGCAGCACGGCGATATCGCCCGCCACCTCGCACTGCATCTGCGCCAGCGGCATCACGTTGGCGAACGTGAGGCCCGCGTGGCCGGACAATGTCCGGGTCACCATCGCATGGCGGCCCCTGACGTCGTCGCCCAGCAGGTGTGCGAATCCGGCCGCCGTCGCCGTGCTGCCCGACCAGCGCAGCAGCGCCACCATTCTCGTACTCGTGCAGGCATCGGCACCGTCGCCGTTTTCTTCCGCCAGCCGTGCGGCGAGCCGCGCCGTGCGGATGGAGTGGTCCGGCGGCAGGCCCATGGACAGGTCGCCGACCATGGCCAGCACCTGCACAGCGTCTTCGACGGTAATGGTTTCATCGGATTGCATGGCACTAATGTAACGGCCATTGCCTTGGCGTACAAGGCGCACGACAGTTCACTGTGCTAGGCTGCCCCGATGAAAATCTCTATCCGCCGCTACCGTCCGGACGACCGCAAGGCCGTGCTGGCGGCCTTTCGCTCGAATGTGCCGGCTCACTTCCCGGCATCGGAAGAATCATGGCTGCGTTCCGCGCTGGACGACCCGGACGGCCCGCTGTTCGTCGTGGTGGAGGCGGGCGAGATCGTCGGCTTCGGCGGCTACGAATTGTCCGAGTTCTACGACCTCGGCACGCTCGTGTTCGGCCTCGTGCGGGCCGATCGCCACGGTTCGGGCATCGGCCGCGCGCTGCTGGCCTATCGCCTGCTGCACATGGCCGGACGCAAGCTGCGGCCCCGCTACGTGACGGTCGATACGCATCCGCACACGGCCGGCTTTTTCAAACGCTGCGGCTTCATCGAGATCGCCCGCTGGCCCGGCGGCTACCGTTCGGGACGGGATCGCGTCGACCTGCGCTTCGATCTCACGGACGAGGCCGTGGCCAGGCTGCGCGCGTGCGGGTGGCGGGAGGCGTTTGCGCGTGATGGCACTGCCTGAGCGCCCAGGTTTGATCCTTGCATTCGTTGCGATGGCGACCCGGCTGCGCAGGTCGCGCCGGATGCGTTCCAGCGCCGGCTGCATGGCGCGGGCATCGATCGGCGAGCAGGTCGCGCGGCCGTGGCGGAATGTGAGGCGGCGCTTGACCAGCACGCCGTCGCTCTCGCGCATATACGTCGCGCGATAGAAGATGCCGCCAGTAATCACGCTGGTGGGCGCCGGCAGCGACGTGAGCCGCAGGCCCGGCGGCAGGCGCAGGCGGGTCTCGTCCTCCGCGTCGATGGCCGGGCAGACGAAGTCGTGGCGCCGGTCGCGTGCCTGCGTCAGGCCTGTCACGGCGGCATCCACGACGCTCCAGGTGCGGTGGTTGGTGGCCAGCGTCCGGCCCGTGCGCAAGGCGCCAACATTGTCGGTGCCGGACAGCGTCAGCGTGTCGCCGGCGCGGCCCTGTTTCACGTCGCGCAGGTTGGTTCGTGCTGCATGCTCGCGCCCGCCTGCCGCGACATCGTGCGCCATCGCGCGCAAGGGTTCGGCCAGCGCGCCGGACAGGGTGCGGTCCACGTTGAAGCCGACGTGTCCGTCGCGACCGACATCGACGGTGGCGACCGCGCGGACCTTCTGCGGCTGCAGCACCGGCGTCATCGCAAACGTGCCGCTCCTGAGCAACAGCACAGGCTTGCCCAGCAGCGCAGGTGGCAAATAGCCGGCCTGGACCGATGCCGCCGCCGGGTCGACGAACAGGTCCAGCGCCGGCACGTACAGGATCATGTGGTCGAGCACGGCCAGCACGGGCGCGTCCGGCAACCGGTAGGCGTTGCCGCCGTTGACGAGGGCCGGCGTACTGTCGATGCCGACGGCTGCCAGCATGACTTGCAGCTGCGTGGTGTGGTCCTTGTCGTTGCCGTGGCGGACGTCGTTCCGCACCCAGTCCGACAGGGCCAGCACGCGGGCGCGCGTGTCGGGCAATTCGTCGGCCAGCCGGTGCGCCAGTGCCGCGATGGCGGGAGAGGGCAGGGCCTTGCCGGCCGCAGCGCCGCGTACGGCGGCGGCGAGCGCCGGGTAGTCGGCGAAGGTGGACACGGCCAGGCGGTGGCCGTCGTCGAGTACGCTGACGGCACCCGCCTCGCCATGCCCATCGCCCTCGTTCACGTAGCGCCACTGGTAGCGCCGCCGGCCCGGGGGACTGTCAGCCGGTATCGGCACGAAGCCGACGGCATCAGCGTGCAGCGGCAGCGTGGACGGCATGTCGTAGATCACCGTGGTGTTCCGGTGGAATTGAAAAGGCATGACCGCCACATCTTCGAAGTGGCCGGACAACGGCGGTATGCGGCGGCGGATGACGTAGTGCACGACCAGCTGGTCGCCCAGCGCCGCATCGGGGAACACGACGGTTCTCGTGTGCGCGTCCTGCTGATCGTGGATGGCGTCCTGCGGCACCGGAATACGTCGTCCGCCGGGCTTTTGCGTGTAGGCGTCCACCGATACGAGGTCGTCCTTCGCCCTGTCGTAGCGGATGGCGAACCGGCCCTGATCCCGCAGGGCACGTAACCCGGCGATGGTGCGGACATCGTCCACGGCGAGCCGGTACGTGCCGTCCTGCTCGACGACATAGTGCCGGACATGGCGCTCGACGATGGCGGAGGAATCGATGTCCGTGCCGGCGCGCGCATGGCCGAACGGCGCCAGCAGCGTGACGATCGTCAGAATGAACAGGGCACAATATCTACTGGTCATGCGGGCTCCCCATGCTCACGTCGGAAGGGCGACCGGACCATGTTACGGAGGGCGACCTGTTGACCCTTGAGCCTACGCAATCGTGCTCTTCCTGCGATAATTCCGCGATGAGCGCACTGACTTTCCACGCGGGCCCGCTGGCTCTGGCCCGGATCCGCACGCACGGCTTGCGCGCGGCAGACATCGCCGTCGTGCCTGCCGCGGCGGGCGGACCAAAGGGGCTCGTGTTCCGCGCCCTCGACCAGTGGGTGTTCGGCGAGTGGTTCCCGCGCGCGCCGCGCGAGCGCGTGCTGATCGGCTCGTCCATCGGCGCCTGGCGCATGGCCGCGGCCTGCCAGCGCGATCCGGTGCAAGCGTTCGCGCGCCTGGGCGAGCTCTACAGTGGCCAGCGCTATACGAGCACGAAGCCGTCGCAGGAACAAATCGACGCCGTCGTGCAGGGCCTGCTGAACGAATTCGTGCGCGGCCACGAGGACGACATCGTCAATCACCCGCACCACCGCCTGCACGTGCTGACGGTGCGCGGCAAGCGCGCCCTCGCGGCGCCCGGCCACCGTCACGCCGAGATGCGCGGATTCGCCGCGGCCGCGCTGCACAACCTCTTTTCGCGCGACAAGCTGGCGCACCTGATGGACCGCGTGGTGCTTGGCGACCGCCGTGCGAACACGCCCTGGCTGCGCGACCGCTTCGACAACTTCGCCACGCATTTCGCCGCGCTGACGCCCGAGAACCTTGCCGCCGGCCTGCTGGCCTCGGGCACTCTGCCGATGCTGATGAAGCCGGTACGCGACATCGCCGGCGCGCCGCCCGGCCACTACTGGGACGGCGGCATCATCGACTACAACCTCGCGCTGCCGTACGCCCGGGTGGCGGAGCAGGCGCCCGGCGACATCGTGCTGTATCCCCATTTCTCCGAGCACATCGTGCCGGGCTGGCTGGACAAGGCGCTGCCATGGCGCCGCGCCGCCCGCGGACCGAACCGCGGCTGGCTGGACAATGTGCTGATCGTAGCGCCGAGCCATGAATTTCTTGCCGAGATGCCGCGCGGAAAAATCATCGACCGCAGCGATTTCAAGTTTTATGGGCTGGATCACGATGCCCGCATCCGCGCGTGGCGCCGGGCGATGGACGAGGGGGAGCGGCTGCGTGACGAGTTCGCGGCGTTTGTGAACAAGCCGGATATTGCACGGATTGGTCCGCTTTAAGCTACGACAACGGGCTTGTTTGCGGTCTTTGCAGGCAAGAGGAGGTCTAGTACAGGGATCAGTTCGGTGGGAACTTAACTAAATCCGCGCAGTCTGGTGCAGTATGACCCAGCTTCTTTCCGTTGTCGCCGCCATCAAGGCACTCAATGTCTCCACGAGCACGCTGCGACGCCTGGAGACCGTCGTCTGCTCGTCCCGATCCGGACCGAGGACGGGCAGCGTCGCTACGACCTCGCTGCACTGGGTCCCAGGCATATCCACGGCGCCACCGTGCCGCTGCGTGGCCTACGCGCGCGTGTCCAGCCACGACCAACGCGCCGACCTCGAACGCCAGAAGCAAGCGCTCGAATTGTACTGCGCTGCACAAGGCTGGCCCTTCGACATCATCGCCGACCTCCGCTCTGGCATGAACTATTACAAGAAGAGCTTGCAATGCTTGCTGGACGAGATCGTGGCCGGCGACGTCGGCCGCCTGGTGCAGACTCACAAGGACCGGCTGCTGCGCTTCGGCGCCGAGCTGGTGTTTGCCCTGTGCGAAGCCCGGAACGTCGAGGTCGTGATCATCAACCGGGGCGTGGACACGGCGTTCGAGGAAGACCTCGCCAGCGACGTGATCGAGATCGTCAATGTCTTTTCGGCGCGGCTGTACGGCAGCCGCAGCCATCGGAACCAGAAGCTGATCGACGGCGTGCGCAGGGTCGTGCAGGAGGCGCAATGCTGATCGCTCACCGCATCGCCCTCGACCCGAACAACGTGCAGACGACGTACCTGGCGCGGGCCGCCGGCGTCGCGCGCTTCGCCTACAACTGGGCTTTGGCCGAATGGCAGCGACAGTATGTGGCAAGCCAGGCCGATCCGACGCTGCCGGCGCCGTCTCAGTTCGCGCTGCGGCGCCAGCTGAACGCGATCAAGCGCGAACAATTCCCGTGGATGCTGGACGTCACGAAGTGCGCACCGCAAATGGCGATCATCCAGTTGGGCGAGGCGTTCAAGAACTTCTTCGCGCATCGTACCCGTTACCCCAGGTTCCGTCGCAAGGGTGTCGAGGATCGGTTTACCCTCACGAACGAGCAGTTCCGCGTGGACGGCAAGCGCTTTTACATACCCAAGCTGGGCTGGGTGCGCGTGCGCGAAGCGTTGCGCTTTACTGGCAGGATCGTCTCGGCGACTGTTTCCCGCCGCGCGGACCGATGGCATGTCAGCATTACCGTCGACGCGACCGAAGCGTCCCTGCCGCCAGCCGAAAACCAAGGCGTGGTGGGGATCGATTTCGGCGTGTCGGTACTGGCCAGGCTATCGACGGGAGAACAGTGGCGAGGCCCAAAAGCGCTGCGTTCGCTCCTCGACCGGCTGCGCTCGCTGTCTCGCTCGTTGACGCGCAAGGTGAAGGGCTCCCGCAACAGGGAGAGGGCGAGGCGGCGCCTGGCCCGACTGTACGCAAGGATCGCGAACATACGCCGCGACGGCCTGCACAAGCTCACGGCCAGCGTCACCCGGCGCTTTCATACGATCGGGATCGAGGATCTGAACGTGAAAGGCATGCTGGCGAATCGGCGTCTGGCGCGCGCGATCGCCGACATGGGCTTTTACGAACTGCGCCGCCAGCTGAGCTACAAGGCCGCATGGCGTGGCGGGCATGTGGTCGTGGTTAACCGGTGGTACCCGAGCAGCAAGACGTGTTCGTGCTGCGGACACCGGCTTGAAGAACTCGCCCTCGAGACGCGCAGCTGGACCTGTCCCGGGTGCGGGGTACACCACGACCGCGACGTCAACGCGGCCGTCAACCTGAAGAACATGGCGATGAGTTCCATCGCATCTGCCTGTGGAGGGAACGGCTCTGGTCCCGTGCGCGAGCATGGAACGAAACCGGTCCCGGTGAAGCAGGAACCCAGCGGCAAAAGTTAACTATGGTTAGCTTTGCGTAGGTCTCGGAGAACGGTTTCGTAAATTCGACCCCTGAGAACGCTGCGCTCTAAGCGCAGCTTGGCAGCTTGTTTTCAAGCCTGATCGGTTGAGATGAGCGGCTATCGTCCGATAGCGACTCGAACTTGTTTACCTGCTGCGGTGGTCGCTATGAAAAAATGTACGGGTTTGTTTGTTGAGTCGAAGACAGAATCCAGACACAACACGGTCCCTCAAAATCCTGCAGCGAGTAGAGGCCAACCTTTGGATGAGGGCGTCGGAGAGCGTTATAATGGACATATTTTTGGAACAAGATGAGTGCAAAAGTTGCAACTCCGTTGTAACTTCTTGCTCCAAATAAATTCCCTTGTGCAACTTCCAAACTCTGCCTTGACTTGATGTGCTTTGGCTGGGGTAAGGTACACATGCACCGCTAACTATCTGATTACACAAGGTTTCCCCATGAGTCTCAAATGCGGCATCGTCGGCCTGCCCAACGTCGGCAAGTCTACCCTGTTCAACGCCCTGACCAAGGCCGGCATCCCGGCTGAAAACTATCCGTTCTGCACCATCGAGCCGAACGTCGGCGTCGTCGAGGTGCCGGATCCGCGCATCGACCAGCTGTCGGCCATCGTCAAGCCGGAGCGCGTCGTCAAGGCCATCGTCGAATTCGTCGACATCGCGGGCCTCGTGGCCGGCGCGTCGAAGGGCGAGGGCCTGGGCAACCAGTTCCTGTCGCACATCCGCGAGACGGACGCCATCGTCAACGTCGTGCGCTGCTTCGAAGACCCGAACGTCATCCACGTGGCCGGCAAGGTCAGCCCGATCGACGATATCGAAGTCATCCAGACCGAGCTGGCGCTGGCCGACATGGGTACCGCCGAGAAAGCCCTGCACCGCGAGCAGAAGAAGGCGCGCGCCGGCGACAAGGACGCGATCAAGCTCGTCGCGATCCTGGAAAAGCTGCTGCCGCACCTGAACGAAGGCCAGCCCGCGCGCACGCTGGGCCTGGACGCCGACCAGCTGGAACTGATCAAGCCGCTGTGCCTGATCACGGCGAAACCGGCCATGTTCGTCGCCAACGTGTCGGAAAGCGGTTTCAAGGATAATCCGCTGCTGGACCTGCTGACGGATTTCGCCAACAAGCAGAACGCGCCGATCGTCGCCATCTCCGCCGCTATCGAATCGGAAATCGCCAACCTGGACGACGCCGACAAGCTGGAATTCCTGGCCGACCTCGGCATGGAAGAGCCGGGCCTCGACCGCCTGATCCGCGCCGCTTTTAAACTGTTGGGCCTGCAGACCTATTTCACGGCCGGCGTGAAGGAAGTGCGCGCCTGGACCGTCCCGATAGGCGCCACCGCCCCGCAGGCGGCCGGCGTGATCCACACGGACTTCGAGCGCGGCTTCATCCGCGCCCAGACCATTTCTTTCGACGACTACATCACCTACAAGGGTGAGGCGGGTGCCAAGGAAGCGGGCAAGATGCGTGCGGAAGGCAAGGAATACATCGTCAAGGATGGGGATGTGTTGAACTTCCTGTTCAACGTCTGACCAGCATCGCAGGCGACTAAGCCCCGGACACCGCAAGGTGCCGGGGCTTTTTTCTGCTCGGCACTTTGCCCCCAAGCAAGGGGTGACGACATACTTGACACGGTTGTTGCTGATCCGATGGCCATATGTCTGTATCGAAAATCAGATTTTTCGCCGGAAATCAACGCTGATCGGGTAACTATGCTGCAGGCATATGCATGATTTGTGGAAACTACCCCCAGCGGTGGGGTGCCGTCCCCGCTGACAGCAACCTTGGATTTGTCACGTAAGTCATTGATTCTTCGTGCATTGCCGGTCTGGCACACCAATTGCTGAGTATGGGTTTTTCAACAAGGAGAAACTCATGCAAAAGCTGCTCGCGACCCTGATGTGCGCCGCCGGATTCATACTGGCGGGGGCCGCCCACGCCACCGTCATCAACGGCACGATCCACAAGATCGACGGCGACAAGGATGGCCAGGTGGACGATGTCCGCATCTCGCAGTTCACGTTTACCGTCACCGCCGGGGCGACGGTGTTCTTCGATTCGCTGGCTTACGAGGCGACCAACGTCGACCTGAACGGCGACGGCGTCATCACCGGCTTCGACGTCAACATGTGGCTGTTCAAGGGCACGACCCTGCTGCGCGACGAGGACGATTCGTCCCTCACCTTCGGCGACGGTTCCGTCCACCGTTACGACACGGCCTTCAGCCACACCTTCAGCCAGGCCGGCACGTACACGATGGCGATCGGCGAACATGGCCGCACCGGCTTCGACGCACTGCGCGGTTATTCCACCAACACGTATTTCAATCCGCGTGCCGGCAACCTGGACTGGGCCGCCTGGCGCGTCACGATGACGGCGACCAACGGCACCATCGGCAACGTTGCGAGCCTGAACGGCGACCCAGTCGCGGCCGTGCCGGAACCGGCCGCGCTGGGTCTGCTCGGCGCGGGCCTGCTCGGCGTCGCGGCCGCACGCCGGCGCCGGCCCGCGATGACATCCATGTGAGCGCTATTTGCTCAAACGCAGCTGCAGACTCGTTGCAGTGTAGGTCGGGGTCACGGTGAAACCGTCGACGGCGATGGTCTCGAACTTCCCTTTCAGGCTCGTTGCGGCAATCACCGTCAGCGTGTCGCCAACGGCTGGCTTGTAGCCGTCCAGGAACTTGATCCGCAGCGTGCCGCCGGCGATTGTCGCCGTGCCGCCGACGTCGACGCGTCCCTGCTGGCTGGCACCCAGGCGCAGTCCGAGGGTTGCACCGGCGAGCTGCGTGTAGTTGCCGCCCACGACCAGCGCAGCCGGCGCGTTGCTGACCACGGTAGCGCCGCCGGCGACATAGACGTCGCCGTTGCCGAACGCCCTGGCCGACAGCGCCTCGAGCGTTCCGCCTTCGACCTGGGCGCCGCCAGTCCAGCTGTTCTGGCCGCCCAGCTGCAGCGCGCCGGTGCCTTGCTTGACCAGCTTCCCGCTGCCGGCAATGTCGTTGCGCCAGCGGTCGGCGGCGTTGAAGCCGCCATTGCTCGCATCCATGTTCACGATCACGTTACCGGTGAAGACGGCATAGCCTTCGGCCGCGGCGAACAGGTTCAGGCGGCCCCAACCTTCAGGATCGTCCAGGACCGGGTAACCGGAGGAAATCGCCGTGGTCTTCAGCACGACGCGGCGCTGCGCGTCGGTGAGGTAAGGCAGCCGTGTCTCGAGCAGCACTTCGGCGCCCTTCGGCACCACGGCCGGGAGGTTCGTGGCCCCGGTCCGCGGCAGGTTGTAGGTCATGCGCCGGATGTAGTCGGCACGACTGGTGGCGTAGTCGGCGAAACGGTCGTTGGCGGCGGTGCCGGATACGGCGTAGGCCGCAAAGGTCGCCGGCGTGGTCCCGGTCAGCTTCATGAGGGTCGCATGGGCCTGGGTCACGGCAGCGGAGCGGACGGTGGCACCGGCGGCGATCAGGTTGGCGGCAGCCACGGCCTGTGCCTGGACCCGGCCACTGATGACGTCCAGCGGCGAATGCATGCCGGCGAGGATGCGGCTTTCGCCCAGTTCCAGGCCGCGGCCGACCAGCTCCTGGTAGCGCTCCGGCAGCACGTAAGCCATGCCGACGGCATTGCGGGTCGCTTCGGCCGCGTGGCCGCTGGTGAAACCGCCGTCGGTGCTCGGGGTCGTACTCTTGGCCGGCTCCAGTTGCGGCACCACCTTCACCGCGCTGCTCCAGCGGTAGGGACGCGCATATTTGTAGAAACGCTTGGCGGGCTCGGTCGAACCATTGTTCCCCATCGAGTTGATCAGGTCGACGACCTTGCCGAAGTCGGCATTGGCATCGCCGCCGACGCCGTTGTTGTTGCCGCCATCATCGTATTTGACGGTGGTGGCATCCAGTGGCATGTCCGTGATCGTGGTGGTCTGGCGCGTGGCCGTGCGCCAGGCAGTGGTCAGCGGACCCATGCCTTCGGTCACGCTGTAGCCCTTGTTGCGGCGATCGTCCAGGTAGGCCTGCAGCGTCTGCCCGGCAGTGCGGTTGGCGGTGGCTTTGACCACGTAGTCGATATTCGCGTTGTGAACGGCCGCGTTGACGATGGTGCCGCCATTCGTGCCGTCGTTGGGCAGGCCGGTCCAGGTCGAGCCGACCACCGCGGGGAAGCCATCGACGGCGGGCGCGGTGACGCCGGCGTCGACGATCTCGGTCAAGGGTTTCCAGATGTCGAGCATGCCGCCGAGTACGCGCACACCGGCGTTGGTCGCCAGGGTTGCATAGCGGGCGTCGCCACGCTGGTTGGTGGCGGCCGTATCGACGAAGGCCAGCGCGGACGGTACCGGCGCCGTGTCGGGTGCGCCCTGGTCGGCGGGCGCGGCCGGAATGGCGAGTACGGTGTCGGTATTGTCGATGCGATCGGAACCGCCGCAGGCTGTCAGCGCGAGCAGGGTGCCGGCAGCGATGGCGAGAGGAAGACGGCTCAGCGGATTGGGGTGGTGCATGCGAAACCCTTCAATGTGTTGTCAAGGCGGAAAAATCGATCGCATGGTATGAGCGGCTGATGACGGCTTGATGACCGACGATTCTTGTAATTAAGGTGAAATATTTGTCAACTAATCTCCGGGCATTCCTTTTGTGAACCTTGGAGAGTTGACGCATGAACCCGAATCCCGACGTGTCCCGCCGCCGCCTGCTTCGCCTGATGGGCGCCACCCCGATGCTGCCGCTGGGCGCCGGTGGCGTGGCCGCTCTGCTGGCCGGCTGCGGCGGCGGCAGCAGTCATGACAACGTCAGCGACACGCCGACGACCACCGTGCCGACGACGCCGGCCGTGACCCTCGCCAGCGTGTCGTTCGGGTCGATGACGGCGCCGACCCTGGCCGCCGCCGCCGCGATGGCGACGACCTCCGTCGGGTCGACGATGACGGTCAATTTCAGCGACAGCAGCAAGCTCGATTTCAAGCTGTCGTATCAGCCGTTCTTCATCACGGGCGACATGGTCCCGAACGGCAACGGCGGCACCATCCTCGCCGGCGGCTACTACGACATCAACAACAAGGCTATCGTCGACACCACCGTCCCCGGCAAGGAGCGCCAGTTCTTCTCGGACTCGCCGGACGGCACGTCGCTGCTGACGGTGCCGAACGCGAACGTGGCCGGCGTGAAGGGCAATACCGTGTTCGCCGTCGTGCAGTTCGAGTACACGACGTGGGCGCAGGACGGCAAGACCGACATGTACGGCAGGCTGCCGTCGCCGATCGCCGTGCTGACCCTCGACCAGGACAAGACCACCGGCAAGCTGACGCTCGTGAAGTACCACAACGTCGACACCTCCAGCGTGAACGGCCTGTGGATCACGTGCGGCGCGAGCCTGTCGCCGTGGGGCACGCACCTGTCGAGCGAGGAGTACGAGCCGAACGCCTACCTCGCCGCCTCCGACGCGCAGTTCAAGGCGTTCAGCAAGAACCTGTACGGCGACGAGACGACCGCGAACCCGTACAACTACGGCCACCTGCCGGAAGTGACGGTCAACACGGACGGCACCGCATCGATCAAGAAGCACTACTGCCTGGGCCGCATCTCGCACGAGCTGGTGCAGGTCATGCCCGACAACCGCACCGTGATCATGGGCGACGACGCCACCAACAGCGGCTACTTCGTGTTCGTGGCCGATAAAGAGAAAGACCTGTCGGCGGGCACGCTGTACGTGGCCAAGGTCGGCACCGGCTTCTCGCTGGACCCGGCCGCCGCCGCCGCGCCGCTCACGTGGATCAAGCTCGGCGCCGCGACGAGCGCCGAGATCCGCTCGCTGGCCGCGTCGCTGAAACCGGCCGACATCATGGACGTCAAGACCGCCGACCCGGCCGATGCGACGTACACGAAGGTCACCGCCAACGGCCGCGTCGAGTCGCTCAAGGTGAAGGCCGGCATGGAAAAGGCGGCCGCGTTCCTGGAGACGCACCGCTACGCCGCCCTCGTCGGCGCATCGATGGGCTTCACGAAGATGGAAGGCACCACCGTCAACATCAAGGACAAGATCGCCTACTCGGCCCTGCAGAACTGCCAGAGCTCGATGGTCGCCGGACACGCGCTGAACGTGCCGGGCAACGGTATCTCGATCCCGAAGGCGCTGAACGCGGGCGCCGTCATGATGCTGAACCTGAAGGGCGGCCAGAAGGACACGGCCGGCAGCGCCATCGACAGCGAATGGATGCCGGCGGATACGAAGGCGCTGCTGGTCGGCGAAGACATCGCCGCCGACGCCCTCGGCAACACGGCGAACCCGGACAAGGTGGGCAACCCGGACAACCTGAAGTTCTCGGAAAAGATGCGTACGCTGTTCATCGGCGAGGACAGCAGCCAGCACGTGAACAACTTCCTGTGGGCGTACAACGTCGACACGAAGCAGCTCGCGCGCCTGCTGTCGGTGCCGGCGGGCGGCGAGTCGACGGGCCTGCATGCCGTCGACGACGTCAATGGCTGGACCTACATCATGAGCAACTTCCAGCATCCGGGCGACTGGGGTGGCATCCACGCCGGCGTGAAGGGCACGCTGGAGCCGCTCATCAAGGCCAATTACAAGGACAAGTTCGGGGCGGCGGTCGGTTACCTGACCGGTGAGCTGGCGCAGTTCAAATTGGCCAAGGCATAAACGCTGGCCACTAACTGTTGAACCGTCATCCCCGCGCAGGCGGGGATCCAAGTTGAGCGTGCGGTCACGTGGCTAAAAATTGGGCCCCCGCCTTCGCGGGGGCGACGTTCCAGGGCCGCGGGCCGCTCAAAACAACGCCACGAACTCCCTTGCCGCCGAATACGGATCCGGCGCCTGCACCACGCTGCTGATCGCCGCGACCATATCGGCCCCGCGCGACACGAGCGGCCGCGCGTTCGCCGCCGTCATCCCGCCGATCACGACCACCGGCACGCACAGGCTGGCCTTGGCCTGCAGGACGATGTCCGGCGGCGTCGTCACCGCATACTTCTTCACGAGCGACGGGTAAAAACCGCCGAACGCGACATAGCTCGCGCCCGCGCCCTGCGCGCGGCGTGCCAGTTCCAGGTCGCCGTAGCACGACGCGCCCACGATCTTGTCCGGGCCGACCAGACCGCGCACAGCCGCCACCGGCGCATCGAGGCCGCCCACGTGGATGCCGTCCGCATCGAGCTCCGTGCACAACGCGACGTGGTCGTTGATGACCAGCGGCCGGCCGTTGCGGCGGCACAGCGCGAGCAGGGCAGAGGCCTGTTCGCGGCGCAGCTCCGGTCCCGCATCCTTGTGGCGGTACTGGATCAGCGCGGCGCCGGCGCGCAGCGCCTGTTCCGTCACGGCCAGCAGGCGGTCGGTGTCGTCCCAGTTCGGGGTCACCAGGTACAAACCTCGCATTTCTTTCTCCTATGGATGGATGCGGCGCGGGATGCGCTGGCCCGGCGCGATGGCGTACGAGTGCGCGAGCGTCCGGTCGCAGTAGCGCTGGCCCAGTTCGAGCGCCTGCGCCATCGTGTCCCCCAGCGCCAGCCGCGCCGCGATGCTCGATGCGAGCGTGCAGCCGCTGCCGTGGAATTCGCCGCGCAGTCGCGGCCAGCGCCATTCGCGCGCGCCGGCGGCCGAGAACCAGCGGTTGACGACGTCGACACCGTCGGCGTGGCCGCCCGTGACCAGCACGTGCGGGCAGGGCAGGTCGGCGCCCGTCGTGGAGATGCCCAGCGCCGCCGCCTCCGGCAGGTTCGGCACGACGAGGGTCGCCAGGGCCAGCAGCGGCGCCAGCGCAGCGAGGGCGTCGCCGCGCGCCAGGCTGTCGCCGCGGCCGCTGGCCAGCACCGGGTCGAGGACGACCGGCAGGCCCGGCCGGCGCACGCGCAGCATGCGGATGATGCCGGCGATGGCTTCCGCGTTTTCCCGGCTGCCGGGGATGCCGATCTTCAGCGCGTGGATGGACATCGTGTCGGCCAGCACCACGGCCTGGCGCAGCAGCAGGCCCGCGTCGACGGGCACCACTTCGCGCACGACGTTGTTGTCCTGGACCGTCAGCGCCGTCACGAGCGGCAGCGCGTGCGCGCCCTGGGCCGATATCGCTTCGATGTCGGCCTGGATGCCGGCGCCGCCCGACGGATCGAGGCCGGCGCACACGAGGACGCAGGGCCGCGTGGCGCTCTCCATCAGATCCGGCCCGCCATCGGCGACGACGGCGATGCCGCGAACTTGCGCGGCATGCGGCCCGCCAGATACGCTTCGCGGCCCGCTTCCACCGCGAGGCGCATCGCACCCGCCATGCGCACGGGGTCTTTCGCGCCGGCGATGGCGCTGTTCATCAGCACGCCGTCGCAGCCCAGTTCCATCGCGATGGCCGCGTCGGACGCCGTGCCGACACCCGCGTCGACGATCACCGGCACCTGCGTCTGCTCGATGATCAGCGACAGGTTCCACGGATTCAGGATACCCATGCCGGAACCGATCAGCGACGCCAATGGCATGATCGCCGCGCAGCCGATGTCTTCCAGCATGCGCGCCTGGATCGGATCGTCGCTGCAATAGACCATCACGTCGAAGCCGTCGCGCACCAGTTCGCGCGCGGCGATCAGCGTCTCCGGCATGTTCGGGAACAGGGTCTTTTCATCGCCCAGCACTTCCAGCTTGACGAGCTTGTGGCCGTTCAGCAGTTCGCGCGCCAGCTGCAGCGTGTACACGGCGTCCTTGGCGTTGTAGCAGCCCGCCGTGTTGGGCAGGATCGTCCAGCGCGCCGGCGGTATCATGTCGAGCAAATTCGGTTCGTTCGCGTGCTGGCCGATGTTCACGCGGCGGATCGCCACCGTGATGATGTCGGCGCCCGACGCTTCGGTCGCCGCGCGGGTCTGTTCCAGGTCGCGGTACTTGCCGCTGCCCACCAGCAGGCGCGAGTTGTAGGCCTTGCCTGCGATGACCAAAGGCCGGTCCGCAGAGGTTGCATTCGTCATGTTTTGCTCCGTATCGTTGAGGATCAGCCGCCGCCGATCGCGCGCACCACGTCCACGCGGTCGCGCGCCTGCAAGGGCGTGTCGCGCCAGCGCTCGCGCGGCACGACCTGGCGGTTCACGGCCAGCGCGAGCTTCTGTCCCGCGAGGCCCAGCGATTCCACGAGGTCGTGCAGGCTGGCCTGCGCCGGCAGCGTGTGCGCGGCGCCGTTCAGTTCGATTTCCAGCACGGCGTCACTCCTTGTGATACAGCTCGGCGCCGCGCTTCATGAACTCGACGGCCTTCACCTGCATGCCCTGTTCCAGCGCGGCGTTCGCGGCGATGCCCTGGCCGGCCGCGTAGTCGCGCACTTCCTGCGTGATCTTCATCGAGCAGAAGTGCGGGCCGCACATCGAGCAGAAGTGCGCCACCTTGGCCGCATCCTTCGGCAGGGTCTCGTCGTGGAAGGAACGCGCCTTGTCCGGATCGAGGCCGAGATTGAACTGGTCTTCCCAGCGGAATTCGAAGCGGGCTTTCGACAGCGCGTTGTCGCGGATCTGCGCGCCCGGATGGCCCTTGGCCAGGTCGGCCGCGTGCGCCGCGATCTTGTACGTGATGATGCCGTCCTTGACGTCGTCCTTGTCGGGCAGGCCGAGGTGCTCCTTCGGCGTCACGTAGCACAGCATCGCGGTGCCGTACCAGCCGATGTTGGCGGCGCCGATGCCGGACGTGATGTGGTCGTAGCCCGGTGCGATGTCGGTCGTGAGCGGTCCGAGCGTGTAGAACGGCGCCTCGTGGCACTGCTCCAGCTGCAGGTCCATGTTTTCCTTGATGAGCTGCAGCGGCACGTGGCCCGGGCCCTCGATCATCACCTGCACGTCGTGCCTCCACGCGACCTGCGTCAGCTCGCCGAGCGTCTTCAGTTCGGACAGCTGCGCTTCGTCGTTGGCGTCGTAGATCGAGCCGGGACGCAGGCCGTCGCCCAGGCTGAACGCGACGTCGTACGCCTTCATGATCTCGCAGATCTCTTCGAAACGCGTGTACAGGAACGATTCCTTGTGGTGGGCGAGGCACCACTTGGCCATGATCGAGCCGCCGCGCGAGACGATGCCCGTCAGGCGGTTCGCGGTCATCGGCACGTAGGCGAGACGCACGCCGGCGTGGATGGTGAAGTAGTCGACGCCTTGCTCCGCCTGTTCGATCAGCGTGTCGCGGTAGATGTCCCACGTCAGGTCCTCGGCCTTGCCGTTCACCTTTTCCAGCGCCTGGTACAGCGGCACCGTGCCGATGGGGACGGGGCTGTTGCGGATGATCCATTCGCGCGTCTCGTGGATATGCTTGCCGGTCGACAGGTCCATCACGGTGTCGCCGCCCCAGCGCGTGGCCCACGTCATCTTCTCGACTTCCTCGCCGATCGACGACGTCACGGCGGAGTTGCCGATGTTCGCGTTGATCTTCACGAGGAAGTTGCGGCCGATGATCATCGGCTCCGATTCCGGGTGGTTGATGTTGTTCGGCAGAATGGCGCGGCCCCGCGCGATCTCGTCGCGCACGAATTCCGGGGTGATTTCACGGGGAATGCTGGCGCCGAACGACTGGCCCGGATGCTGGCGGCCGATCATCTGCGCCATGCGCTTGCCGGTGGGGCCGGCCGCTTCCATCGCGGCGAGGTATTCCTGGCGGCGCAGGTTTTCGCGGATCGCAACGTATTCCATCTCGGGCGTGATGATGCCCTGGCGCGCGTAATGCATCTGCGTGACGTTGCGGCCGGGGAGTGCCCGGCGCGGCTTGCGCTGCAGGTTGAAACGCAGTTCGGCCAGCTTCGGGTCGTTCAGGCGTTCGACGCCGTAGTGCGACGACGGGCCGGCCAGTTCTTCGGTGTCGCCGCGCTCGCGGATCCAGTCGGCGCGCAGCGGGGCCAGGCCGGAGCGGATGTCGATCTGCGCTTCCGGATCGGTGTACGGACCCGACGTGTCGTAGACCCACACGGGCGGATTCGGTTCATGGCCGAACGATGCGGGCGTGTCGGACTGGGTGATCTCGCGCATCGGCACGCGGATGTCCGGGCGGCTGCCCGTCACGTAGACCTTGCGGGAATTGGGCAGCGGCGCGACAGCGGCGGCGTCGACGGTGGCGCTGGCGGAGAGGAATTTCGGATCGGCGTTCAAGTGCACTCCTTGTTGGTCACTAAGGGGCACTTCAAAACCGTCGCGAGCGGCCGCAGTTTTGTCAGAGAAGCGCAGCTGTACGAGAGTACAGCGAGCATCGCAGGACAAAAATGCAACGCGTAACAGGTTTGGGAGTGCCCCGAAAGATCGGCGATCCAGCTGGAGGAGTACGAAGATGCGTAGTGCGAACGACGTGCACGTAGACTTTTCGAGCTTCCCTTCGCTGGCATTATCCAGATCAGGTTCAGAGGGTATTTCTCACCCACGCCGTTGATGACGGCGCAGGACCCCTAGCATTGGCGTCGTTTCGTGCAGTCCACGAAACGACGGGACGGAGTGTACGCGGGTTTTATGTGCTTTGCAAACGCGGCATCGGATCGGTCATTACGCGCCGGATCGCATGCGCGACGGCCCGCGGCGCCTCCAGCGGCAGCAGGTGGCCGCGTCCCGGCACGGTTTCCAGGACCGCATGTGGGATGAATGGCAGCAAGTGTGTGAGCAGCGCCGCCGGCGGGTCGACGCGATCCAGTTCGCCGGAAACTATCGTCACCGGCGCGCCGATCCGGCGCGCCCGGTCCGTGATGTCCTCCGCCATCGCCTCATGCGGCCATGCCCGCTTCGCAGCCGGCGCTCCGCGCAGGCTGTCCTCGACGACCTGGTTGCGCAGCGCAGGCGGCAGCGGGCCCGCCGTCAGCACGTGGTCGAGCGTGGCGCCGATCGAGGCCGCATCGTCGTAGGCGTGCGTCATGGCGGTGCGCTGCGCCGTGTCGAGCGGCAGAGGCAGCGGCGGCGACGGCGCTACGAGGACGAGGCCGAGGAGCCCCGCCGGGCGGTCGCTTGCTACGTATTGCGCGACCTTGCCGCCCATCGAGTGGCCGACGAGGACATAGCGTTCCAGTGCCAGGGTGTCGATCACGCCGAGCACGTCGGCTGCCATGTCGGCCAGGCCGTAGCCCGCGTCCGGCTTGGGAGAATCGCCCCAGCCGCGCAGGTCCACGGCGACGTGCAGGTAGTCGTCCGGCAGGGCGTCGATCACGGGCCGCCACGTGCGCGCCGAGCCGCCCCAGTAGTGCAGGTAGAGCAGGGCGGTCGCGCCGCTGCCCGAGGTTTCGAAATCCAGTGTCATTGCAGCTCCTGTGTCGAAGGAAGCAGCACTGTAGCTTCCTCCGGATCGTACGATAATCCGGTATTTCGTGGCATCATCTGACACTTCAGGTAGGAGATCGCATGGACCGAGTGACCAGCATGGCCGTATTCGTCAGGAGCGTCGAGGACGGCAGCCTCGCGGCGGCGGCGCGCCATTTCGGGCTGTCGCACGCGATGGTGAGCAAGCACCTGCGCGGCCTGGAGCACAGCCTGGGCGTGCGCCTGCTGACGCTCACCACACGCAAGCTGGCGCTGACGGAGGCCGGCGAGAATTACTTCCGGCGCTGCACGCAGATCCTGAGCGATATCGAAGAGGCCAACCGCGAGGCGATGCAGTTGCAAGCCGTGCCGCGTGGCCTGCTGCGCCTGACTGCGCCCGTCGCGTTTGGCGAGCAGTACTTGGCGCCCGCGCTCGCCGATTTCCTCGACCGCTATCCGGAGATCGTGCTCGACGTCGAGCTGACGGACCGCTTCGCCGACCTCGCCGGCGAAGGCTTCGACCTGGCGCTGCGCGTCGGCCGTCTGCCGGATTCCTCGCTCGTCGCGCGCCGGCTCGGCACCAGTCCGATGCTCACGTGCGCGGCCCCGGCCTACCTCGCGCGCCACGGCACGCCTGCGCATCCGTCCGACCTGGCCGCGCACCGCTGCCTGTACCTGAGCAGCGTGACGACGCCGGGCGAATGGTGGTACGAGGTCGACGGCGGGCCGGTCACGGTCCGGGTCGACGGCCCGCTGCGGACGAATTCGGTGGCGCTGGCCTGCCAGTCCGCGCGCGAGGGCCTGGGCATCGTGTTCGGTCCGGCATTCGCGCTCGCACAGTCGGTCGCGGCCGGCGAGCTCGTGCCAATCCTGGCGGACTTCGCCAGCGGCGCGCTCGACATCCACGCTCTGTACCTGAGCAAGCGCCATATGTCGAAGAAGCTGCGCCTGCTGATCGATTTCCTCGCCAGCCACTTCGCACGACCGGTGGGCACGAACGGCGTTTGATGCGATACTGTCGGCGTTGTTCCAACCCGCCCCGTACCCGCATTCCATGGCCACCCTGACCCATCTGCTCCTGTACCCGATTAAATCCTGCGCCGGCATCGCCGTCCGGTCCGCCACCGTGCTCGAATCCGGCCTGTTCGCGCTGGGCGTGCACGACCGCGAATGGATGCTGGTGACGGAAGACGGCCAGTTCCTCACGCAGCGCGAGCATCCGCGCATGGCGCTGGTCCGGCCGCTGCCGGATGGCGACAGGCTGCGTGTTCATGCGCCCGGCATGGACCCGCTGGTCCTGCCGCTTGCATGGGACGAGTCCGCGCCGACACGCACGGTGAAGATCTGGGACGACACGGTGGACGCCGCCGATTGCGGCGACGCGGCGGCGGACTGGTTTTCGAACGTGTTGACAACCCCGTGCCGGCTCGTGCGTTTCCACCGCGACGTCGTGCGCCCGACGAGCACCAAGTGGACGAACGGCGTGGAAGCGCAGACGCGTTTCGCCGACGGCTACCCGCTGCTGCTGATCGGCCAGGCGTCGCTGGACGACCTCAACGCCCGCCTCGTCGCGGCCGGTCGCCATACGCTGCAGATGGACCGCTTCCGTCCGAACCTCGTCGTCGACGGCATCGATGCCTGCGAAGAGGATTTTCTCGCGACGCTCACGATCGGCGACGTGGAGATCCGTCCCGTGAAGCCGTGCGCGCGCTGCCCGATCCCGTCCGTCGACCAGGCGACGGGCATTCCGGGCCCGGACCCGCTCGACATTCTGCAGACCTACCGCGCCAATCCGCGCATGGAAGGCGCCGTGTGCCTGGGCATGAACTGCATCGTGACGGCGGGCGCCGGCAACGAGCTGCATCTCGGGCAGGAACTGACCACCGAGATCGCGTTTTAATCCAACGTCGCCAGCATCTCGAACGGATAAATGCCCCGCCGGTGCCCGTCGCTGAACGTCAGGTTCAACGCATAGGCGCCCACCGGTTCGATGGCGGCCAGGCGCACGTCCGCCTGTTCCGGGATGTCGATCCCGGCCCGCCGCTGCGCGCGGCATGCCGAGCACGGGCACACGGCGCGCAGCCGCGCGTGCGTCACGCGCGCGCTGCGCCCGTCCGGCCAGTGCAGCGCCAGCACGCCCTGCGCGGCGTGGTTCTCGATGGTCTCCGGCAGCGCCGTCATGCTTGCGCCCCGATCTGCTGCAGCGCGAGGCGCACGGACCTGCGCACTTCCGGATCCGGGTCGTTTTCCGCCGCACGCAGCGCGGGCAGGGCGGCCGACGCGCCGATCTCGCCCAGCGCCAGCGCCGCTTCCTTGCGCAGATTGCTGATCGTGTGCGTGAGTGCGGCGGTCAATCCGGGCAGCGCATCCACATTGCGCAGGCGGCCCAGGCTGCGGGCGGCGCGCAGGCGCACCTGCCAGTAGGCGTCGTCCAGCGCGGTGACGAGGGCCGGCGCCGCGTCGCGCAGGCGCAGCTTGCCGAGCGTCGTCGCCGCTTCCTCGCGCACCTGCCAGGCCTGGTCCGACAACGCGGCCAGCAGGGCGGCCAGCACGGCGGGCGTCTCTTCCGCAAAACCCAGCGCACCGGCCGCGGCGCGGCGGACTTCCGGCACCGGGTCCTCGGTCGCCAGCCGCGTCAGCGCGTCGACCGCGTCGAGGCGTTTCAGATAACCCAGTACGGTCACCGCTTCGCGCCGCACGAGCGGGTCCGCATCGTCCAGGGCCGCCAGCGCGGGCGCAAAACTGTCCGGTACGCGCAGTTCGCGCACGCCGCGCAGCGCGGCCGCACGCACGAACGCGTCGTCCGCGGCCATGAACGGCAGCAGTTCCTGCGCCGATTCTTGCAGCTTCAGTTCGGAGAGGCTCTGGGCCGCGGCGGCGCGCACGTCGGCATCCTCGTCCGACAGCAGGCGCGCGAGGCCGCGCACGGTCGCCGGCGATTCGAAGGCTTCCAGCGCCCGCGCGGCTTCCGTGCGCACGACGGCGGCATCGTCGCCGAGTGCGGCCAGCAGCAGCGGCACGTGGGCGTCGCCGTCCAGGTCGGCCAGGTCCATCAAGGCGATGCGGCGCACCGTGGCGTCTTTGTCCTGCAGGCGTTCAGGAAGAGAGAAATGCGGCTCGGCGAGTTCGGGGTCGTCGTAAAAATCGGAAGTCACGGTGTGTCCTTGCGTGGCAGGGTTCAGAGAGGGCCCAGTGGGCTCAGGCGCGCGAGCGGCGTGATGCTGGCCTGCGGGTGCAGCAGGTCCAGGCAGTGGCGCTTCAGGCGCGTGAAGTGGTTCGAGGTCATGACGTCCGGATGGCGCGGGCGTTCGAAATCGAGGTGGATCTCGTCGATGATGCGGCCCGGCCGGGGGCTCATCACGAGGATGCGGTCGGCGAGGAACAGCGCTTCGTCGATGTCGTGCGTAATGAAGATGATGGTCGTGTTCACGCGCGCCCACACGTCCAGCAGCAGTTCCTGCATTTTCAGCCGCGTCTGCGCGTCCAGCGCGCCGAACGGTTCGTCCATCAGCATCACGTGCGGATGGTTGATGAGGACGCGCGCGATTTCCACGCGCTGCTGCATGCCGCCCGACAGCTGGATCGGATAGCGGTCCTCGAAGCCGGCGAGGCCGACGAGGCGCAGCAGCTCGCGCGCCCGCTCGCGCCGCTCGTGCCGGCCCACGCCCTGCATCTTGAGGCCGAAGGCGACGTTGTCCAGCACCTTCTTCCACGGGAACAGCGTGTGCTGCTGGAACACGAGGCCGCGGTCCGGATGCGGGCCGGCGACCGGCGCGCCGTCGACGTGGATGCTGCCGCGGCTCGGCGTCCAGTGGCCGGCCAGCGCGCCGAGCAGGGTGGACTTGCCGCAGCCGGACGGGCCGAGCACGCAGACGAATTCGCCGGGCGCGATGGACAGCGACACGTCCTGCACGGCGTCGAACGCCTGCGCGCCTTCGCCGAGACGGATGCCGAGATTGTCGATCTCGATGGCGCCGCCCTGCGCCAGTTGCGCGTGTTCGAAGTGGGTCGTCTGGTTCATCGCTTCTTCCTTTGCATGTGGTACCAGGGCATGGCGAGATCGCCGATCTTTTTCACGAGCGCGCTGCTGCCCATGCCGATCACGCCGATGAACAGCATGCCGACGACAATGTCCGGGTAGTTCTGGATCGTGTACGCGGCCCACGTGTAGTAGCCGATGCCGAACTGGCCGGAGATCATCTCCGCCGTCACGAGGCAGAACCACGCAGTGCCCATGCCGATAGCCAGGCCCGTGACGATGTTTGGCGCGGCCGCCGGCAGGATCACTTCCGAGAAGATGGTCCAGCGGCCGGCGCCCAGGCTGCGCGACGAGGCGACGAGACGCGGGTCGGCGCCTTCCACGCCGTGGACCGTGTTCAGCAAAATCGGAAACAGCGCGCCGATGAACGTGATGAACACCATCGACAGTTCCGACGACGGGAACATCAGGATCGCCAGCGGGATCCAGGCGACGGCCGGGATCGGGCGCAGCATTTCCAGCGGCGGCAGCAGCACGTCTTCCAGCAGCCGCGAACGGCCGATGAAAAGACCGAGTCCGATGCCGGCGATGCCCGCCGCCGCGAAGCCGGCGAACACGCGCCATACGCTGGCCTTCAGGTGCAGCGCCAGCTTGGGCGATTCGAGCAGCGTCGCGGCGGCGTCCAGCACGTCCTGCGGCGACGGCACGTTCTGGAACGTGAGCAGGCCGAGGTCGAGGTGGCGTATCGATGCCCACTGCCATGCCGCCACGCAGGCGACGAGCGACAGCGCGCGCAGCAGCAGGCGGCCCGCGCGGCGCAGCAGGGCCGGGTCGAGTGTGCGAGGGGCGGTTGTGTCCATGTAAGCTCCTAATAGGAAACAGGAAACGCTGCGTTTGCACGTCGTTCCCGCGCAGGCGGGAACCCAGGTTTTTCGACTACGGATGCAGTGCCTGGATCCCCGCCTGCGCGGGGATGACGGTCTTTAAGCTGACAGCGGTTTTTAAGCTATCAAATGGCCTTGCCGCCCTTGAGCGTATCGAAGTCCACGACCTTGCCCTTGACCTTCGCCGCCTGCGTCTGCGCATCCGCCTTCAGCAGGTAGGCGCTGACGTCCTTGCCGTCGGCCGCGACGACGAACCACGCGTCGCCTGCCAGCAGCTTCAGGCCCGAGCCCTGGTCGTGGGCGTACACGGTGCGCGCCTTCTTGCCCGATTGTTCCAGCTTGCGCAGCTCGGCGATGGCGGTGGTGGCGCTTGCGTAGTGGCGCACGAGCGGCTCGCCTTGCACCCAGATCTGCGTGAGGTGGCGGAAGTCCGTGATCGGTTTGCCGGTGACGGCGTCCTTCGCCTTCAGCGGCAGCTTCTCGTAGTTCTTCAGCTGCTTGTCGTAGTCCAGGCCCGCCTGCCTGAAGGCGGTGCGAATAAAGGTATCGTCGATGAAGCTGTTCACGTCGATGTCGGAATCCGTCCGCTTCAGGAGGCGCAAGGTCTCGATCGACGTTTTCACGGCCTGGCGGTATTCCGGCTTCCACGTGAAGTCGCGCGTCTGCAGGCCCACGGGACCGTGGAACAGGTAGTTCACTTCCGCTTCGATGCCGGTCACTTTCGCGATCAGCTCACTGTATTTTTCCGGCTCGGCCGCGATCAGGCGGTCCGCCTCGATGGCGGCGCGCAGGTACGCCACGACGATTTCCGGGTACTTCTTCGCATACGCCGCGTCGACGAGGCTGCCGTGCATCGTCGGCGCCTGGGCCTGCGAGCCGTCGTAGATCTTGCGGGCGAAGCCGCGGTGCGGGAACAATTCCGCGAACGGGACGAAGTCGGCGTGCGCGTCGACCTTGTTGCTCTGCAGGGCCGAGCCGGCGACTTCCGGCGCCTGCGTCGTGATGTTCACGTCCTTCTCCGGATCCCAGCCCTGCGCCTTCACGGCGCGCAGCAGCATGCCGTGGGCGGTGGAGGCGAACGGCACGGAGATCGTCTTGCCCTTCAGTTCCGCCAGCGATTGCACGGGCGAGTTCTTCGGCACGACGATGCCGTTGCCGGAACCGAGCGTGCTGCCCGACAGGACGGCGATGAAGATGCTCTTCTTGCCCGCCTTGGCGTGCGCGGCGCCGTTGAAGGAGCCGGGGAAGTCGGCCATCGAACCGAGGTCCAGCTTGCCGGCCACCATCTCGTTCGTCAGCGGCGCGCCGGAGGTGAAATTCTTCCACTCGATGTCGTACCTGACGTCCTTGTACTTGCCGTCGTGCGGCAGGTATTTTTCCAGCAGGTGCAGCTCGCGGATCAGCAGGCCGCCGGTGGCGCAGTTGATGGTCGTGTCCTGGGTGCCGATGGCGACGCGGATCGTTTCGGCGGCATGCGCGCTGCCGAAGGCGAGCAGCAGGGACAGGGCAAGGAATTTCATGGTTGTTCTCCGTAGGATGGTTCAACGCAGCAGATAGGGGATATCGACGTGGACCGCTCCGGTCGGGCAGTCCTTCTCGCACGGCATGCAGTACCAGCATTCGTCGAATTTCATGTAGGCCTTGCCCTTGACCATGTCGATGGCCAGCACGTCGAGGGGGCACACGTCCACGCACACGGTGCAGCCCTTGTGTGCGATGCATTTGTCGTCGTCGACGGTGACGGGGACGCTGGTGATGTTGATGGTGGTCGGCATGAGGTTCTCCTGGTCAGGCCGCGAGGGCCTCGGTCTTGTGCACGCGCAGGCGGCGGTAGGCGTCCTTCTCGTTGTCGTCGAGCGGAACGATGTATGGCGCGACAGGGCGCTTGAAACAGGTCATCGCGCCATCCTGCTTCTTCAGCTGTACGTGCACGAACCAGTCGGCATCGTTGCGCTGCGGGTAGTCCACGCGGTTGTGGTACAGGCCCCAGCGGCTCTCCGTGCGGTACAGCGACGCGCGCGCGGCCATCTCGGCGCAGTCGCGGATCGCGTGGATCTCCAGCGCGCGCATCAACTCGTGCGGATTGCGTGCCTGCAGGCGATCCAGGTCGGCGCGGATCATCTCGAAGCGCTGCAGGCCGATCTCCATCTTGCGCGTGACCTTCGGCGGCTGCAGGTAGTCGTTGACCATGCGGCGCAGCTTGTACTCGACCTGGTTCGGCGGCAGCCCGTCCTCGCGCGCCAGCGGCGCCCACACGCGGGCGCGCTCGCGCTCGACCTGGGCCTCGTCGACGGCGGGCAGTTCGTGCGCCGCGCAGTACGCGGCCGCGCTTTCGCCGGCCAGGCGGCCGTAGACGAAGGCGCCCAGCATGTAGTTATGCGGGACGCAGGCGAGGTCGCCGGCCGCGTGCAGGCCGGGCACCGTCGTGCGCGCATGCTCGTCGACCCACACGCCGGACGCCGAGTGCCCGCTGCACAGGCCGATCTCGGAGATGTGCATCTCGACCATCTGCTCGCGGTAGTCCGTGCCGCGCCCTTCGTGGAAGCGGCCGCGGCTCGGACGCTCGTTCGTGTGCAGGATCGTTTCGATGGTCCGGATGGTTTCCTCGGCCAGGTGGTTCATCTTGAGGAAGACCGGGCCGTTGCCGCCCTGGAGTTCATCGTAAAACTCCTGCATCATCTGGCCGCTCCAGTAATCGCATTCGATGAAGCGCTCGCCTTTCGCATTCGTCGTGTGGCCGCCGAACGGGCCGGTGACGTACGCGCAGGCGGGGCCGTTGTAATCCTTGATCAGCGGGTTGATCTGGAAGCATTCGATGCCGGACAGCTCGGCCCCCGCGTGATAGGCCATGCTGTAGCCGTCGCCCGCGTTGGTCGCGTTTTCGTACGTGCCGAACAGATAGCCCGATGCCGGCAGGCCGAGGCGGCCGGCGGCGCCCGTCGCCAGCACGACGGATTTCGCGCGGATCACGTGGAAGTCGCCCGTGCGGCAATCGAAGGCCATCGCGCCTGCGATCGAGCCGTCTGCGGCGGTCAGCAAACGGGTGGCGACGAGCCGGTTGGTGATCGCTACGCGCGCCCGTTTCAGGCGGCGGTACAGCACTTTCTTGATGTCGTGGCCTTCGGGCATCGGCAGCACGTAGGTGCCCATGTGGTGGACCTTGCGCATCGCGTAGTCGCCCGTCTCGTCCTTCTCGAACTTCACGCCCCAGCTGTCCAGTTCCTCGATCATCGCGTAGCTGTTCTGCGCGTACGCCATCACGGTGGCCTGGTTGACGATGCCGTCGTTGGCGATCGTGATCTCCTTGACGTACTGTTCGGGCGTCGCGAAGCCCGGCACGACGGCGTTGTTCAAGCCGTCCATGCCCATCGAGATGGCGCCGCTGCGCTTGACGTTGGCCTTTTCCAGCAGCAGCACGCGCAGCTGCGGGTTCGCTTCCTTGGCTTTCACGGCGGCCATCGGGCCGGCCGTGCCGCCGCCGATCACGAGCACGTCGACGGTTTGAATATGCGTTTCCATATCGGTTCCAGTTAAATGAATGTCAGGGATGGCGCGGCAGGCGCAGGGCGTACTGGAAGGCTTCGCCGCGGACGTACAGGTATTCGAAGTCGAGCGGCACGCCGTCCGCCGTCCACGTCAGGCGCTCGATGCGCAGCAGGGCGGCGCCCGGATCGACGCGCAGGGCACTGGCCAATGCGGCATCTGCATTGATCGCACAGATCTGGATGTCGGCGTGGCCGAGCGCGATGCCGTAGTCGGCCTCCAGGATCAGGAAGATGTCCCGTTCGGCCAGGTTCTCGCCGCGCAGGCGCTCGCCGATCGCGGGCGGCAGGTACGTGATCTCGAACGACACCGGCTCGCGGTCGAGCCAGCGCACGCGGTGGATCTCCGTCACGGGCGCGCCCGGCGCCACGCGCAGCCGCGCGGCCACCAGGGGCGAGGCTTCGACCAGCGCATGCTTCACGACGCGGTTGACGATCCGGTGGCCCTTGCGCGACATCGCTTCGCCGAAGCCTTCCAGCCGCGCCAGTTCCTGGCTAGGGCGGGTCTCCGCGACGAACGTGCCCTTGCCCGGCACCTTGACGATCACGCCTTCCTTCTGCAGGTCGCCCAGCGCCTGGCGCACGGTAATGCGGCTGACGCCGAGGAGGGTGCCGATCTCGCTTTCGGACGGCAGCCGGGCATGCGGGGTATAGGTGCCGTCGGCGATGCGTTCGCGCAGCCGTTCACGGACTTGCGAATACAGCGGGACGGCGGATGGTTCGATGGCGCGAAAGGTGGCGTGGGTCATGGTCTGGTATGTCCTGTCATGACAAGTCATGATTGGCAGGATGGTATCGACGAGCGGGGACCCCGGGAACGAATGGTTTCGCGCTTGTTAATTCGGAAAACGCCTGAGTCGGCGGGCGTATATCGATATGCGGCGGATGCGCTAGACTGCGCGGATGCATTCCCTGATCATCCTGCTGCATGGCGTCGGCCAGACGCCCGCCGACATGGCGCCGCTGGCCGACCTGATCACCACCCATGATCCTCACGCGCGCGTGGTCGCACCGCCCGCCGCGCATCGCTGCGACCGTGGCGGCGCCGGCTTTCAATGGATGTCGGTGGCCGGCATCACGGAAGAAAGCCGTCCGGGCCGCATCCGTGCCGCGCTGCCGGCATTCGTCGCCACCATCGAGGCATTACAGCGCGCGCATCGCGTGGGCGCGGAGCAAACGGTGCTGGCGGGCTTTTCGCAGGGCGCGATCATGGCGCTGGCCGCGTGCCAGGACCGCTATCTCGCGCGCCACGTCGTCGCCATCGCGGGACGGTGCGCGCCGTTGCCCGAAGTTTGGGAGCGGCGTACGGCCGTCACGCTCGTGCACGGCCGCCGGGACGGGACGGTGCCCATGCAGCACAGCGAACGCGTGTCCGAACGCCTCGCCGCACTCGGGGCGGACGTGCGGCTGGACGTCGTCCCCCGCGCCGTCCACCTGCTGGCGCCGCCGCTGCTGGACCGGGCCTGGGACGCGGTGCGCGCAACGTCGAGATGACATCTTGGCAATATTGTTAGCCTTACCTCATCATTTTCGTTTCCAAGCCGCGTAAGTTCGCGTAAATTAGGGTTCTTGCTGAAGGGGAACCACACATGCACGAGCGCGGCGCCAGCGTGCGCGAACTCATCGCCGAGAACGAGGCCTTGCGCCGCCAGTTGGCCAGCCTGATGGACCAGGCCGAGGGCAACCACGCCATCATGATGCGGCACCAGGCGTTCGACCTGGAAATCGTCGGCGCGGGCACCTTCCAGGAACTGGTCGGCACGATCTTCCGCCTGCTGCCCGTGGTGTCCGACCTCGACGCCGTCACCCTGTCGCTCGTCGACACGGACGCCGACATCTACACCGTCATGCACAAGCTGGGCGTGGATTTCGAAGCGTTTCCCAACCTGCTGTTCCACGACAACGTCGATGGCCTCGGCTATGACCTGAGCGCCGGCCGCACGCCGAAACCGCGGCTGATACCGTTCGACGCGGCCACGCAGCGCCACGCCTTTCCCCATCCCCCCGCGGGCCTGGCCAGCGTGGCGATGGTGCCGCTGCTGCGGAATAAACGGCTGATCGGCAGCCTGAACCTGGGCAGCCGCGACCCGGGCCGCTTCACGCCGCTGCTGGGGACGGACTTCGTCGAGCACATGGGGTCGATCATCGCGATCTGCCTGGAGAACGTGATCAGCAACGAGATGCTGAAGTACATCGGCCTGACCGATGCGCTGACGGGCGTCTACAACCGCCGCTACATGGACCGCCGCCTCGTCGAAGAGATTTCGCGCGCGCGGCGCCAGGCCTACCGGCTGTCGTGCATGTACATCGACATCGATTATTTCAAGCAGGTCAACGACACGTACGGCCACCTGGCCGGCGACGACGTGCTGCGCGAAGTGGCGGCGCGCATCAAGGCCGAATTGCGCATGACGGATGCGCTGGGCCGCTTCGGCGGCGAGGAATTCGTCGTGCTGCTGATCGATGCGGACCTGGGCAGCGCCAGCATGGTCGCCCAGCGCATCCGCGCCAGCGTGGCGGAGAAGCCGTTCGTGATGCCGGAAGGGCAGATGCTGGACGTGTCGGTGTCGATCGGCGTGGCGACCCTCGACGATTTCGAGCGGGACCACGCGATCGAGGGCGTGGCGCAGCAGCTCGTCGCGCAGGCCGACCAGGCGCTCTACCAGGCGAAAGAGGGCGGCCGGAACCGCGTCGTCGCATCGACGTAGAGGTCAGCGTAAAAGCCGGCCCTCGGCCCGGGTCACCGCGTTTCCGGTGCCCCGCAACACGACGACATCGCCCGCCCGCAATTCCGTCTCCGGGCCCGGCTCGATGCGGTCGATCCCGCGCCGCACGGCCGTGACTTCGGCCCCCACCTCGTCCAGTTCCAGCTCCGCGATGCAGCGCCCGACGGCGCCGGCGTCGTCGCGCAACGTCACCGAATGCAGGCGCACGTAGTTGTGTTCCGTGCCGTCCGCGATGTCGCTGGCGCCGTGGAAGAAGCCGCGCAGCGAGGCGTAGCGCTCGTCGCGCGCGGCCTGCACGCGGTGCACGACGCGGCGCAGCGGCACGCCCATCACGACCAGCGCGTGCGACGCCAGCATCAGGCTCGATTCCAGCGCTTCCGGCACGACCTCGGTGGCGCCGGCCCGTTTCAGTACGTCGAGTTCCGTGTCGTCGTGGGCGCGCACGATCACGGGCAGCTTCGGCGCCAGCTCGGTCACGAGGTGCAGCACTTTCACCGCGAGGCGCGTGTCCGCGAACGTGATCACGAGGGCGCTGGCGCGGTTGATACCGGCCGCGATCAGCGCTTCGCGGCGCGTGCAGTCGCCGTACGACACGTTGATGCCGGCCGTGCGCGCTTCCTGCACCCGCTCGGGGTCGAGGTCGAGCGCGTACCACGGCAGCTTTTCTTCCGACAGCAAGGTGGCCAGCGACTGGCCGCTGCGGCCGAAGCCGGCGATGATCACGTGCTTCTGCGCGGCCATCGTGCGGCTCGCGATCTGCGTCAGCTGCAGCGACTGCAGCATCCATTCGTTGGTCGCCACCTTCATCACGAGCTTGTCCATGTTCGCGATGACGAACGGGGCGACCAGCATCGACAGCACCATCGACGCGAGCACGAGCTGGATGATGAACGGCGCGATCAGGTGCGACCCCGAGGCGAGGCTCAGCAGCACGAAGCCGAATTCGCCGGCCTGCGCGAGCGCGAGGCCCGTGCGCATCGCGACGCCGTCGGTGGAGCCGAACGCCTTGGCCAGCAGCGCGATCAGCGCGAATTTCAGCAGCACGGGCACGGCCAGCAGGAGCAGGACGACCCACCAGTTCGCGAGCACGAGCTGCACGTTCAGCAGCATGCCGATGGTGATGAAGAAGAGGCCCAGCAGCACGTCGCGGAACGGCTTGATGTCCTCTTCCACCTGGTGTTTATACGGCGTCTCGGAGATCAGCATGCCTGCCACGAACGCGCCCAGCGCCATCGACAGGCCCGCGTGTTCCGTGATCGCGGCCGCGCCCAGGGTGATCAGCAGGAGGTTCAGCATGAACAGTTCCTGCGAGCGGCGCTTGACGACGATGTTGAACCACTTGCGCATCAGCTTCTGGCCGAAGAACAGCAGCAGCGCCAGCACGGCGGCGGCCTTGATGCCGGCCCACGCGAGCGTCATCGCAAGCTCCTCGGCGGGTTTCGCCAGCGACGGGATCAGGATCAGCAGCGGCACGACGGCGAGATCCTGGAACAGCAGGATCCCGATGATGCGGCGTCCGTGCTCGCTTTCCAGTTCCAGCCGCTCCGTCAGCAGCTTCGAGACGATGGCCGTCGACGACATCGCCAGCGCCCCGCCGAGCGCCAGCGCGGCCTGCCAGCCGATCTGCATCGATGGGGGCAGGTAGCGCGTCCACAGCGACGCCAGCACCGTCACGACGATGGTCAGCACGACCTGCGCGACCCCGAGCCCGAACACGATGCGGCGCATGGCGCGCAGCTGGGCCAGCGAGAATTCCAGCCCGATGGAGAACATGAGGAAGACGACGCCGAATTCGGCCAGGGCCTGCGTCGTGGTGCCGTTGTCGGCGAGGTTCAGCGCGTGGGGGCCGATCAGCACGCCGACGGCGAGATAGCCCAGCATCGGCGGCAGGTGCAGCATCCGGAACGCGACGACGCCGAGGACTGCGCTGCCCAGCAACAAGAGTGTGAGTTCGAGGCCTGAGGTCATGGAGCGCGACGGCGAGGTCCCGTAAATATGTTGTTTGTTACGTCTGGCAAGTTTTTTGCTTTCCCAATTCGGATATACTTTGCCTATGAGTGTAACCGATGAAAAAATAATGCTGACAAGTTTTAACGAGGCCCAGGCACGGCGCGCGCTGGATCTGGCCCGCGAGGCGCTGGATGTCGAAGGCGAAGCGATCCGCAAGCTGTCCGCGCGCCTCGACCGCGACGACAGCGTGCCGCGCGCCGTCGCGCTGATGATGGCGTGCAAAGGCCGCGTCGTCGTGTCGGGCATGGGCAAGTCGGGCCACATCGGCCGCAAGATCGCGGCGACGCTGGCCTCCACCGGCACCCCTGCGCTGTTCCTGCACCCGGGCGAGGCCGCCCATGGCGACCTCGGCATGGTGACCTCGCAGGACGTATTGATCGCCATCTCGTATTCCGGCGAAAGCAGCGAACTGGCCATCGTGATCCCGGCCGTCAAGCGCATGAACGTGCCCGTGATCGCGATGACCGGCAAGCCGGAGTCGAGCCTGGCCCTGGCGGCGGACGTGCACCTGGACGTGGCCGTCGAGAAGGAAGCCTGCCCGCTGAACCTGGCGCCGACCGCGAGCACCACCGCGACCCTCGCGCTGGGCGACGCCCTGGCCGTCGCGCTGCTCGAACTGCGCGGCTTCAAGTCGGACGATTTCGCACGCTCGCATCCGGGCGGCGCGCTCGGCCGCCGCCTGCTCACGCACGTGCGCGACGTGATGCGCAGCGGCGACGCGGTGCCGAAGGTGAAACCGGACGCGCTCCTCGCCGACGCGCTGCTGGAAATCTCGCACAAGGGCATGGGCATGACGGCCATCGTCGACGATGCCGGCCGTCCGGTCGGCGTGTTCACGGACGGCGACCTGCGCCGCCTGATCGAAAAGGTCCAGGATTTCAGCAAGCTCGCGATCCGCGACGTCATGCACCCGAACCCGCGCCGCGTGCATCCGGAACAGCTGGCGGTGGATGCCGTCGCCGTGATGGAAGAATTCCGCATCAACCAGATGCTCGTCACGGATGCGGACGGCGTGCTGGTGGGCGCATTGCACATCCACGACCTCACGCGCGCCAAGGTGATCTGATGGTGACTCCGCTGGCACACATGGAGCGCGCGGCGCGCGTCAAGGTCATGATCTTCGACGTGGACGGCGTCCTCACCGACGGCAGCCTGACCTACGGCCCGGACGGCGAAGTCACGAAGACGTTCTACGTGCTGGACGGCCTCGGCATCCAGCTCCTGAACCGCACCGGCGTGCAAACGGCGATCATCAGCGCACGCACGTCGCCCATCGTCATCAAGCGGGCGGCCGATCTCGGTATCACGCACGTGTTCCAGGGCCAGCACGACAAGCGCCTCGCGTTCTCCGAGCTGCTGAATAAAACCGGCGTGACGGCGGAGGCGTGCGGCTACATCGGCGACGACGTGATCGACCTGCCGCTGCTCTCGCGCGTGGGCTTTGCGGTGACGGTGCCGAGCGGGCATCCGGAAGTGCAGCATCGCGCCCATTACGTGACGAAGAACCCGGGCGGCCGCGGCGCCGTGCGCGAAGTCTGCGACATGGTGATGCGCGCCCAGGGCACCTACGAACAGGCGCTCGCGCCTTACTTCGGATAAGAGAGATATGGCTCCCGCAAGCTACAAGCGTACCGCGCACCGCTGGCGCCTGCTGCTCCTGATGCTGTTCGCCGTATTCTGCGCGTTCGGCAGCTTCTGGCTCGTGCAGGTGATGCAGGGCGAGGAGAACGGGCCGGGCTTCAACGCGGGCAACGAGCCGGACTACATCGTCGACAACTTCAGCTGGGTGCGCATGTCGGAGGCCGGCAAGCCGCGCTACGTGATCTCGGGCGAGCGCCTCACGCACCGCCCCGTCGACAACACGGCGCTCGTCGACAAGCCGGTCGTGCAGAGCCTCACCGACGAGCATCCGCCGATGACGATGACGTCCAACAGCGCGCTCGTGAGCCAGAACCAGAACCAGATCGACCTGACGGGCAATGTCGACATCCGGCGTCCGGCCGCCCCGGGCGCGGATCCGATGCGGATCCGCACCGAGGTGTTGACGATCCTGCCGGACGACGAGATCGCGAAGACCGACAGGCCGATCCACATGACGCTCGGCGCCGCATCGGTCGACGCGGTGGGCATGGTCGCCAACAACGCCACGCAGCAGATCGCGCTGGGTGGCCGCGGCAAGGTCACCTATCCGCCACGCCAGTCGCGCGCAAGTCACTAAAAAGGACTATCGAATGAAAAAAATACTCGCCGCCGCCATCTTCCTGCTGGTGCCGCTGGCTGCCTCGGCCGAGAAGGCGGACGCGCTCAAGCCCGTCGACATCGCGTTCGACAACGCCAACGTCGACCAGGTCACGCAGAACTACGTCGCCACCGGCAACGTGGTCATCACGCGCGGCACCATGATCCTGAAATCCGACCGCGCCGAGGTCAAGGAGTCGCCGGACGGTTGGCGCACCTTCATCCTCACCGCGAATCCCGGCAAGCTCGCGACCTTCCGCCAGAAGCGCGACGGCGGCCCGGACCTGTGGGGCGAGGGCCAGGCCCAGCGCATCGAATACGACGAGCGCAACGACCTCGTGAAACTGTTCTCGAAGGCCGTCATCCGCCAGCTCGAGGGCAAGAAGATCACGCAGGAGATGGCCAGCGAATTCATCTCCTACGACAACCGCAACGAGAAGCTGCTCGGCCTGAACGACGCCAACGGCACGGACAAGCCGGGCAATGGCCGCGGCAGCATCACGCTGCAGCCGCGCCGCGCCCCTGCAGCCGGCGCCGCTCCCGCTCCCGCTCCGGCAGGCAAGCAATGACGGAGGCAAGCGCAATGGAAGCAGGCACGCAGGCCGCGCCGGCCGAATGCGGCGGCAGCACCCTCGTCGTCAAGGGACTGCAGAAGAGCTACGGCAAGCGGCTCGTCGTGCGCGACGTGTCGCTGCAGGTGGCGTGCGGCGAAGTGGTCGGCCTGCTGGGCCCGAACGGCGCAGGCAAGACGACCTCGTTCTACATGATCGTGGGCCTCGTGCCGTCGGACGCCGGCAGCATCGACATCAACGGCACCGACATCACGAGCCTGCCGATCCACCGGCGCGCGCTGCTCGGGCTGTCGTACCTGCCGCAGGAAGCGTCCGTGTTCCGCAAGCTGACGGTGGAAGAGAACATCCGCGCCGTGCTGGAATTGCAGCGCGAGAACGGCAAGTCGCTTACCAAGGCGCGCATCACCGAACGTCTCGACGAGCTGCTGACCGAGCTGCAGATCGAGAAGCTGCGCGAGAGCCCGGCGCTGTCGCTGTCCGGTGGCGAACGCCGCCGGGTGGAGATCGCGCGCGCGCTCGCGACCAATCCGCGCTTCGTGCTGCTGGACGAACCGTTCGCCGGCGTGGATCCAATCGCGGTGATCGAGATCCAACGCATCGTGCGCTTCCTGAAGGAGCGCGGCATCGGCGTGCTGATCACGGACCATAATGTGCGCGAGACGCTGGGCATCTGCGACCGCGCCTACATCATCAACCAGGGCGCGGTGCTGGCGTCGGGCCGTCCCGACGACATCATCGCCAACGAATCGGTACGCCGCGTCTACCTGGGCGAACACTTCCGAATGTAGTCATGAAACAGACGCTGCAACTCAAGACCTCACAGCACCTTGCACTGACGCCGCAACTGCAGCAATCGATCCGCCTGCTGCAGTTGTCCACGCTCGAGCTGCACCAGGAAATCGAGCAGGTCCTGAGCGAGAACCCGCTGCTCGAACGGCTCGACGATCCGCTCGACCGCTCCGTGCGGTTGCTGGCCGACGGCGCTATCAACAGCGCCCCGGCGTCATCGCAGGCAAGCGAGGCGCCGGCCGCGCAGGGCAACGGCGAGGAAGGCGGCAGCGCGCCCGCCGAGAACGCCAATGGCGAAGCGAATGACGCCGGCGGCGAGGGCGGAGAAAGCGGCGGCGAAGGCGGCGAGGACTGGGGCGAATACGGCCGCAGCAGCGGGAGCGGCGGCGAGGACGAGGACGGCCGCCCGCAGCTGGAAGCGAGCCCCGTCACCCTGCGCGAGCATTTGATGGAACAGGTGCGCCTGACGTGCTGCGCGGCGCGCGACTGCGCGCTCGTGGAACTCGTCGTCGATGCGCTCGACGACAACGGCTACCTGGAAGAACCGCTGGAAGACATCTACGCGCGCCTGCCGGAAGAACTCGAGATCGAGTTCGACGAATTGCGCACGGCGCTCGCCATGGTGCAGAGCATGGACCCGCCCGGCGTGGGCGCGCGCAGCGCGGCCGAGTGCCTGGCGCTGCAGATCCGCCGCATGCCCGGCGTGCCGATGGTGACGCGGCGCATGGCGCTCGTCATCGTCGAAAAATACCTGACGTGGTTCGCGCAGCGCGAATTCAACAAGCTGAAGAAGGCGCTCGATTGCGACGACGAAGACCTGCGCGAAGCCCAGGCCGTCATCCGCCAGTGCAATCCGCATCCGGGCGCGGCGTTCGCGTCGGACGTGTCGGACTTCGTCGTGCCCGACGTGATCGTGCGCCGCGCCAAGGATGGCTGGAGCGTGCTGCTGAATCCGGAAGTGATGCCGCGCCTGCGCGTGAACAGCCTGTACGCGTCGCTGATGAAGCAGGGCAAATCGGAAACACAGATGAACGCGCAGTTGCAGGAAGCCAAGTGGCTCATCAAGAACATGCGCCAGCGCTTCGACACGATCCTGCGTGTAGCCCAAGCAATTGTCGATCGCCAGCGCAACTTTTTTTCCCATGGCGCAGTCGCGATGCGGCCCCTTGTTTTACGTGAGATAGCTGATACACTAGGTCTACACGAGAGCACAATTTCTCGAGTCACAACTCAGAAATATATGCTGACCCCGCACGGCATGTTCGAGTTGAAGTATTTCTTCGGGAGTCACGTTGCCACCGAAGCGGGAGGCGAAGCATCGTCGACGGCAATACGGGCCCTCATCGTACAACTCACAGGAGCAGAAGACCCCAAGAATCCATTATCCGATAGCAAGATCGCGGAGATGCTAGGGGAACAGGGAATGGTCATCGCGCGACGCACGGTCGCAAAATACCGTGAGGCGCTGAAAATCCCGCCCGTCAGTCTCCGCAAATCCTTGTAACAAACACTGTCCCATTGCGCTAGATGCGCGCACGGCAGGCAGTGCATCTTCAAAGGAGTGTGTATGAATCTCACAATCAGCGGACATCATCTCGATGTAACTCCAGCCATCCGAGAATACGTACAGAACAAGCTCGAACGCATCACCCGTCATTTCGATCAAGTGATCGACTCCCATGTCATCCTCTGCATCGACAATCTCACCGAGAAAGAAAAACGCCAGAAAGCCGAGATCAACCTGCGTCTCGCGGGCAAGATCGTCCATGTCGCCAGTGCCGCGCACGATCTATACGCCGCGATCGACATGCTGATGGACCGCCTGGACCGCCAGGTCGTCAAGTACAAGCAAATGCTCAAGGATCATGACAACGCGTGTATCAAGCGCATGTCCGAAGGTGGCGAGGAGGAGCCCGCCACGGCGTAATGCCACGCGTGCGGTAGCACCAAGGAGTAAAGGGCGCATCGGCGCCCTTTTCGCTTTTTATGGGCGCTACAATGCTGGTCTGATTATTCGATAACAACGAGACATGACTGCACACGTTCTGACGCGGGTTGCCAACCGCACCGGCATCATCACCCTGGACCGCCCAAAGGCGCTGAACTCGCTGTCGCTGGACATGGTCCGCGCGCTCACCGCCACGCTGCTCGCCTGGCGTAATGACGCCGGCATCGACGCCGTCGTCATCGGGAGCAGCAGCGAAAAGGCCTTGTGCGCCGGCGGCGACATCCGCTTTTTCCACGAGGCCGGCAAAGCCACGCCGCAGACCGGTAGCCCGCTGCTGGAAGATTTCTTCACCGAAGAATACGCGCTCAACCACCTCATTCACTTCTATCCGAAGCCGTACATTGCGCTGATGGATGGCGTCGTGATGGGCGGCGGGATGGGTATCGCGCAGGGCGGGCCGGATTGCGGCCTGCGCATCGTGACGGAGCGCTCGAAGATCGCCATGCCCGAGGTGAACATCGGGCTGTTCCCGGACGTGGGCGGCAGTCATTTCCTGTCGCATGCACCGGGCCGCCTGGGCCACTATCTCGGCGTGACGGGCGTGACCATCGGCGCGGCCGATGCGATCTACGTCGGCCTGGCCGACGTGTTCGTGCCGGGCGCGCAGCTGGATGCGCTGCGCGCGCTGATCGAGACGACGCCGGGCGCGCAACTGCCCGCCGCGATCCGCGCGTTCGCCGCGCCGTTCCCGGCTGGCGCGAGCGAACTGGAAGCGCAGCGCGGCGCGATCGACCGCCATTTCGGCGCGGACTCCGTCGCGGCCGTGATGGCGTCGCTTGAGACGGATGCGAGCCCGTTCGCGCAAAAGACGCTGGCCACGCTGCGCCAGCGCTCGCCGCTGATGATGTCCGTGACGCGCGAGATGCTCGTGCGCGGGGAAGCGCTTGGCGTGGCGGACTGCCTGCGCATGGAGCGCTCGCTCGTGCGCCGCACGTTCGAACACGGCGAAGTGCTCGAAGGCGTGCGCGCGCTCGTGATCGACAAGGACAATGCGCCGCGTTGGAATCCGCCCACGCTCGATGCGGTCACGCCGGAGATGGTCGCGTGGTTCTTCGCGCCCGTCTGGCCCGGGCACGCGCATCCACTCCGCGATTTGTGATCGCGCTGCGCTTCGAATCCGAGCTGGCTGCCGCGCCGGACACGGTGTGGCGCCGGGTCACGTCCGTCGAGGGCATCGCCGACGAGATGACGCCGCTGCTGCGCATGACGTTCCCGCGCGGGATGCGGACGCTGCCGGGGGATGTCGTGCCGGGACAGCGCCTGTGCCGCAGCTGGCTGTTGTTGTTGCGCGTGCTGCCCATCGACCGGAGCGGCCTCACGCTCGTCGAACTCGAGCCGGGCCGACGTTTTTTGGAGCGCTCGCCGATGCTGTCGATGGCGTTCTGGCAGCACGAGCGCATCGTCGCGCCGTCGGCGCGGGGCACGCGGGTCGTCGACAACCTGGCGTTCCGTTCGCGCCTGCTGCCGCGCGTGCTCGCGCGCGCGAGCGTGGCGCTGTTGTTCCGCCATCGCCATGCGCGGCTGCGCCGGCGCTTCGGCACCGGCTGAATTCGCGTTGGCCGTATCAGGGCTGCTCGCGGTGGCGCACGACGACCCGTTCCGTGTCGCTGAAATACGCGCCGAGCCGTTCCGCCATGTACACGGAGCGGTGCTGGCCGCCCGTGCAACCGACGGCCACGGTGAGATAGCTGCGGTTGTCCTTCTTGAACGACGGCAGCCACTTGGCGATGAACGCGCGGATGTCGGACAGCAGCTCGGCCGCCTGCGGCTGGGCGTCGAGGAAGGCGATCACGGGAGCGTCCCTGCCGTTCAGCGGGCGCAAGGTGAGGTCGTAATACGGATTCGGCACGGCGCGCACGTCGAACACGAAGTCGGCATCGAGCGGCACGCCGCGCTTGAATGCGAACGATTCGAAATACAGCGTCAGCGGCGCGTAGGTGACCTCGGCCAGTTCCTTGATCCACGCGCGCAGCTTGTTGGCCGACAGTTCGGACGTGTCGATCACGTGGCCCATCTTCTCGATCTGCCCCAGCCGGTCGCGTTCTTCCGAAATGCATTCGATCAGCGTGCGGCGCGACGCCGGGTTCTCGCCCGGACGCAGTTCGTGCGACAGCGGGTGGCTGCGGCGCGTCTCGGAAAAACGGGCCACGAGCGAGTGCGTGCTGGCCGTCAGGAAGATCACCTTGACCTGGTGGCCTTCCTCCCGCAGCGCAGCGACCGTCGTCGGCAGTTCGGCCAGGGACTCCGCGCTGCGCGCATCGACGGCGACGGCGATGCGCCTGGTTTCGTCGCCTTCGATACTGCCGACGAGCGCCGGCAGCAGGGCGGGGGGCAGGTTGTCGACGCAATAGTAGCCAGCGTCTTCGAGGACGTTCAGGGCGACGGATTTACCGGAGCCCGAGATACCGGTGATGAGTAGGATGCGCATGGCGCGATGATAGCATCGGCAAGTCTTTGCCGCATCGCACAAGGCTTATGGATGAGGTATTTGCAACAGCGTCAGTCGCTGCTCATCGCCTGTCTTTGCCTTTCCATGAACTCCTGCAGCGTATCGATCCCGCGCAGCTGCAGGATCGTATTGCGCACCGCAGCTTCCAGCAGCACCGCGATGTTGCGGCCGGCCGCGACGGGAATGACCACTTTGCGGATCGGCAGGCCCAGCACGTCCTCGGTGGGGAAGTGGAAGGGCAGGCGTTCGACTTCCTCGTCCAGCGCGCCCCGTTTGACGAGGTGGACGATCAATTTGAGGCGCATCTTGCGGCGCACCGCCGTCTCGCCGAAGATCGCCTTGATGTCCAGCAGGCCCAGGCCGCGTACTTCGAGCAGGTTCTGCAGCAGCGGCGGGCAGCGGCCCTCGATCATGTTCGGGGCGATGCGCGAGAATTCGACGGCATCGTCGGCGACGAGACCGTGCGAGCGCGAGATCAGTTCCAGGCCCAGCTCGCTCTTGCCGAGGCCCGAGTCGCCCGTGATCAGCACGCCGACGCCCAGCACGTCCATGAACACGCCGTGCATGATGACGCGCTGCGCCAGCTTCTTCGACAGGTACACGCGCAGGTAGTCGATGACCTGCGCGGCCGGCAGCGGCGTCGAGAACAGCGGGATGTTCTGTTCGTCGCAGATGGCGAGGATGTCCGGCGGGGTGTCGAGACCCTGGGCGATGAACAGCGCCGGCGGACCGCCCGCGATCAGTTCGCCGATCAGGTGGCTGCGCGACCCGGATTTCAGGCGCTGGTAGTAATTCAGTTCCTGGTGACCGAACACCTGCATGCGGCCCGGGTGGATCAGGTTCAGGTGGCCGACCTGGTCCGCGGCGGAGACGGCGTCGCCGGAGATCTGGCGTTCTCCGCCCGGAAATCCGGCGAACCAGCCCAGTTGCAGGCTGTCGCGGTTGTCGTCATACAGCCGTTGGATGGTCAGCGGGGATTGCAGCATGGTCGCTTTCGCAAGGTCAGCCGAGGGCTTGCAGGCTCGGTTGCCAGTTGATGATGCGTTCGTAGACGGACTTCGGATCCGTGTCCGTGCTCAAGGCCGTGCGGATTGCCTCATCCGAAAACAGTTCCGCGATCTCCGACAGGATTTCCAGGTGCTGTTGCGTGACGTGGTCCGGGATCAGCAGGAAAAAGAGCAGCTTCACGGGCTGGCCGTCCGGCGATTCGAACGGGATCGGCTCGGCCAGGCGCACGAACGCGGCCAGCGGCGATTTGAGGCTTTTGCTGCCCTTGATGCGGCCATGCGGCACGGCGACGCCATGACCGAGTCCGGTGGACCCGAGACGCTCGCGCGCGAACAGGTTGTCCGACACGGTGGAGCGGGCGATGCCGCAGTTGTTCTCGAAGATCAGGCCGGCCTGCTCGAAGGCGCGCTTCTTGCTCGACACTTCGATGTCCAGCTGCACGTTCTCGAGCGAGAGGATTTTGCTTAGATTAGTCATAACACGCTTCTATTGCGGTGCACCTGGGTGCTTGCGAGCGGGAATTATAGGCCTGTTTTATGGCCGTGTAATTCGATTTTGCACGCCGTCCGATGCCTGTGTGATCCCTGCCGCAAACCTTTGCACAAGGATCCCGTATCCGGCTATCCGGCGAGCGCAATTTCCGCCACGAAATCCCGGGTTTCACGCATGAAACGTCTTCCCGGGGCCTCTTTTACCGATTTTTCTAGCGCTTGGTTGCCGTTTTACACATCCGGAAACATCGTGAAGGATGTCGCCGGAAACGTACACTGTAGATGGGGACGAACGATCAAAAATCACCCATCCGCATTGTTCATTGGCGCGCGGCACGCAAATTCGGCGGTTTGGCGGTGCTGAAATTGGCGCGCCACGGATTGATGTCCAGGCCGCCACGCCGGGTATAGCGGGCGTAGACCGCCAGCTTGTTCGGCTTGCACTGGCGTAGGATGTCCGTGAAGATGCGCTCGACACATTGCTCGTGGAATTCGTTGTGCTCGCGGAAGCCGATCAGGTAGCGCAGCAGGCTTTCCTGGTCGATCTGCGGACCGACGTAGCGGATCTGCACGCTGCCCCAGTCCGGCTGGCCCGTGACGAGGCAGTTCGATTTGAGCAGGTGCGACACGAGGGTTTCCTCGACCGCGGCTTCCTCGTGGTTGGCCTTGAGGAGTTCCGGCGACGGACTGTAATTGTCGATCTCGACGTCGAGGCGGTCGAGCAGGAGGCCGTCCAGCTCGCCCATTTTCAGCTTGTCGAAGTCTTCGGGCAAGGTCAGCGCCGCATGCACGGGCGCGCCGACTGCGGTCGACAAGTCTTCGCGCAGCAGGGCCAGCAGGGCGTCCGTGTTGGCCAGACGGGTCTGGTTGAACGAATTCAGGTAGAGCTTGAAGGATTTCGATTCGACGATGTTGGGCGAATCGGCCGGTACCGTGAAGGTCGCGATGGCGACCTGCGGCTTGCCGCGCATGTTCAGCCACGACAGTTCGTAGGCATTCCAGATGTCGACGCCGAAGAAGGGCAGCGTGCCCGCCAGGCCGAGTTCGTCGCGCTTTTGCTGGCGCGGGATGGGAAACAGCAGCTCCGGCGCATATTCGGTTTGGTAGGCCGAGTTTTTGCCAAGAGGCGATTGATCAGGGGTATTGGTCATGGTGTGTACTCGAAGCCGGCCACATGCGTGACGATGCCGGTCCGGCGGCGGCAAAGCGGCGTATCGTACACCTTTCCGGCAATCGTTGCGCGCCCGGTTAACACATCCAGTGATTGATGCCGGGGGCATCAATCACCGCGCCATGCATTACAGGAACAGCTTGTAGACCGGATTCGCGCTCTCGTCCCAATAGCGATAACCGAGCGTGGCGAGGAACTGGCGGAACTCGTCCATCTCGCCGGACGGCACCTGCAGGCCGACGAGGATGCGGCCGACGTCGCCGCCCTGGTTCCGGTAGTGGAATAGGGAGATGTTCCAGTTCGGCGCCATGCTGTCCAGGAAGCGCATCAGCGCGCCCGGGCGCTCCGGGAATTCGAAGCGGTACAGCAGTTCGTCGTGCGCGAGCCCGCTCTTGCCGCCGACGAGGTGGCGCACGTGCTGCTTGGCCAGTTCGTCGTGCGTGAGGTCGAGGGTGCGGAAACCGTGCTCCTCGAACGTGCGCGCGACGGTGCCGGACTCGCTGCGGCTGCCGATCTGCACGCCGACGAAGACGTGCGCCTCGCGCTCGTCGCTGATGCGGTAGTTGAATTCGGTGACGTTGCGCGGCCCGATCAGCGCGCAGAAGCGTTTAAAACTGCCGCGCTGCTCGGGGATCGTCACGGCGAACACGGCTTCGCGCGCCTCGCCCAGTTCGGCGCGCTCGGCGACGAAGCGCAGGCGGTCGAAGTTCATGTTGGCGCCGCACGCGACGGCGACGAGCGTTTCGCCGCGCACCGGATTCTTCGACATCTGCGAACGTTCCACGTAGGCCTTCGCGCCCGCGATGGCCAGCGCGCCGGACGGTTCGACGATGCTGCGCGTATCGGTGAACACGTCCTTGATGGCGGCGCACAGCGCGTCGTTGTCGACGATGATGATTTCATCGACCAGTTCCTGGCACAGGCGGAAGGTCTCGGCACCGACCAGGCGCACGGCGGTGCCGTCCGCGAACAGGCCGACGTCCGGCAGGGTCACGCGCTCGCCGGCCTTCAGGCTGCGCGCCATCGCGTCCGAATCGTTCGTCTGCACGCCGATGATCTTGATGTCGGGGCGGATCTGTTTTACGTAGGCGGCCACGCCGCTGATCAGGCCGCCGCCGCCGATCGCGAGGAAGATCGCGTGGATCGGCGCCGAATGCTGGCGCAGGATCTCGACGCCGATCGTGCCCTGGCCGGCGATGACGTCCGGATCGTCGAACGGGTGCACGAACGCCAGCTTCTGTTCCTTTTCCAGCATCTGCGCATGGTTGAACGCATCCGTGTACGACTCGCCGTGCAGCACGACTTCCACGTTGCTGCCGCCGAACGCGCGCACCGCATCCACTTTCACGCTGGGTGTGGTGGTCGGCATCACGATCACGGCACGGCAGTTCAGCCGCGCCGCCGACATGGCGACGCCCTGGGCGTGGTTGCCGGCCGACGCGCAAATCACGCCGCGTTTCAGTTGCGATTCCGACAGGTTGGCCATCTTGTTGTAGGCGCCGCGCAGCTTGAAGCTGAACACGCTCTGCATGTCCTCGCGCTTCAGGTAAATCTTGTTGTCGGTGCGCTTCGACAGGCTGGGGGCGTACTCCAGCGGGGTTTCGACGGCTACGTCGTAGACGCGCGCGGTGAGGATTTTCTTGAGGTAGTCGGTAGTCATGATCGGTGCGGGGCTGTTCGGGTTCCGGGGCGACGCTGACTGTCCTGCTTGGTGGGTAACCGAGGCGAGCAGTGCGGCACGTAAGCTTGGTAGAGCCTGGCGTACCGTGTCGTTGCGAGGTGTTTCTCCTCATTATAATGTACTCAACTTATCCGTCCGCCGTCCATCCTTTCCTGCCGATGATCGAATCCGCCGTCCTATGGCTGCTGAAATTCCTCGCCGTGCCCACTGTCGGGCTCACGTCGGTATTCCTCATCGCCTTCGTCTCCGCGACCCTGTTGCCGCTCGGCTCCGAGCCGGCCGTGTTCGCCGTCGTGAAAGCGAATCCCGCGATGTTCTGGCCCACCGTCCTCGTCGCCACCCTGGGCAACACGCTGGGCGGCATCGTCGACTACTGGATCGGCTACCGCGCCAAGGTCGCCTTCGCGAAGGAACGCTCGTCGCGCTGGTTCCACTGGCTCAAACGCTACGGCGCGAAGACGATGCTGCTGTCCTGGGTGCCGGGCATCGGCGACCCGCTGTGCACGCTGGCGGGCTGGCTGCACCTGCCGTTCTGGCCCAGCGTCATCTATATGGCCATCGGCAAGTTCGGGCGCTATGTGTTCATGACGGTCACGCTGCTGTACGTGCCGGACGGGTGGTGGAAGTGGCTGGGGGGGATGAGCAGCAAGCTGTTCGGATGAACGGGTCCATCCGGCGTGGATAAGATGCCTGTTGTTTCATCACGCCGAGCTTTTGCTGGAAAATCTTGCATTCAACCAAAACAAATTTGCGCGAAAGCGTCGTTTTCCGCCCGTTTCTGCTTTTTCGCCATTGCAAAAATTATTCCTTCCCCAGCGTGGTGCATCGCAATAAGCTAGAATAGAGAGTCCTACGCGTCAGTACGACAGTCGATCTCCCCATGAACGCTCCTGCCAATATCCACGCCCTGCTCGAAGAAAACGCACCCATCCGGCTGCGCGAAATCCCCTATAACTACACGTCGTTCTCCGATCGCGAGATCGTGATCCGTCTGCTGGGCGAGTCATCGTGGCAGTTGCTGGATGAATTGCGCGGTGCCCGCCAGACCGGGCGCTCGGCCCGCATGCTGTACGAAGTCCTGGGCGACATCTGGGTCGTGCGCCGCAATCCATACCTGCAGGACGACCTGCTGGACAACCCGAAGCGCCGCGCCAAGCTGATCGAGGCACTGCATCACCGCCTGGCGGAAGTCGACAAGCGCCGCCTGACCGTCGATGCCGGCGAAGCCGATCCGGCCACCGCCGCGCGCCGCAGCGCCGCCGTCGAGCAGCTGCTTGTCGCCGCGCGCAAGGCCGTCGACGCCTTCGGCCGCGAATTCGCGGACACCTACGACCTGCGCAAGCGCGCCAAGGCCGTGCTGGGCCGCTACACCGACAAGCGCAACATCCGTTTCGACGGCATGCACCGCACGTCGCACGTGACGGACGCCACCGACTGGCGCGTCGAATACCCGTTCCTCGTCCTGCTGCCGGACTCGGAAGACGAGATGGCCGGCCTCGTGAAAGGCTGTATCGAACTCGGGCTGACCATCATCCCGCGCGGCGGCGGTACCGGCTACACGGGCGGCGCGATTCCGCTGTCGCCGATGTCGGCCGTGATCAACACGGAAAAGCTGCTGCAGATGGGCGAGGTCGAGATGACGCGCCTGCCGGGCGTCGACCGCGACTACGCGACCATCTTCACGGGCGCCGGCGTCGTCACGCAGCGCGTGTCGCAGGCGGCCGAGAAGGCCGGCTTCGTGTTCGCCGTCGACCCGACGTCCGCGCACGCCTCGTGCATCGGCGGGAACATCGCGATGAACGCGGGCGGCAAGAAGGCCGTCCTGTGGGGCACGGCGCTCGATAACCTGGCGTCGTGGCGCATGGTCGACCCGAACGGCGACTGGCTCGACGTCACGCGCGTCGACCACAACCTGGGCAAGATCCACGACGCCCCGGTCGCGACGTTCAAGCTCGAATGGACGCACCCGTCGGAAAAGGGCGCGCCGAAAGGTGCGCCGTTCCGCACCGAGACGCTGGCCATCGAAGGCCGCCGCTTCCGCAAGGAAGGCCTCGGCAAGGACGTCACCGACAAATTCCTCGCCGGTCTGCCGGGCATCCAGAAAGAGGGCACCGATGGTTTGATCACGTCGTCGCGCTGGATCCTGCACAAGATGCCGAAGTTCACGCGCACCGTCGCGCTGGAATTCTTCGGCCAGGCGCGCGATGCGATCCCGTCGATCGTCGAGATCAAGGATTACCTCGACAGCCTGCCGAAGAGCGGCAAGCCGGAATTCGCCAGCCTGCGCCTCGCGGGCCTGGAACACCTGGACGAGCGCTACCTGCGCGCCGTCGGCTATGCGACGAAATCGAAGCGCGGCACGCTGCCGAAGATGGCGCTGTTCGGCGACATCGTAGGCGACGACGAGAACGCCGTCGCGCTGGCCACGTCGGAAGTCGTGCGTCTTGCGAACACGCGCGTGGGCGAGGGCTTCGTCGCCGTCAGCCCGGAAGCACGTAAAAAATTCTGGCTCGACCGCTCGCGCACCGCGGCCATCGCGCGCCACACGAACGCCTTCAAGATCAACGAAGACGTCGTCATTCCGCTGAACCGGATGGGCGAGTACACCGACGGCATCGAGCGCATCAACGTCGAGCTGTCGATCAAGAACAAGCTGCAGCTCGTCGAGGAACTGCACGCCTATTTCGCGGCCGGGAACCTGGAAGTGACGAAGGCGGACGACGCGACGGGCGAAGGCGTGTCGAAGGAAGAGATCCTCGGCGACCGCCCGCAGCAGGCCGACGAGCTGCTGGGCCGCGTCGCGGCGCGCTGGACCTGGATCACGGCGAACCTCGACCAGCCGCTGGGCGACGTGCTCGACAAGCTCGCCGACGTCGGCCTCGATGGTTTCGCCGGCACGTTCCAGGCGCGCCTCGCTCAGCAGCCGGGCGCGAAGTTGTTCGACGTCGTGCAGGACCATACCGTGCGCGTCTCGTGGAAGCAGGAGATCCGCGCGCCGCTGCGCCACATCTTCAATGGCGCGGCCTACGAGCCGATCCTGGCTGAGGCCACCGCGATCCACAAGCGCGTGCTGCGTTCGCGCGTGTTCGTCGCGCTGCACATGCACGCCGGCGACGGCAACGTGCACACGAACCTGCCCGTGAACTCGGACGATTACGCGATGCTGCAGGACGCGCACAAGGCCGTCGAGCGCATCATGAAGCTGGCGCGTTCGCTGGATGGCGTCATCTCGGGCGAACACGGCATCGGCATCACGAAGCTGGAATTCCTCACCGACGACGAGATCCGCGACTTCCGCGACTACAAGCAGCGCGTGGACCCGGAAGGCCGCTTCAACAAGGGCAAGCTGCTGAACAGCGAGACCACGTACGCCGACCTGCGCAACGCGTACACGCCGTCGTTCGGCCTGATGGGCCACGAGTCGCTGATCATGCAGCAGAGCGACATCGGCGAGATCGCCAACAGCGTCAAGGACTGCCTGCGCTGCGGCAAGTGCAAGCCCGTGTGCACGACGCACGTGCCGCAATCGAATCTGCTGTACTCGCCGCGCGACAAGATCCTCGCGACGTCCGCGCTGATCGAAGCATTCCTGTACGAAGAGCAGACGCGCCGCGGCGTGTCGATCCGCCACTGGGAAGAATTCGAGGACGTGTCCGACCACTGCACCGTGTGCCACAAGTGCGTGACGCCGTGCCCGGTCAACATCGACTTCGGCGACGTCTCGATGAACATGCGTAACCTGCTGCGCAAGATGGACAAGCGCAGCTTCAAGCCGGCCCACCGCGCGGGCATGTTCTTCCTGAACGCGACCGATCCGACGACGATCAACGCGATGCGCAAGGGGATGATCGACTGGGGCTACAAGGCCCAGCGTCTCGGCGCGACCGTGCTGAAGGCCGTCGCGAAAGAGCAGACGAAGGCACCGCCTCCGACGACCGGCAAGGCGCCGATCCGCGAGCAGGTGATCCACTTCGTGAACAAGAAGATGCCGGGCAACCTGCCGAAGAAGACGGCGCGCGCGCTGCTGGACATCGAGGACGACAAGGTCATCCCGATCATCCGCAATCCGAAGGTCACCAACGCCGATACGGAAGCCGTGTTCTACTTCCCGGGCTGCGGTTCCGAGCGCCTGTTCTCGCAGGTGGGCCTGGCCACGCAGGCGATGCTGTGGGAAGTGGGCGTGCAGACCGTGCTGCCGCCGGGCTACCTGTGCTGCGGCTATCCGCAGCGCGGCGCCGGCCAGTACGACAAGGCCGACAAGATGATGACGGATAACCGCGTGCTGTTCCACCGCATGGCCAACACGCTGAACTACCTCGACATCAAGACGGTCCTCGTCTCGTGCGGCACCTGCTACGACCAGCTCGCGACCTACGAGTTCGAGAAGATCTTCCCGGGCTGCCGCATCATGGACATCCACGAGTACCTGCTGGAGAAGGGCGTCAAGCTGGAAGGCGTGACGGGGATGCGCTACATGTACCACGAACCGTGCCACAACCCGATGAAGCTGGGCGATTCGATGAAGACCGTGAACGCGCTCGTGCAGACCGTCGACAACGTCAAGATCGAGAAGAACGACCGCTGCTGCGGCGAGTCGGGCACGTTCGCCGTGAGCCGTCCGGACATCTCGACCCAGGTCCGCTTCCGCAAGGAGCAGGAAATGGTGAAGGGCGCCGACAAGCTGCGCGCCGACGGTTTCGGTGGCGACGTCAAGATCCTGACGAGCTGCCCGTCCTGCCTGCAGGGCCTGAACCGCTACAACGACGATTCGGGCACCACGGCCGACTACATCGTCGTCGAGATGGCGCGTCACCTGCTGGGCGAGAACTGGATGCCGAACTACGTGGCCAACGCCAACAACGGCGGCATCGAGCGGGTGCTTGTATGACGCGCGTGGTGGGCTGCGAACTCTGCGAGTTGTCCTCAGTTGCCACACCTTCGACGGTCGTCGACAACGACGAGTTCATAGTCATCCTCGTCGACGATGCCAACTACCCCGGCTTCGCGCGCGTGATCTGGAAAGACCATGTGCGCGAAGTGAGCGACCTCGCGGATGCGGATCGCCTGCTGCTGAACGACGCGGTGTGGAAGCTCGAACTCGCCGTGCGCGAGGTGATGCAGCCGCTGAAAGTCAACGTGGCGAGCCTGGGCAACGTGGTGCCGCACCTGCACTGGCACGTGATCCCGCGCTACGCCGACGACGCGCACTTCCCCGCGCCCGTGTGGGCGCAGGCGCAGCGCACGACGGACGAGGCGGTGCTGGCCGCGCGCAGGAAGCTGGTGCCGAAGCTGGCGGAGGCGATCGCACGCAGGTTCGCGAGCCGGTAAAATAGCGCGTCACCACCGTACTCAACATACCGTCATTCCCGCACACGCGGGAATCCATACTGAGCCGATCGAAGACACTTGGCATGGATTCCCGCTTCCGCGGGAATGACGGCTTCAATACTTCCAAGCCATGGCAAACCCCACCAACCTCACCATCCGCCAGCAATCGAAGATCCTGGAAATCGCTTTCGACGACGGCGCCGCGTTCTCCATCCCGTTCGAGCTGATGCGCGTGTACTCGCCGTCGGCCGAAGTGAAGGGCCACGGCCCGGGCCAGGAAGTACTCCAGGTCGGCAAGCGCGATGTGGGCATCCGCGGCGTCGAGCCGGTCGGGAACTATGGCGTCAAGCCGCTGTTCACGGACGGCCACGAGTCCGGCATCTTCACGTGGGATTATCTGTACAAGCTGGGCAACGAGCATGACGTCCTGTGGCAGGACTACCTGGGCCGCCTGCACGCGGCGGGGTATGGAGGCGACAGCGGCCGCGAGGCCAGTGCCGTGCCGGCGGCCGGGCCGAAGGGCGGCGGTTGCGGCAGCGGTGGATGTAGCCACTAAACGAAAAAAGCGCCGGTTTGCACACGGCGCTTTTTCGTTTACCGGCCTGGAATTACTGCGGCTGGATGTTTGCGGCCTGCTTGCCTTTCGGGCCGGAGGTCACGTCGAAGGTGACGCGCTGGTTTTCCGCCAGCGATTTGAAGCCTGCCGAATTGATGGCCGAGAAGTGTGCGAACAGATCGTCGCCACCATCGTCAGGTTTGATGAAGCCAAAGCCTTTTGCGTCGTTGAACCATTTCACGGTGCCAGTCGCCATGTGTCTCTCTCTCAAGAATTTTTTTAACAAGTAATGAAGTATCGCCGGCAGCACATGGTTAAGCGATAAACATCCCTGTTCCAGACTGTGCGCGAGCGAAAACCATTATAAGCAGAGTTTTAACAATCGGGATGCACGATTGTTATCGTGTGTGGTAAAGCCGACATTGACGTCGACGCAAACGTTTTCTTCGCGTTCGCCCGGGTAAGTCATCTTTAAGCCGGGCGGCGGACCCCCGCTTGTATAATGTGGCAAGACTAAACGGCTTGCTACTATGACCAACACCACCCATTTCGGCTACAAGACCGTCTCGGAAGACGAGAAGGTCCACGAGGTAGCCAAGGTATTCCACTCGGTCGCGTCCAAATACGACGTGATGAACGACCTGATGTCCGCCGGCCTGCACCGCGTGTGGAAGGCGTTCACCATCGCCCAGGCGGGCATTCGTCCCGGCTTCAAGGTGCTCGACATCGCCGGCGGCACGGGCGACTTGTCGAAGGCATTCGCCAAGGCGGCGGGGCCGAGCGGCGAGGTGTGGCTCACGGACATCAACGAGTCGATGCTGCGCGTGGGCCGCGATCGTCTATTGAACAAAGGTCTGGTCACCCCCACCTTACTGTGTGACGCGGAGAAACTGCCGTTCCCGGACAATTATTTCGATCGCGTCAGCGTGGCCTTTGGCCTGCGCAACATGACGCACAAGGATCAGGCTCTGGCGGAAATGCGCCGTGTGCTCAAGCCGGGCGGCAAGTTGCTGGTGCTGGAGTTTTCCAAAGTGGCGGCGCCGCTGCAAAAACCGTACGACGTGTATTCGTTCTCGGTGCTGCCGTGGCTGGGCCAGCGCATCGCCAACGATGCGGAAAGCTACCGGTATCTGGCGGAATCGATCCGCATGCACCCGGACCAGGAAACGCTGAAGGGCATGATGGAAACGGCGGGCCTGGAAAGAGTGCAGTACTACAACCTGACGGCTGGTGTGGCCGCACTGCACACCGGCATCAAACTTTGAGGTGAGCTGATGAAAAAGTTTTTGGCCAGCATGATGATCGCGCTGATGACGCTGTCGAGCGTCGCCGATGCGCGTCCGGTCGGCGGTGGCCGTTCGTTCGGCCGCCAGTCGCAGTCCGTGAGCCGCATGCGCGCACCCGCGCCGGCGCCGACGCCTGCCCAGCAGCCGTCGTACCAGCAGCGTCCGGCGCCGGCCCCGATGGCGCCGGCCCAGGTGCCGCAGAAGCGGCCGAGCATGTGGAAAGGCGTGCTGGGTGGTGCATTGCTGGGCCTTGGCCTGGGTGCGCTGTTCTCGCACTTCGGCATCGGCGGCGCGATGGCCAGCGCCCTGTCGTCGCTGCTGATGATCCTGCTGCTCGTGTTCGCCGTGATGTTCATCATCCGCATGTTCCGCCGCAAGGACACGCCGGCCAACCCGACTTTTACGGGTTTTAACCAGAATCCCGTGCCGGCCTCGGCCACGCCGGAAATCGGTTCGGGCCTGAACAATGCCTATGCCGGCAACCAGGGCGGCTTCCAGTCGGGCTTCTCGAATGCGCCGTCGCTCGACAAGGCGGCGCCCGCGCACGAGCAGTGGGGCGTGCCGGCCGGGTTCGACACGGAAGCGTTCCTGCGCCACGCCAGGTCCTCGTTCATCCGCATGCAAGCGGCCTGGGACCGCGGCGACCTCGCCGACCTGCGCGAATTCACGTCGCCCGAGGTGTACGCCGAACTGTCGCTGCAGATCCAGGAACGGGGCGGCCAGCCGGACTACACGGAAGTCGTCAACATCGATTCGCAGCTGCTGGGCATCGAGACGACCGACCGCGATTACCTGGCGAGCGTCCAGTTCAACGGCATGATCCGCAACGCGCCGGGCGCGGCGCCGGAACCGTTCGTCGAAGTCTGGAACCTGGCCAAGCCGCTGGCCGGCAATGGCGGCTGGGTCCTGGCGGGCATTCAGCAGATCACTTGAAATTTTCGCAAGAAAAGTTCCGTGCTCCAGGGTTTATGCTCTGGTGAACTGGTAAGATCGAAACCGCCCGACCTATGCCGGGCGGTTTTATTTTGTGAGCACAAAACACGTCATGTCTTCGACTCCCTCTTTCCTGTCGCCGTCGGCTCCGGCCGTGGCGACGATTAATCACCTGCTGGCACAGGAAGCGTGGGCGCGCGATGCTCTGATGCGCCATGCCGGCAAGACCGCCGTCATCGATACCGGGCACCTCGCCCTGCGCATGCGCGTCGCGCGCGACGGCATGCTCGAGACGGCGGGCGTCGACGACCCGGCCAGCGTCACCATCCACGTCAAGCTCTCCGACCTGCCGCTGATCCTGCAGAACCGCGACCGCGCGTTTTCGTACGTACGGATCGAGGGCGACGCCGAGTTCGCCAACACGATCTCGCAATTGTCCAAGGGCCTGCGCTGGGATGCCGAGCACGATCTCGAGCGCGTGGTGGGGCCGATCGGCGCCGTGCGCCTGGCCGGCGGTGCGCGCTCGGCGGTGACGGGCGCGGCCACGGCCGGACGCCGGCTCGCGGAAAACGTCGCCGAATTCCTGCTGGAAGAACGCCGCGTGCTCGTGCGCCCGGCGACTGTCGATGATTTCGCCGACGACGTCGGCCGCCTGCGCGACGACGTCGAGCGCACGGCCAAGCGCATCGCCAAACTGGAGCAGAAGCTTGCCGCGCGCAGCATCGCTCCCGTTCCGACGACCCCTGACACGCCTTCGGACCACTGATGATCCTGAAATTCCTGCGCCTGCTGAAGATCTTCACCGTCATCGTCAAGTATGGCCTGGACGAGATCGCGATTTCCGGCCTCCACGTACCCCGTACCGCCCGCCTGATCAATACCGTCTTCTTCTGGCGCCGCATCACGTCGCCGCGCGCGATCCGCCTGCGTCTCGCGCTCGAAGAGCTGGGTCCGATCTTCGTGAAATTCGGCCAGGTGCTGTCGACCCGGCCCGACCTGATGCCGCCGGATATCGTCGAAGAACTGTCGCTGCTGCAGGACCGCGTGCCGCCGTTCGATTCCGACCTGGCCGTCGCCCAGATCACGCGTTCCCTCGGCGCCTCGCCGGAGACGCTGTTCGCATCGTTCGAGCGTACCCCGGTGGCATCCGCATCGATCGCCCAGGTGCACTTTGCCGAGCTCAAGAATGGCAAGCAGGTCGCGGTGAAGGTGCTGCGCCCTGGCATGAAGACCACAATCGACGAAGACATTGCCCTGATGCAGATGGCCGCCGGCGTCATCGAAAAGGTGTGGGCCGACAGCCGTCGCCTGAAGCCGCGCGAGGTCGTGGCCGAGTTCGACAAATACCTGCACGACGAGCTCGACCTGATGCGCGAGGCCGCCAACGCGAGCCAGCTGCGCCGCAATTTCGCGAATTCCGATCTGCTGATGGTGCCGGAGATGTACTGGGACTATTGTTCCAACAGCGTGATCGTGATGGAACGCATGAACGGCATCCCGATCTCGCAGACCGACCGCCTCGTCGCGGCCGGCGTCGACCTCAAGAAATTGTCCAGCGACGGTGTCGAAATCTTCTTCACGCAAGTTTTTCGAGACGGCTTTTTTCACGCGGATATGCACCCGGGTAATATCCTCGTGTCGATCGATCCGGATACGTTCGGGCGCTACATCGCGCTGGACTTCGGCATCGTGGGCACCCTGAACGACTTCGACAAGGATTACCTGTCGCAGAACTTCCTCGCCTTCTTCCGCCGCGACTACAAGCGCGTGGCCGAGGCGCACATCGAATCGGGCTGGGCGCCGCGCGAGACCCGCGTCGACGAACTGGAAGCGGCCGTGCGCGCGACGTGCGAACCCATCTTCGATCGTCCTCTCAAGGACATTTCCTTCGGCCAGGTGCTGCTACGCCTCTTCCAGACGTCGCGCCGGTTCAACGTCGAAGTGCAGCCGCAGCTCGTGCTGCTGCAAAAGACCATGCTGAACATCGAGGGGCTGGGCCGCCAGCTCGACCCGGACCTCGACCTGTGGAAGACGGCGAAACCGTACCTGGAGCGCTGGATGGCCGAGCAGGTCGGCTGGCGTGGCATGGCCGAGCGCCTGAAGGCGGAGGCACCGCGCTTCGGCCAGATCCTGCCGCAGCTGCCGCGCCTCGTGCACCAGGTCTTGCACAAGCGGGCGTACAGCGACCTCGACATGGGCGACCTGATGGCCAAGCTGGTCGACCAGCAGCGCCGCACCAATCGCCTGCTGGCCTTCCTCGCCTGCGTGACGGGCGTGCTGACGGTGATCGTCGTCGGCCTGGAGGTCGCCGGGCACCTGCACTGGACGCCGTGATGGCGGCGCCGCCCGCTTTCGCCAGCCGCGATCCGCTGTCGCCGCAATTCTGGGACGAGCGCTTCGAGCGCGATTTCACGCCGTGGGAACGGGGCGGGGTGCCGGCGGCGTTGCGGCGGTTCGTCTCCGCGTCGGCGCGTCCGTTGTCGGCATTGATTCCTGGCTGCGGCTCCGCGCACGAATTGACGCTGATGTGCGAGGCCGGCTGGGACGCCACCGCCATCGATTTTTCGCCCGAAGCCGTCGCGCGCGCCCGCGCGCTGGCCGGACCGTGGGCGGACCGCATCCGGCAAGCCGATTTCTTCGCCTATGCGCCGGAGAAGCCGCTGGACCTGGTCTACGAACAGGCGTTCCTGTGCGCGCTGCCGCGGGCACGCCGGCCGGACGTGGCGCGGCGCTGGGCGGAACTGCTGGGGCAGGGCGGCCTGCTGGCTGGCTATTTCTTCTTTGACGATGTGGCGAAGGGACCGCCGTTCGGTATCGTGCGTGATGAGCTCGATGCCTTGCTGAAGCCCGCGTTCGAGTGCATCGCCGACGAGCCCGTCGAGGATTCGATCCCTGTCTTCGCCGGCAAGGAACGCTGGATGATCTGGCGGCGCTTGTAGAATCAGGCAAAAACGGCCCGGTTTCCGGCAACGGCCGGGCCCCACGGCGCCCGATACTCGCTGCTCCTCAATCACCAAAGGAGCACATCATGGCAAAGATCGCCATTGTTACCGGCGCCAGCCGCGGCCTTGGCCGCAATACCGCATTGCACATCGCCCGCGGCGGCGGCGACGTCATCCTCACTTACCAGAACCGCGCGGACGATGCCCGTGCGGTCGTCGACGAGATCCGCGCGCTGGGCCGCAGGGCGCTGGCGCTGCAGCTCGACGTCGGGGACACGGCCCGCTTCCCGCTGTTCGTCGAGCACGTGCGCGCCGGCCTGCGCGACGTCTGGCAGCGCGACCGTGTCGACCACCTCGTCAACAACGCCGGCCACGGCGACATGGCCGCGATCGAAGACACGACGGAGGCGCAGTTCGACCGTCTGATGAACGTCCACGTGAAGGGCGTGTTCTTCCTGACGCAGGCGCTGTTGCCGCTGCTGGCGGACGGCGGCCGCATCGTGAACCTGTCGTCCGGACTGACGCGCGTGTCGTATCCCGGCTTTGGCGCGTACGCGGCGGCCAAGGGCGCGGTCGAAGTGCTGTCCGTGTATCTGGCCCGGGAACTGGGCCGGCGCGGCATCACCGTCAACACGGTGGCGCCGGGTGCCATCGAGACGGATTTCCTCGGCGGCGCCGTGCGCGACACGCCCGGCCTGAATGCGGTCTTCGCGCAGATGACGGCGCTCGGTCGCGTGGGCGTGCCGGACGACATCGGACCGGTGATCGCCAACCTGCTGGGCGACGGCAACGGCTGGATGACCGGTCAGCGCATCGAAGTGTCGGGCGGCCAGGTGATCTGATTCAGGCGGCGTCCAGGCGCTGCTGCGCGTCCGCGACGTCGCGCATCGGCGGCTTGCCGAACATGCGCCCGTATTCGCGCGTGAACTGCTGCACGCTTTCGTAGCCGACCGCATACGCGGCATGGCTGGCATTGACACCTTCGGCCAGCATCAGGCGGCGCGCCTCGATCAAGCGCAGCTGTTTCTGGAATTGCAGCGGGGAGAGCGACGTCACGGCGCGAAAGTGCTGGTGAAACGCGGACGGGCTCATGCCCGCGACCTCGGCCAGCTTCTCGACGGGCAGCCGCTGCGTGTACTCGGCGCGCAGCAGGGCGACGGCGCGGGCGACGCGGCGCACGTGGCTGTCCGGCAGGCCCAGGCGCCGGATGGCTGCACCATGGCGTCCGGCCAGCAGCCAGTAGTGGAACTCGCGTATCAGGGCCGGCTGCAGCACCGGCAGCGCGGCCGGGCGGTCGAGCAGGCGCATCAGGCGCAGCGCCGAGTCGGCGGCGTGGCTGTCGGTCGACTCGATCCGCACCGGCGCGCCGTCGGCGTCGCCGCTGGCCGCCATGTCCGTCGCCAGGGTGGCGATGACGGCTGGGTCCAGGTCGAGCACGAGCGAATAATAGGGCGCGGCCAGGCTCGCCTCGGTGACCTGGCTGACCGTCGGCACGTCGGCGGTGATGACGAGGGAGTCGCCGGCGCGGAAGGTGAAGGACTGCGTGCCCATCGTGACGTGCTTGGCGCCCTGCAGCACCAGGCATACCAGCGGGCGCTGGATCTGGTAACTCAGTTCGGTGCGTGCGGCCGCGCGGATCGCCGTGAGGCCCCGAATCGGCGTCGACGCGGCACCGTCGCGGCCGACGTGGGTGTCCGCGTACCTGCGCACGGCATCGAGCAGTGAAGTGTCCATGTGGACTATGGAAAGAAAAGGGCCCGCAAGCGGGCCCTGAGTGAAGTGCTTTTCTGCGGTATTGCGGCGGGCCGGAAGCCGGTCGCGCAAACTTCTGTTTCTTAATCCTTGTGCAGCATTGCTGCTAAGAATGCTATTTAATCAGTTAAGTTGACGTTCGGCAAACAGAAAACAATCGTGCGCTGACGAAAAACAACACTGTTTCCACAATGCACCAAGCCGGCCAGGCGTCCATCGGTGCCGCAAAAGCTTTATAATTCAGGGTTTTGATGATTTTTGCGGAGTATTCAGATGCCGATTTACGCCTACCGCTGCGATGAATGCGGTTTTGCCAAGGATGTGCTGCAAAAGATTTCCGATCCGGTTCTGACCGTTTGCCCTTCGTGCGGCAAGTCATCGTTCAAGAAGCAAGTCACCGCCGCCGGTTTCCAATTGAAAGGTACCGGCTGGTACGTGACCGACTTCCGCGGTGGCTCTGCGCCGGCAACGGGCACGGCCCCGGCGGCGACGTCGTCCGACAATGGCACGGGCAGCAGCACCGACGCGTCGCCCGCGCCGGCGCCGGCCGCTGCGCCGGCGAAGGACAGCAGCAGTACCTGACCGCGGCGCCGGCCCATCGCGGCCGGCGCATAATGAGCACCCGACAAATCCTCGGACGAGATCCGTCACGACAATCGATGCGTAAATATTTCATTACAGGCGCGCTGGTCCTGGTTCCCCTGGCGATCACGGCCTGGGTACTGAACTTCGTGATCAGCACGCTGGACCAGTCGCTCGTGCTCGTGCCGAGCGAGTGGCAGCCGCGCACGTACATCCCTGGCCTCGGGGCCATCATCACGCTGGCCATCGTGTTCCTGACCGGCGTGCTGACCAATAACCTGGTCGGCAAATGGTTCGTGCGCATGTGGGAGCGGCTGCTGCAGCGCATTCCCGTCGTGAACTCGGTCTACGGCAGCGTCAAGCAGGTGTCGGACACGCTGTTCTCGTCGTCGGGCAACGCGTTCCGCAAGGCCGTCCTGATCCCGTACCCGCACGAGAATTCGTACACGATCGCCTTCCTGACCGGCGTGCCGGGCGGCGACGTCAAGAACCACCTGGTGGGCGAGTACGTGAGCGTGTACGTGCCGACCACCCCGAACCCGACGTCCGGCTTCTTCCTGATGATGGAAAAGAGCCGCGTCGTGGAACTGGACATGTCGGTCGACGCGGCCCTCAAGTACATCGTCTCGATGGGCGTCGTGGCGCCGCCGCCGCCGCTAGATGCGGCGGCCGGGGCGCACGCCCCCGCCACCGCGGAATAGAACCAACAACGCAGCAAAGAATCCAGGGCCAGCCATGAGCGGGCCCACCGAATCAACCAACCAGGATCGAAAAACTATGTCCTCCATGCGTACTCACTACTGCGGCCTCGTGACCGAAGAGCTGCTGGGCCAAACCGTCAGCCTGTGCGGCTGGGTGCACCGTCGTCGCGACCACGGCGGCGTGATCTTCATCGACCTGCGCGATCGCGAAGGTCTCGTGCAGGTCGTCTGCCACCCCGACAATGCGGAGGTCTTCAAGGTCGCCGAGCACGTGCGCAACGAGTACTGCCTGCGCGTGACGGGCACCGTCGTGAACCGCCTGGAGGGCACCGCCAACGCCAACCTGAAGTCGGGCAAGATCGAGATCAACACCACCAGGCTGGAAGTGCTGAACGCTTCGGTGCCGGTGCCGTTCCAGCTGGACGACGACAACCTGTCGGAAACCACGCGCCTGACGCACCGCGTGCTCGACCTGCGCCGCCAGCAGATGCAGCACAACCTGCGCCTGCGTTACAAGGTGTCGATGGAAGTGCGCAAGTACCTGGACAACCTCGGCTTCATCGACATCGAGACCCCGATGCTGACCAAGTCCACGCCGGAAGGCGCGCGCGACTACCTGGTGCCGTCGCGCGTCAACCCGGGCAACTTCTTCGCGCTGCCGCAGTCGCCGCAGCTGTTCAAGCAGCTGCTGATGGTCGCCAACTTCGACCGCTACTACCAGATCACCAAGTGCTTCCGCGACGAAGATCTGCGCGCCGACCGCCAGCCGGAATTCACCCAGATCGACTGCGAAACGTCGTTCCTGACGGAGCAGGAAATCCGTGACCTGTTCGAAGACATGATGCGCGTCGTCTTCAAGAACGCCGCCGGCATCGACCTGCCGAACCCGTTCCCGGTGATGGACTTCGCGACCGCGATGGGGTCGTACGGTTCGGACAAGCCGGACATGCGCGTGAAGCTGCAGTTCACCGAACTGACGGAGCTGATGAAGACCGTCGAATTCAAGGTCTTCAACAACGCCGCCAACATGGTGGGCGGCCGCGTCGTCGGCCTGCGCGTGCCGCAGGGCGGTTCGATGCCGCGTTCGGAAATCGACGCGTACACGCAATTCGTCGGCATCTACGGCGCCAAGGGCCTCGCCTACATCAAGGTCAACGAGAAGGCCAAGGGCCGCGACGGCCTGCAGTCCCCGATCGTCAAGAACATCTCGGACGACGTCCTGGCGAAAGTGCTGGAACTGACCGGTGCCGAAGACGGCGACCTGATCTTCTTCGGTGCGGACAAGGCCAAGGTCGTGAACGACTCGATGGGCGCGCTGCGCGTGAAGATCGGCCACTCGGAATTCGGCAAGAAGGCCGGCCTGTTCGAAGACAAGTGGGCGCCGCTGTGGGTCATCGACTTCCCGATGTTCGAGTACGACGAGGACGGCGACCGCTGGAACGCGACGCACCACCCGTTCACGGCACCGAAGGACGGCCACGAAGACATGCTCGAAACGAACCCGGGCGCCTGCATCGCCAAGGCCTACGACATGGTCCTGAACGGCTGGGAACTGGGCGGCGGCTCGATCCGTATCCACCGCGAAGAAGTCCAGAGCAAGGTGTTCCGCGCGCTGAAGATCGATGCGGAAGAAGCGCAGCTGAAGTTCGGCTTCCTGCTCGACGCCCTGCAGTACGGCGCCCCGCCGCACGGCGGCCTGGCGTTCGGCCTGGATCGCCTGATCACGCTGATGACCGGCTCCGAGTCGATCCGCGACGTGATCGCGTTCCCGAAGACCCAGCGCGCGCAGGATCTGCTGACCAACGCGCCGTCGGAAGTCGACGAGAAGCAGCTGAAAGAGCTGCATATCCGTCTGCGTAACGAGCCGAAGGTCGCCTAAGAATCACCACGTCGTTCCCGCGAAAGCGGGATAATGCCCCCGGCATTATCCCTCCATGCTGAGTTGGCAATGTCATGCTCAGCATGGGCCCCCGCCTTCGCGAGGGCGACGTTGTTTGACGCTACAATGTGGGCATGCCCCACAAAATCCCCGAATCCGTCCTCGTCGTCATCCACACCGCCGACCTGGACGTGCTCCTGATCGAACGCGCCGACCGCCCCGGCTTCTGGCAATCCGTCACCGGTTCCCTCGACCGTCCCGACGAACCGCTGCTGGAAACGGCCACGCGCGAACTGTTCGAGGAAACGGGCATCGTGGCCGACGGCGAGCGCATCGTCCTCAAGGACTGGCTCTTGTCCAACGTCTACGAGATCTACCAGACCTGGCGCCACCGCTACGCGCCCGGGGTCACCCACAACACGGAACACGTGTTCTCCGTCTGCGTCCCGCGCGACATCCCGATTACCCTCGCGCCGCGCGAGCATCTGCAATATGCATGGCTGCCGTTGTTGGAAGCGGCAGATCAGTGCTTCTCCTCGTCGAACGCGGAAGCGATCCTGCAATTGCCCCGCCACGTGGACGATAAATAACGCTTGTTTCTCAATCGTGCGTGGCGGGAATTGTGCTATTTTCCCTTGCCTTATAGCAATCGAAAGCCGCCTACTCGCATGCGCAGCGCAAGACATCTGAAGTTCGTCGCCCTGGCCGTCTTCATCGTCATGGTGTTGATCGCGGCGGTGCCGTTCTGGCTGAACCGCTCCGTCAACGATCTGCTGGCGCAATCGCGCGCCGAACTGCGCGCGCAGCAGCGCCTCGATGACATCCTGACATCCATGCGCGACGCCGAGACGGCGCAGCGCGGCTTCGTCATCACTGGCAACGACGTCTTCCTCGAACCGTACGAACAGGTCCGGCGCACGCTGCCCGGAGTGCTGCACGACGCCAAGGACAAGGCGCCCACGGATGCCGAGCGGGCCACCGCGTGGCGCATCGCGCGCCTCGCGGAACTGAAGCTGGCGGAACTCGACGAGACCATCCAGCTGCGCCGCCGCGCGGGATTCGAGGCGACGGAACGCGTCGTCAGCTCCCTGCGCGGCAAGCAGTACATGGACGACATGCGCCGGCTCGTGGCGGCGGAAGATGCGCGCAGCATGGCGCGGCACGACGCGCTGCAGGCCGACCTGCTGGCCCGCTCCGCACGTTCGTTCACCGTGAGCGTCGCTGCCACGGCCTGCAACATCGTCGCATTGGGGATCCTGCTGCTGCTCATCATGCGCATGCTGCGCGCGCGCCGCGCCATCGCCGGACAGCTGGAAACGCAGACCGGCCAGCTTGCGGAGGCCGTCGGGCTCACGACACGCCACAACCGCGAACTGAAATTTGTCGCGGAACTGCTGCGCGCCGTGGAGGCCGTGCCGTCGGTCCCCGATGCCGCGCCCGTGATCGCGCGCTCGCTGCCGAAGCTGTTGCCCGGCGTGTCCGGCACGTTGTTCCTGCTGCGCGACGAGGACGAACATGTGCTGGACCGGCACACGCAATGGGGCACGCCGTCCGAGCAGCCGTCCGAGATCGACATCGAGTCCTGCTGGTCGCTGCGCCACGGGGCGCGCTACCGCACGGCGAGTTCCAGCGACCTGCCGTGCGCGCACTACCGCAGGCCGGCGGATGAAACGACCGCACGCCTGTGCATCCCGCTCGTCACGCACGATGAACTCGTGGGCATGCTGCACCTCGAGGGCCTGGCCGCCGGTCCGGCTTACGAAGAACAGGAACGCCTCGCGGTGACGGTCGCCGAGCAGCTCGCGCTGGCGCTGGGGAATGCGCGCCTGCGCGAATCGCTGCGCCGGCAATCGGTGCTCGATCCGCTCACGGGCCTGTTCAACCGGCGCCATTTCGACGCCGCGCTGAAACGCGAGCTGGCGCGGGCGCGCCGCAAGAACGTGCCCGTGAGCCTCGTGCTGGTCGACATCGACCATTTCAAACGTGTCAACGACGACTACGGCCACGCCGTCGGCGACGCCGTGCTGCGCACCATCGCGCAGCAGCTGCGCCTCGGTATCCGCGAAGGGGACATCGCCTGTCGCTACGGCGGCGAGGAAATGGTACTCTTGCTTCCGGAGTGCGCGGCGGCGGACGCGGGCACGCGCGCGGAGGCGATCCGCATCGCGCTGGCCGCCATCGTGCCGCACCCCGAGGGCGAGGGACCGCAGAAGGTGACGGCGTCGTTCGGCGTCGCGGCCTATCCCGCCCACGCCCAGGATGCCGAGGCGCTGTTCTGGGCAGCCGACAAGGCGCTGTACCGCGCCAAGCAGCAGGGCCGCAACCGGGTGATGACGGGCGCCTGATTGTGGCGCCGCCGCCGGGATTGTGCCATCAGTTCCACATGGCAACAAATGTTTCTTGACCGAAATGGGCGGGAGTTGATACTTTCGGTCTGGAAGGAGGCGTTCTCATGGCCGATACAGTCACTATCCCAATCGACCAGGTCCAGATCGGCCTGTATGTCTACCTGGACCTGAAATGGTTCCAGCACCCGTTCGCGTTCAGCCATTTCAAGGTCAAGACCGAGGACCAGCTGCGCATCCTGCGCGGCCTGGGCCTGGCCACGGTCCGCGTCGATCCCGCGCTCAGCGACGGGCCCGTGCCCACGGCCGCACCGGCAGCGGCGCAGCCTGTGCCGGCGGCGCCGGTGTCGCCGGAGGCGCGTGCCGAGTCGCCGGTCATGGCGGCGAAACGAGAGATGATGGAACGCATCCGCGAGCAGCGCGAGAACGCGGCCCGCATCGAGCAGGCGTTCGTGAACACGGCGCGCGCGATCCGCGACATCGACCGCAACCTGTTTTCCCAGCCGGCCGAAACGGTCCGCGTGGCCGGCAAATTGATCGGCCAGATCACGGAGTCGATCCTGTCCGCGCCCGAGCTGGCGATCAACCTGATGGGCGACAAGCTGGGCGGCGAGGAAATCTATGTCCACTCGCTCAACGTCACGATGCTGTCGATGATGATCGCGCGCGACATCAAGCTGCCGCACGAGGTGGCCAGCCTGCTCGGCATGGGCGCGCTGTTCCACGACGTCGGGACGAAGAACATCCCGGACAAGGTGCTGAACAAGCTCGATGCCTACAACCACGCCGAGCAGGCGCTGGTCGAAACGCATTGCGAGGGTGGCTACGAGATCGGCAGGAAGCTGGGCCTCGCGGCACCCGCGCTCGCCATCATCCGCGACCACCACGAGATGTTCGACGGCAGCGGCTATCCGCGCCACCTGCAAGGGGAGGCGATCAGCATCCTCGCCCGCATCGTCGCGATCGCGAACCATTATGACGAATTGTGCAACCCGCGCAACCCGGCCGATTCGCTCACGCCGCACGAGGCGTTGTCGCTGATGTTCGCCAAGATGCGCAGCCGCTTCGACCCGAAGCTGCTGCAGGTGTTCATCCGCTGCCTCGGCGTGTACCCGCCGGGCACGATCGTCCAGCTGGCCAACGGCGTCGTCGGCATGTGCGTCAACGTCAACACCGCCAAGCCGACCAGGCCGCAGGTGATGATCTACGAGGCCAGCGTGCCGCGCGAGGAAGCGATCGTCGTCAACCTCGAGACACAGCCGGACCTGAACATCGTGAAGTCGATCCGCCCGTCCCAGGTGCCCAAGGACATCTACAACTACCTCAGCCCGCGCAAACGCGTCAGCTATTACTTCGACGCGGGTGACCCGGCGCGGAGGAGCCAGCCATGAACCTGCACCAGCTGATGGTCGACCACAGCCCGCACATGGTGATGCTGGTCGACCCGGCCGACCTGCGCATCCTCGTCGCCAATCGCAAGGTCGAACAGACGCTCGGCTACGCGGCCGCGCAGCTGCGCGACATGCTCATCACGGACATCGAAAGCTCGCTGCAGGACGTGTTCTACTGGGAAGAGGTGCGCGGCGGCCAGTATCTCGGCTTCGAGGCGCAGGAGGGCGAGTACCTGTGCGCCGACACGTCGCTGCTGACGGTGATGAAGTCGGTGGACGTACTCCACGACGGCGACCGCCCGCTGCTCCTCGTGCGCGCGCAGGACTGCCGCCACGAGCGCCAGGTCGAGGCCCTGCTCGAGCAGACCCTGGCCCAGTTGCGCACGACGCTGGAGTCCACCGCGGACGGCATCCTCGTGGTCGACTGGCACGGCAAGATCACGAGCATGAACCGCCTGTTCTCGGCGATGTGGGAGATCCCGGCCGCGCTGCTGCAGGCCGGCGACGACGACGGCATCGTCGAATACATCGCGGGCCAGGTGGAGCAGGGCGACCTGGTCCGCAGCCAGCTGCGCCAGGTGGCCGATACGACCGAGACGCAGGACTTGTTCCGCCTGAAGAACGGCCGCTTCTTCGAATGCCGCTCGCGTCCGCAGTTCCTGGGCGAGCGCATCATCGGGCGGGTGTTCGGCTACACCGACGTCACCGAGCGCCATCGGGCCGAGGAAGCGCTGCGCGAGTCGCGCGACCTGCTCGAATCGAAGGTGCGCGAACGCACGCGCGCCCTGCAGGAGGCGAATGCCACGCTGGAAAAGGAAAAGGCGCGCCAGGCGGAGCTGATCAAGAAGCTGGGCGAGGCCCAGAGCCAGCTGCTGCAGTCGGAGAAGATGGCGTCGATCGGCGTCCTGGCGGCCGGCGTCGCGCACGAGATCAACAACCCGATCGGCTTCGTCAATTCGAACCTGGGCAGCCTGCAGCGGTACGCCCAGGGCATGCTGCGGCTGCTCGACAGCTACGCGGCGCTGGAAGGCGCGTTCAGCCCCGAAGACCGCGCCGGCATCGCGCGGGTAAAAGACGAAGTCGACGCCGAGTACCTGCGCGAGGACCTGGAGCCGCTGCTGCGCGAATCGCTCGACGGCATCGACCGCGTGCGGCGCATCGTGCAGGACATGAAGGATTTCTCGCACGTGGACGGCGGCGACCTGCAGTACGCCGACATCGAGGCGGGCCTGAACAGCACCCTGAACGTGGTCTGGAACGAGATCAAGTACAAGGCCGAGGTGACCAAGGAGTATGGGAGCATCCCGCAGATCGAATGCTACCCGTCGCAGCTGAACCAGGTCTTCATGAACCTCCTGGTCAATGCGGCGCACGCGATCGAGAAGCACGGCCGCATCACGCTGCGCACGGGCCACGACGAGAAGCACGTGTGGATCGAGGTGGAGGACACCGGCACGGGCATCCCCGAGGACCGGCTGGGCCGCATCTTCGAGCCCTTCTTCACGACCAAGCCGGTGGGCAAAGGCACGGGTCTCGGCCTGTCGCTGTCGTACGGGATCGTGCAGAAGCACGGCGGCCGCTTCGAGGTGCAGAGCGAAGTGGGCAAGGGAACCCTGTTCCGCGTCGTCCTGCCGCGCTTCCAGCCGGTGCCCGAGGCGGGCGTCGTCATCTAATCGCCAACCTGGAACTTCCTGGGGCTGGCCGAGTCAAAATTCAGGAAACCGTCCTGCGAACTCATCAATCCGCGTAATTTTGAGAGTTTTGGCATGGCCAATTCTGCTCGATTGTTACATCGGGCAGTTTTTCTCCATTGTACAAACGGAATTAAATTTCCTAAAATTTGATGCACACAATACAATCGCTTGTTTGACAGCTAGAAATGATTTCATTAAGTTCCACAAGTCGTTTCTGGCGACTTTTCAATTTAGCAATGTCCAACAAAGGGAGGAATCATGAGCGAACGCAGACACGAGCAGAAGGTCAAGGACGTTGGCGTCGATAACGATTACCTGTGCATCGAGCTATTGAGCGGTCTCCGCCTGATGGGTCCGTTGCGCACCAATCCGGTCTACCGCGACCCCGTCATCCCACCGGAAGCGCGTCCTCTGCCGAACGGCGATTACATGCGCGCCGTCGCCCCCTGAGCAGTCCCAACGCCTTTCCCGGCCAGAAGCCGGGAAAGGCGCCCACCGGCGCACGATTGCGCTCCCCGCCCCGGAAAGGCACGGACTGATGGGGTTACAATGTTCCCATGAAAATCCGTGTTGCGACCTACAACATCCACAAGGGCGTCTCTTCCTTCCGTAGTACGCCGCGCGTGTTGGCGCTGAAAAAAGCCATCGGTGCCTTCGATGCGGACGTCGTGTTCCTGCAGGAGGTGCAGGGCCGGCACGACCGCTACCAGGCCCGCTACGGCGAAAAGGTGCGCACCCCCCATCATCACTGGCCCGAAAAGGCCCAGCACGAGTTCTTTGCGGGTGAAAACCTGCATGCCGCCTACGGTATGAATGCCGTGTACGACCATGGCCACCACGGCAACGCGCTGCTGTCCGGTTTTCCGATCTCGAACCAGAACAACCACGACGTCTCCGACCACGCCTACGAACAGCGCGGCATCCTGCATTGCGTGCTGGAGACCCCGTCCGGCAATGTCCACTGCTACGTCGTGCACCTGGGCCTGTTCGAAGTCAGCCGCCGGCGCCAGACCGAGGCGCTGGTCCAGTGCGTGCAGGACTCCGCACGTCCGGACGAGCCCGTTATCATCGCCGGCGACTTCAACGACTGGCGCAATACCCTGAGCGATTGCCTGCGGTTGAAACTGGGCGTCGTTGAGGTATTCGATGAACTGGAGCGGCCGGCGCGGTTCGGCGCGCGGATCGGTGATATGGTGCGGAATGCGGCCGGGCGCGAAAAACGCCTGGTGCCGGCGCGGACGTTTCCTGCCGCGCTGCCCTGGTTCCGGCTCGACCGGATCTATGTGCGCGGCTTCCAGGTCGAGCATGCCGAAGTGCTGCACGGCCCGCAGTGGGCGCGCCTGTCGGACCACGCACCGATCGTGGCCAACCTGCAGCTGGCATAGCGATGCGCACCGTTACGTATGTAGCCAACAACGACGTTACCCTCCTCGAAAGCGGCAGCACTTATTTCCCGGCGCTGCTGGCCGCCATCGACGCGGCCCGGCACGAGATCCTGTACGAGACGTATATCTATGCCGAGGACGACACGGCGCGCGCCGTCACCGACGCGCTGATCCGTGCCGCGCAGCGCGGTGTCAAGGTGCGCGTGCTGGCCGACTGGTTCGGCACCGGCAACCGCGTCGCCTTGCGGCTGAAAGAGGAATTCTGTGCGGTCTGCGTGCATTATCGGATGTTCAATCCGTGGTTCAAGCGCGGTGCCGCGCGCAGCCACCGCAAGATCGCCGTCATGGACCGCGAAGTCGCGTTCGTCGGCGGCATCAACACGAACGACGACAACCTGCACGATTACGAGCCGCACGCGCCGCTGCCGGCACCCCGCTGGGATTTCGCCGTGCGCGTGCAGGGGCCGCTCGTCGCGGAAATCCACCGCGAGGCCCAGGCCCAGTGGGCGCGGGCCGGGCATCTACCGCTCGTCCGTCGGATTAATTTGTTCCGGGAAATGCGCAGGCAGCCGGCCGCGCTGGGCGACCACCCGATGCGCGCCGCGTTCGTCGTGCGCGACAACCTGCGCAACCGCCGCACGATCCAGCGTGCCTACCTGCAGGCGATCGGCCGTGCGCGCAAGCGCGTGCTGATGGCCACGCCGTATTTCGCGCCGGGCCGCAAGTTCCGCGAGGCGCTGTGCCAGGCCGCGCGGCGCGGCGTCGATGTGTGCTTGATGATCGGTGTCGGCGAGTTCCGCATGCAGGATGCCGTCGCGTCGTCGTTCTACCCGCAGCTGCTGGCGGCCGGCGTGCGCATCGTCGAGTACCGCAAGACGCAGCTGCACGCGAAGGTCTGCGTCGTGGACGACAACTGGGCCACGGTCGGCTCCAGCAACTGCGACGGGCTGTCGCTGTTCGTCAACCAGGAAGCGAACGTCGTCGTGCGCGATGCGCAATTTGCCGGCACGCTGGCCCGTCAGATCGAGCGGGGCGTGGCCGATGGCGTGCAGGTGTGCCTGGATGATCTGCGGCAACTCGGTTGGGTGCACCGCTGCGGCCACGAAATGGCCTATCTTCTCTATAAATTGACCATGCGGGTCGTCGCGATCGGCTACGCATGATGGAAAGACGCTATGACAGAGAGTGACAACGTAAGGATCGACAAATGGCTGTGGGCCGCGCGTTTTTTTAAAACGCGCTCGCTGGCGGCGGATGCGGTCGACCGGGGCCGCGTGCGGATCGGCGGCGAGCCCGTCAAACCCGCCCGCTCCGTGAAAGTCGATGATAAGATTTTCATCGACAACGGTTCGAACCGCTGGGAGGTGGTCGTGCTGGGCCTGTCCGACAAGCGCGGGCCGGCACCCGTCGCCCAGGCGTTGTACCGCGAGACGGAAGAGAGTATCGTCCGTAGGGAAAACGATCAGGAAGCACGCCGTTTGTTCCCCGAACCGGGCAGCACGATCAAGGGCCGCCCGACCAAGCGCGACCGCCGCGCCATCACCCGTGCGGGCGGCTGACGACACACTAGAACGTCGCCTCTAAGTTCCCGTTTGACATTTCACGGCTGGTAGATAATAGTACGAGCGTTCGGATTTTTTCGACTAGAGAAAAGGAACTTCGAGAACCCGTAGTGAGCGGCAGCAGATTTGGCCGAGAAGCGCAGCTGTACGAGCAGTACAGCGAGCATCGCAGGGCTAGGCGCCCCCGCCAAAGCTGCAACGCGCAGTAGGGTTATCGAGCTTCCGACTTACGCGAGGCATATTATTAATACGACAGCTAAATCGATGAGCATGCGCAAGGGCGAGATGACGCGGGCCGCCATCCTCGATGTTGCGCTCGAGCTCGCCAGCCGCGACGGTCTGGAAGGCCTGACGATCGGCCTGCTGGCCGACCGCATGAATATGAGCAAATCGGGCGTGTTCGCGCACTTCGGGTCGCGCGAAGACCTGCAGATCGACGTGCTCAAGCTGTACCACCGCCGCTTCGAGCAGGAAGTCTTCTTCCCCAGCCTGAAAGAATCCCGCGGCCTGCCGCGCCTGGAGGCGATGTTCAATCGCTGGCTCAAGCGCGTCTCGGTCGAGATCGCGTCCGGCTGCATCTATATCAGTGGTGCCGTCGAATACGACGACCGCCCGGGGCCGATCCGCGAAGAACTCGTCGCCATGGTCCGCACGTGGCAGGGCGCCCTGCTGCGCTGCGCGCAACAGGCGATCGACTGCGGCGACCTGAAGCCGGGCACCGACCCCGAGCAACTCGTGTACGAGATGTATGGCCTCGTGCTGGCGGTGCACCACGATGCGCGCTTCCTGCGCATCCCGGGCACGGTCGACCGCGCGCACCGCGGCTTCGCGCGCCTGGTCGAAGATTACCGCAATCCCAACAAGCAAAACAGCCAGGCGGATACCGCCAGCGCCCAGTAATTCACACAAAATATTCACCTGTCAGGAGAACAACCATGGGTCAGTACGTCGCGCCACTTCGTGATATGCAGTTCGTTCTGCACGAGTTCCTCAACGTCACCGAAGAATTCAAGAACCTGCCGGCGTACCAGGAGATCGACGCCGACATCATCAACCAGGTGCTGGAGGAAGGCGCGAAATTCACGCAGGAAGTGCTGTTCCCGCTGAACCACAGCGGCGACCGCGAAGGCTGCCACTACGACGCCGCCACCAAGACCGTCACCACGCCCAAGGGTTTCAAGGAAGCCTATAAACAGTATGTGGAAGGCGGCTGGGCTGCGCTGGCCTGCGATCCGGAATACGGCGGCCAGGGCCTGCCGGTCTCGCTGAACAACTCGTTCTACGAGATGCTGAACTCGTCGAACCAGGCATGGACCATGTACCCGGGCCTGTCGCACGGCGCGTACGAGTGCCTGAAGGAACACGGCACCGACGACCAGAAGAAGTTCTACCTGCCGAAGCTCGTCTCGGGCGAGTGGACCGGCACGATGTGCCTGACCGAAGCGCACTGCGGCACCGACCTGGGCCTGCTGCGCACGAAGGCCGAACCGCAGGCCGACGGCACCTACAGCATCACCGGTTCGAAGATCTTCATCTCGGCCGGCGAGCACGACATGTCGGAAAACATCGTCCACCTGGTGCTGGCCCGCCTGCCGGACGCGCCGGAAGGCTCGAAAGGCATCTCGCTGTTCCTCGTGCCGAAGTTCCTGCCGAACGCCGACGGTTCGGTCGGCGCCCGCAACGGCATCACCTGCGGCGCCATCGAAGAAAAGATGGGCATCCACGGCAACTCGACCTGCCAGATGAACCTGGACGGCGCGATCGGCACCTTGATCGGCCAGCCGCACAAGGGCCTGAACGCGATGTTCGTGTTCATGAACGCCGCCCGCCTGGGCGTCGGCATGCAGTCGCTGGGCCTGACCGAAGTCGCGTACCAGAACGCGCTCGTGTACGCCAAGGACCGCATCCAGATGCGCAGCCTGTCGGGCCCGAAGGCACCGGACAAGCCGGCCGACCCGATCATCGTCCACCCGGACGTGCGCCGCATGCTGCTGACCGCCAAGGCGTATGCCGAAGGCGCGCGCGCGCTGACCTCGTACGTCGCGCTGCAGATCGACCGCGAACTGAACCACCCGGACGAAGAAGTCCGCAAGGAAGCCGCCGGCGAAGTCGCGCTCCTGACCCCGGTCGTGAAGGCCTTCATCACCGACAACGGCTGGATCGCCACGTCGGAAGCGATGCAGGTGTACGGCGGCCACGGCTACATCGCCGAGTGGGGCATGGAGCAGTACGTCCGCGACGCCCGCATCAACATGATCTACGAAGGCACCAACACGATCCAGTCGCTGGACCTGCTGGGCCGTAAGATCCTGATGGACAACGGCGCCAAGCTGCGCGCGTTCGGCGAGAAGATCAAGGCGTTCGTCGAAGACAACGGCTTGGACGAGCAGATGTCCGAATTCGTGAGCCCGCTGGGCGAACTGGGCGAGAAGGTCGGCAAGCTGACGATGGAAATCGGCATGAAGGCCTTCCAGAACCAGGACGAAGTGGGCGCCGCCGCCGTGCCTTACCTGCGCGTCGTGGGCCACATGGTGTTCTCGTACTTCTTCGCGCAGATGGCGAAGATCGCGCTGGCCAAGAAGGATTCGGGCGACAAGTTCTACGAATCGAAACTGGCGACCGCACGCTTCTACTTCGCCCGCCTGTACCCGGAAACCGCGATGCTGATCCGCCAGGCACGTTCGGGCGCAAGCAACCTGACGGCGCTGGACGCAGACCTGTTCTAACTACGCACCATCACACTTACCGTCGTCCCCGCGAAAGCGGGGACCCATGCTGAGCACCGGAACTCGAATCACTGAGCAGCAAAGCACCGCGTCCGACTTCGGTGCTTCAGTATGGATCCCCGCCTTCGCGGGGACGACGACCTAACTAAGGATTACGAGAGATGACTAATTTCATCGTCAAGAAAGTCGCCGTGCTGGGCGCCGGCGTGATGGGCGCGCAGATCGCCGCGCACTGCGTCAACGCCAAGGTCCCGGTCGTGCTGTTCGACCTGCCGGCCAAGCCGGAGCAAGGCTCCGGCGGTAACGCCAATAAAAATGCCATCGTCCTGAAGGCCATCGAGAACCTGAAGAAGCTGTCGCCGGCCCCGCTGGGCAACAAGGAAGACGCGGCCCTGATCGAAGTCGCCAACTACGAGGACAACCTCGACGTGCTGGCCGGCTGCGACCTGATCATCGAAGCCATCGCCGAGCGCATGGACTGGAAGCACGACCTGTACAAGAAGGTCGCTCCGCACATCGGCGCGAACGCTATCTTCGCGTCGAACACGTCGGGCCTGTCGATCGAGAAGCTGGCCGAAGGCTTCGACGCCGAGCTGAAATCGCGCTTCTGCGGCGTGCACTTCTTCAACCCGCCGCGCTACATGCACCTGGTCGAACTGATCCCGACCGCCGCCACGAAGCCGGCAATCCTCGACCAGCTCGAGACCTTCCTGACGTCCGTGCTGGGTAAAGGTGTCGTGCGTGCGAAAGACACGCCGAACTTCATCGCCAACCGCGTCGGCATCTTCGGCATGCTGGCCACGATCCACGAAGCGGAGAAATTCGGCCTGTCCGTGGACGTCGTCGACGACCTGACCGGCGCCAAGCTGGGCCGCGCCAAGTCGGGCACGTTCCGCACGGCGGACGTCGTCGGCCTGGACACGATGGGCCACGTCATCAAGACGATGCAGGACAACCTGCAGGACGACCCGTTCTTCGGCGTGTACAAGACGCCGGACGTGCTGGCCAAGCTGATCGAGAAGGGCGCGCTGGGCCAGAAGACCGGCGCCGGCTTCTATAAAAAGGTCGGCAAGGACATCCTGCGCCTGGACACCGCGACCGGCGAATACGTGCCGGGCGGCGCCAAGGCGGCCGACATCGTCGCGCGCATCCTGAAAGAGAAGGACCCGGTCAAGAAATTCAAGGCGATGCGCGAATCGACCAACCCGCAGGCGCAGTTCCTGTGGGCGATCTTCCGCGACGCCTTCCACTACATCGCCTTCCACCTGGACTCGATCGCCGACAACGCGCGCGACGTCGATTTCGCGATGCGCTGGGGCTTCGGCTGGAGCGTCGGCCCGTTCGAAACGTGGCAGGCCGCCGGCTGGAACACCATCGCCCAGTGGGTCAAGGAAGACATCGAAGCGGGCAAGGCCCTGACCGATGCACCGCTGCCGGCATGGGTGTTCAGCGCACCGGTCGCGGAGAAGGGCGTGCACACGCCGGAAGGCTCGTACTCCGTCACGAAGAACGCCTATGTGCCGCGTTCCGACCTGCCGGTCTATGAACGCCAGCAGTTCCGCGCACCGGTCGTGGGCGCGGGCGGCGACGATCCGAAGACCGCCGGCACCACCGTGTTCGAAGACGACTCCGTGCGCCTGTGGCACTCGGGCGACGAGGTGCTGGTCATCTCGCTGAAGACGAAGATGCACGTGATCGGCGACGGCGTCATCAAGGGCATCCAGCGCGCGCTGGCCGAAGCCGAGAAGGGCTTCAAGGGCATCGTGATCTGGAATACCGATGCGGCCGACGGCGGCGCGTTCTCGGCCGGCGCCGACCTGCAATCGGCCCTGCCGGCCTTCATGGCGGGCGGTGCGAAAGCGATGGACCCGATCGTCAAGGAACTTCAGGACACGTTCATGGCGATGAAATACTCGAACATCCCGGTCGTGGCCGCGGTGGCGGGTCTCGCCCTGGGCGGCGGCTGCGAGATGGCGCTGCACGCATCGAAGCGTGTCGCCTCGATCGAGTCGTACATCGGCCTCGTGGAAGTGGGCGTCGGCCTGGTGCCGGCCGGCGGCGGCCTGAAGGAAGCGGCAGTGCGCGCGGCCAATGAGGCCAAGGGCAACGACATCCTGCAATTCCTGAAGACCGGCTTCACCAACGCGGCCACCGCGCAGGTGTCGAAATCGGCCCTGGAAGCGAAGGCCATGGGCTACCTGAAGGACGACGACATCATCGTCTTCAACCCGTACGAACTGCTGCACGTGGCGAAGGTCACCGCGCGCTCGATGTTCGACGCCGGCTACCGCGCACCGCTGCGCCGCCCAGTGACCGTCACCGGCCGCTACGGCTGGGGCACGATCCGCGGCCAGCTGGTCAACATGCGCGACGGCGGCTTCATCTCCGCGTACGACTACCAGCTGGGCGACACGATCGCGGAGATCGTCTCCGGTGGCGACATCGACCAGGGCAGCGTCGTGTCCGAGCAGTGGCTGCTCGACATGGAACGCAAGGCATTCGTTTCGCTGCTGAACAATCCGAAGACCCAGGAACGCATCATGGGCATGATGCAAAACGGCAAACCGGTGCGTAACTGATCGCGGCGCGGACACTAAGGACTACTGACATGAGCAAACAACTTCAAGACGCATACATCGTCGCAGCGACCCGCACCCCGATCGGCAAGGCGCCGCGCGGCTTTTTCAACAAGACCCGTCCGGACGACCTGCTGGTGGCGGCCATCCGCGGCGCGATGGCCGCCGTGCCGAACCTGGACCCGGCGCTGATCGTCGACGCCATCGTCGGCTGCTCGTTCCCGGAAGCGGAGCAGGGCTTCAACGTGGCCCGTAACGCCGTCGTGCTGGCCGGCCTGCCGAACACCGTCGGCGGCGTGACCGTCAACCGCTACTGCGCCTCGGGCATCACGGCGCTGGCCATGGCCGCGGACCGCATCCGCGTCGGCGAGGCCGACGTGATGATCGCCGGCGGCGTCGAATCGATGTCGATGGTGCCGATGATGGGCCACCACCCGTCGATCAACATGGAGACGTTCAAGGACGAGAACGTGGGTCTCGCCTACGGCATGGGCCTGACGGCCGAGAAGGTCGCCGCCCAGTGGAAGGTGAGCCGCGAAGACCAGGACGCCTTCGGCCTGGAATCGCACCGCAAGGCGATCGCCGCCCAGCAGGCCGGCCTGTTCAAGGACGAGATCACCCCGGTGGAAATCGTCACCCGCACGCCGGACCTGGCGACCGGCGAGATCAAGGTCAAGCGCCGCACCGTCGACCTGGACGAAGGCCCGCGCGCCGACGCGAGCATGGAAGGCATGGCGAAGCTCAAGCCCGTCTTCGCCGCCAAGGGCAGCGTGACGGCCGCGACGTCGTCGCAGATGTCGGACGGCGCCGGCGCGCTGATCGTCGTCAGCGAGAAGATCCTGCGCGAGCACAACCTGACCCCGCTGGCCAAGTTCTCGTCGTTCGCCGTGCGCGGCGTGCCGCCGGAAATCATGGGCATCGGTCCGAAGGTCGCGATTCCCGCAGCGCTGGCCGCCGCCGGCATCACGCAGGACCAGCTGGACTGGATCGAACTGAACGAAGCCTTCGCGGCACAGGCACTGGCCGTCATCCGCGACCTGAACCTGGACACGAGCAAGGTGAACCCGATGGGCGGCGCGATCGCCCTGGGCCACCCGCTGGGCGCGACCGGTGCGATCCGCGCCGCGACCGTCGTCCACGCGCTGCGCCGCAACAACCTGAAGTACGGCATGGTCACCATGTGCGTCGGCGCCGGCATGGGCGCGGCGGGCATCATCGAACGCGTGTAATCCACACGACGTGAACGGAAGGGTGGGTGCGGCACAACCGTTCCCACCCTTTTTTTATACGAACAAGCGAGACACCGAATGGACATCCTGACCACCACCGCCGACGGCATCCTCACCCTCGAATTCAACCGCCCGGAACGCAAGAACGCCATCACGGGCGCCATGTACACGACCATGGCCGACGCGCTGCGCGCGGCCGACACCGACCCCGCCATCCGCGCGATCCTCATCACGGGCAAACCCGAGATCTTCACGGCCGGTAACGACCTGGAAGACTTCCTGCACAACGTGGGCGAAGGCGCGATGACGGAATCCCGTCCCGTGTTCCAGTTCATGCGCGCGCTGGAAGGCTGCAGCAAGCCGGTGGTCGCGGCCGTCGCGGGCGCGGCCGTCGGCATCGGCACCACGCTGCTGATGCACTGCGATCTCGTCTACTGCGCCGACAACGCCAGGTTCTCGATGCCGTTTTCCCAATTGGGCCTGTGCCCGGAATTCGCGTCGTCGCTGCTCGTCGCGCAATCGGCCGGCTACACCCGCGCGGCGGAAAAGCTGATGCTGGGCGAAGCCTTCGGCGCGCAGGAAGCGTTCGAGATGGGCATCGTGGCGCGCGTGCTGCCGGCCGCAGAGCTGCTCGCGTTCGCGCAAGGGCAGGCCGCCAAACTCGTGAAACTGCCGGCGGCGTCGATCCGCACGACCAAGGCCTTGATGAAGCGCTCGCGTGCAGCGCTGGTGAAAGACACCATCGCGGCGGAGAACGAACGGTTCAGTGCCATGCTGACCGGTGCCGAGGCCAGGGAAGCCTTCACGGCGTTCTTCGAGAAGCGCAAGCCGGATTTTTCGAAGTTCGATTAAACCCGGGCGTGCCATCAGTGCCATTCAGTTAGGGAACGACGAGTTTGTGGCTGAGTGACTGGCATTGGGCGCGCCATCAACCGTCGGTCGAGACGGAGACCTCTTCCCAGGCATCCAGATCGCGCCCCAGGTCGGCCAGCTTGCCCCGCACCAGTTGCAGCGCGTCGCTGCCGAGCAGCAGGTGCGTCGGCGGCGCGTCTGCCTCGATCACGGCCAGTATCGCGCGGGCCGCCTTGGCCGGATCGCCCGGCTGCTTGCCGCTCTTTGCCTCACGCGCCTTGCGCACCGGGTCGAACAGCGCGTCGTAGTCGGCAATCGAGCGCGCGCTGCGCTGCATCGAGCGGCCGGCCCAATCGGTGCGGAATGAGCCTGGTGCGATCGCGGTCACGGCGATGCCGAATGGGCGGACTTCCCTGGCGAGCGTGTCCGAGATGCCTTCCAGTGCGAATTTGCTGCCGCAGTAGTAGGCGATGCCGGGCATCGTGATGTAGCCGCCCATCGACGTGATGTTGACGATATGGCCGCGCCGGCGGGCGCGCATGAACGGCAGCACGGCTTTCATCATGGCGACCGGCCCGAAGACGTTGACGTCGAACTGGCGGCGCATGTCGGACAGCGGCGATTCTTCCAGGATGCCTTCGTGCCCGTAGCCGGCGTTGTTGACGAGGACATCGACGGTGCCGACGTTCGCTTCGATGTCCGCGACGACGCCGTCGATTGCATCGAATTGCGTCACGTCGAGGATGCGCGCGTGGGCGCGCGCCGGGCACATTGCCGCGAACGCTTCCGCGGCCTGCGCGTTCCTGACCGTGCCCACCACGCGGTGACCGTCGGCCAGCGCCTGTTGCGCAAGAGCGCGGCCGAAGCCGCTGCTGACGCCGGTGATCAGCAGGAGTTTATTGGGTGTCATGTCGTCTTTTCCGAGTTGATGAAGGCCGCATGTTATTCTTGGTGACATCACCAGATAAGCCCAAGTCGACTGTTTTTCTTGCCTAAAACTATGCCAAAGCCGACAGCCGCGGATGAAAGCGACGATCCATCCGGCCACGCGCAGCGGCGCATGGTCGAGCTGCTACGCGCATTGGCGCCGAACGAGGGCTACAACCTCACGGCGCTGCCTACCGTGCGGATCCTGCGTTCCGACCGCGCGTTGACGCGCACGCCGGTGCTCTACGATCCCGGTATCGTGATCGTTTGCCAGGGCCGCAAGCGCGGCTACTTCGGCGACAAACTGTATGTTTACGATGCGCAGCATTACCTGGCGGTCTCCGTGCCCGTGCCGTTCGACATGGAGACGGATGCGACGCCGGCGCAGCCGCTGCTCGCGCTGTACCTGCACCTCGATTTCGCCGTCGCCGCGGACCTGATGCTGCACATCGACCGCCATCCCTCGGCCGAACCTGCCCAGGCGCCGCAGAGCATGTTGTCGAGTCCGATCGATGCGGACATGCGTGGCTCGGTGCTGCGTTTCCTGGAAGCGTTGAACCGGCCGCTGGAGGCGGCCGTACTGGGGCCGGACCTGCTGCGCGAACTGTATTTCCGGGTGCTCACCGGCGCGCAGGGACGCTCGATGCGCGAGGCGCTCGCGCTGAAAGGCCAGTACGGAAAGATCGGCCGTGCGTTGCGCCGCATCCATGCCGGTTACGCGGAAGCGCTCGACCTGGCGCAGCTGGCGCGGGAAGCGGGCATGAGCATTCCAGCTTTCCACAGCCACTTCAAGGCGATCACGCAGACGTCGCCCATGCAGTACCTGAAGTCGACGCGGCTGCACCAGGCGCGCCTGCTGATGGTGCGCCGGGACCTGACCGCGGAAGCGGCGTGCCATGCGGTGGGCTATACGAGTCCATCGCAGTTCAGCCGCGAATTCCGGCGGCTGTTCGGCTTGACCCCGGCAGCGGAGGCCAAACGGATGCGGGCAACCTTTGCCATTCCGCCGGCGTTTCCCGGCGCCGAATTCGTGTCGTCGCACTGAACCTGGTGCACAATGGTTTCATGAACCTGCACCGCCTCGACCTCGTGTCGCTCTCCCTGTTCAGCCACGTCGTCCGTTCCGGCAGCATCAGCAAAGGCGCGTTGCTCGCCAACCTGGCCGTCGGGGCGGCGAGCAAGCGGATCTCCGACCTGGAGGCCGCCGTCGGCGCCGCGCTGTTCGAGCGCCATTCGCGCGGCATCACGCCCACCGCGGCCGGCCTGGCGCTCGCCCGGCACGCGCAGCGCATCCTCGGCGACGTGAACCTCCTCGCCGCCGAATTGCACGACCACGCCAGCGGCATCGTGGGCGTGGCGCGCCTGTGGGCCAATACCTCCGCCATCACCCAGTTCCTGCCGGCCGACATCGCCGCCTTCGCCAGGGCCAATCCGGCGATCCGCATCGAGCTCGCTGAGCTCAACAGCAACGAGATCGTGCTGGGCGTGCTCGAAGGCCGCGCCGACATCGGCATCTTCGCCGACCGCACCCCGGCCCTCGGCCTGCACCTGATGCCCTACCGCGAAGACCGCCTCGTGCTCGTGGTCCCGGCCGGCCATGCGCTCGCGCGCCGGCGCAGCCTGGGCTTCGAGGACGCGGCGGATTTCGATGTCGTCAGCCTGTCGCAGGGCACGTCGCTGGCGCAGCGCCTGCAGGCCGAGACGGAAGCGACGGGCCGGCGCCTGCGCGTGCGCATCCAGGTGCGCAGCTTCGATGCGATGTGCCAGATGGTGGCCGCCGGCCTGGGCGTCGCGGTGCTCCCCGCCGACGCCGTGCGCGCGCTCGTGCGCTCGCTGAACCTGCGCCAGATCCCGCTGACGGATGCGTGGGCGCGGCGCCAGCTCCTGATCGGCGTGCGCGACCTGGAAACGCTGCCGCGCCACGCGCGACTGCTCGTCGACCATCTGGGCGCCGGGACGTAGCACCGGGGAGCTTTCGCGAAACGCGAAAGCGGGGTTCACACCTTGATCATTCCGCGCCCGAGGGAGTGCTGCCAGAATCGCACCATCACGCCACCAAGAGCGTGTTTCATTCGACGACTATCCATCCGGAGACAATAATGAGCAAGATTCTTTCCGCCCCGGCGGGCGCGGCCGACGCCGCCGTGCCGGACATGGCGCGGATCGTGGCGAAGGTGGCATGGCGGATCATGCCCCTCATCATGATCTGCTACCTGTTCGCCTTTTTCGACCGCATCAACATCAGCTTCGCCAAGTTCGCGCTGCAGAGCAGCCTGTCGCTGTCCGACACGGCGTACGGCCTCGGGGCCGGCCTGTTCTCGGTCGGCTACGTCCTGTTCGAAGTCCCCAGCAACATGATGCTGTACAAGGTCGGCGCGCGGCGCTGGATCGCACGCATCATGGTCTCGTGGGGCCTTGCCACCGCGCTGATGGCGCTGGTGCAGACCGAATGGCAGTTCTACGTGCTGCGCTTCGTGATCGGCGCCATGGAGGCCGGCTTCGCGCCCGGCGTGCTGTACTTCCTCACGCTGTGGTTCCCGACCGCCTACCGCGGCCGCATCACGTCGATGCTGTTCCTCGCGTCGGCATTCTCCGGCCTCGTCGGCGCGCCGGCCGCCGGCCTCGTGCTGGCCCACCTGGACGGCGTGCTGGGCATGTCCGGCTGGCACTGGCTGTTCCTCGTGGGCGGCCTGCCGTGCGTGCTGCTGGGCGCCGTCGTGTTCCTCGTACTGAAGGACCGCGTCGAGGATGCGTCCTGGCTCGCTCCCGCGGAACGCGCTCTGCTGGCCGCGCGCATCGCCGAACAGAACCGGAGCATCGGCAGCCACTCGCTGCTGGGCGCCCTCAAGACGCCGGGTTTCTTCACGCTGGGCCTCGTCTACTTCCTGATTCAGGTGAGCTCCTATGGCCTGAACTTCTGGGCGCCGCACATGATCCGCAGCGCCGGCACCACGAGCCCGACGACCATCGGCCTGCTCACGGCGGTGCCCTACCTGTGCGGCGCGATCGCGATGGTGGCCGTGGGCCGGCTGTCGGACGCCAGCGGCGAGCGCACGAAGTTCGTGATCGGCCTCGTGCTGCTGGGCGCGGTGGGCTTTTGCGGCGCCGGCCTGTTCGACCACCAACCCGGCCTGCTGGTCGCGGCACTGGCCGTGATGGGCGCGGGTGTGGTAGCGTCGATCCCCGCGTTCTGGGCGCTGCCGCCGAAACTGGTGACGGGCGCCGGCGCGGCGGGCGGCATCGCGCTGATCAATACGCTGGGACAGCTGGGCGGCATCGTCAGCCCGGTGATGGTGGGACGCATCAAGGACGGCACCGGCAGCACGACGCCCGCCCTGTACGTGATCGCGGCGCTGAGCGTGGTCTGCGCCGGTGTGCTGGCGTTCGGCCTGCCCGAACGGCTGCGCCAGCGCGAACAATCTGCAAACTGACGAGGACAAGATGAGCATGACGGCTTCAGGCACGATGTCCGCCAACGCCCTGCAGGGCGTGCGCGTGATCGAGATGGGACAATTGATCGCCGGCCCGTTCGCCGGCAAGACGCTGGGCGATTTCGGCGCCGACGTGATCAAGATCGAGGCGCCGGGCGCGGGCGACCCGCTGCGCAACTGGCGCATGATGAAGGACGGCACCTCCGTCTGGTGGCAGGTCCAGTCGCGCAACAAGCGCTCGCTCGCCCTCGACCTGAGAAGCGAGGAAGGGCAGGACATCGCGCGCAAGCTGATCGCCGAGGCCGACGTGCTCGTCGAGAACTTCCGTCCCGGCACGCTGGAAAACTGGGGCATGGGGTGGGACGTGCTGTCCGAACTGAATCCCGGCCTCGTCATGCTGCGCATTTCCGGCTACGGCCAGACGGGACCCTATCGCGACCTGCCGGGCTTCGGCGCGATCGGCGAAGCGATGGGCGGCCTGCGCCACCTGACCGGCGAGCCGGGCCGCGTGCCGGTGCGCTGCGGCATCTCGATCGGCGACACCCTGGCCGCGCTGCACGGCACCATCGGCGTGCTGACCGCGCTGTACCACCGCAAGGTCAACGGCGGCAAAGGGCAGGTGATCGACGTCGCGCTGCACGAAGCCGTGTTCAACGTGATGGAAAGCCTGATCCCCGAATACAGCGCGTTCGGCGCCGTGCGCGAGGCCGCGGGCAGCGCGTTGCCGGGCATCGCCCCGTCGAACGCCTACCGCTGCGTCGACGGCTATGTGCTCGTCGCGGGCAACGGCGACAGCATTTTTAAACGTCTGATGCAGGCGATCGGCCGGCCCGACCTGGGCGACGCGACCGACCTCGCGAACAATGCGGGCCGCGTCGCGCGCGTGGACGAGATCGATGCGGCCATCGGTGCGTGGACGGCGGAGCGGACCGTGGGGGATGTCCTGGACGTGCTGGGCGCGGCGAAAGTCCCGGCCGGCAAGGTCTACACGGCGAAGGATATCGCGGAAGACCCGCACTACCGGGCCCGCGACATGATCCTGACGCAGCAGACGCGCGAAGGCTACGAGGTCGAGGTGCCGGGCATCGTGCCGAAGCTGATGGGCACGCCGGGCAGCGTGCGCTCGGCCGCGCCGCGGCTGGGCGAGGATACGGACGCCGTGCTGCGCGAGATCGGCCTCAGCGAAGACCAGATCGCGGCGCTGCGCGCGCGCAAGGTGGTCGCATGAGTGCCTGGACTGGCGCCGGCCGCCGGATCGCCGGCCGCCGGATCGCCGGCCGCCGCATACACATCCAGGAAGTCGGCCTGCGCGACGGCCTGCAGGCCGAATGCCGCTTCGTGCCGACGGCCGACAAGATCGCCCTGGCCGACATGCTGTCGGGCGCGGGACTCGCCAAGCTCGAGGTCAGCTCCTTCGTGTCGCCGAAGGCCGTGCCGGTCCTCGCGGATGCGGCCGACGTGTTCGCCGGCATCGCGCGCGCACCGGGCGTCGTCTACAGCGCCCTCGTGCCGAACGTGCGCGGGGCCGAGCGTGCCGTCGCGGCGGGCGTGGGCGAGATGAATCTCGTCATGTCGGCCAGCGAAAGCCACAACCTGTCCAACCTGCGCATGACGCGTGCACAATCCTTCGCCGGACTGGCCGACGTCGCGGCACTGGCGCGGCGCCACGGCATCGCCGTCAACGTGTCGCTGTCGTGCAGCTTCGGCTGCCCGATGGAAGGCGACGTGCCGCAGCAGGACGTGCTGGACTGGTGCGCCCGCTTCGTCGGCGAACTGGGCGTGCACGGCATCACGCTGTGCGACACCACCGGCATGGCCTATCCGACCCAGGTGCACGCGCTGACGGAAGCCGTACGCGCGCGCTGGCCCGGCATCGAACTCACGCTGCACTTCCACAACACGCGCGGCATGGGCCTCGCGAACGTGCTGGCCGCCATCGACGCGGGTGCCGACCGCTTCGACGCCTCCCTCGGCGGCATCGGCGGCTGCCCGTATGCGCCCGGTGCCACCGGCAACGTGTGCACGGAGGAGGTCGTGCATGCGCTCGAGTTGATGGGCTACGACACCGGCGTCGACCTGGCCCGGCTGCTGCAGGCGGCGGTTCGCCTGCAGGACCTCGTCGGCCACGAGGTGCCCAGCCAGATCGTCAAGGCCGGCCGCAGGCTGGACCTGCACCCACGGCCGGCGGCCTGAGCGCTCCCGTCAGCGTATCGCCGGCTCGCAACGCGCGATCTCCGTCCGCCCGTGCCCGGCCACGATCTCGCTGCCGTACACGGGCAGGTCGAGGTAGGCCCGTTCCGTCGCGCGCACGGCCAGCACGCGTTGCGACTCGCGCTTGCCTAGGTCGAGGTAGCCGAACTGCGGGATCGCCGCCGAATTGGCGAGCCATTCCGTAGCGGGCGTGTCGTAAATCAGCACGACGCGGCACGCATCGTCGTGGTTGCCACAGGTTTCGATCCAGAACAGGTCGATGGCGTCGGAAAAGCCGACATCGGCGATCGCGCGTGCGAGGCGCGCGTTGGCCAGCATGCCGCGCACGTTCAGGTCTTCGATCACCAGCGCCTGATTTTCGCGGCACAGCCGGGTCGTGAGCTTATGGGTAAAGTCCTGGCGCACGCGCGCGATGCGCGCATGCAGCCGCGCCAGGGCCAGCGCACCCTTGGTCCGGTTCTTCGACGCCTGCAGGCGCGTGCCCTTGCCGATACGGCCGACGATCCCGGCCGCGGCCTTGGCCGCCTCGAGCTTGCGCGACTGCCGGCGCGAGCGGATGCGCAGGCGCCGCAGCGCCGCCTTCAACGGCCGTGGCGCCGCGATCTTCTCGCCGCTGGACAGCGTGGCAGCGCTGGTCACGCCCAGGTCGATGCCGGTGACGGCGTCACCCGTGCGACGTCGCCGGGTCAAGTGGTCCGGCACGTCGACCTGAACCGCCAGGTGCCAGTGACCTGCTTCGCGCGAGACACTCGCGCCCATGATCTTGCCGTCCCAACGCAGCGCTTCCCGCAGCGCGACGCGGCCCACCTTCGGCAGCACGGCACTGCGTCCCTCGAGCCGGAACTTGTCGTTTGCCAAATAGAAGGCGTCGGCTGAACGGCCCTTCTTCCTGAAGCGCGGCGCGTGCGCCGGCTGGCTGGCGCGGCGCTGCTCGAAGTAACGACTCCACGCCTTTGCGAGGTTGGCGAACGGCTGGGCATGGGCGTCGCGGTGGATGGCGCGCAGCCACGGCTTGCCGTCGGCGTCGAGCCAGTCGGGATCCGAATACTTGATGCGATTGAACACCTTCTTGAGTGCCATCGCGTTTGGCCGCAGGCCACAGGCGGCCTGACGGTTCCACTCGGCTAGCGCCCAGTTCCAGACCCGGCGGGCGGTGCCGGCCGCGCGCGCAAAATAATCACGCTGGATCGCTGTCGCGTCAATCCTGATCCGGTGCGCCAGCAGCATATTCGCTCTCCAGGGCCGCGCGCAGCTGGCGGTGGAAGTTGCGCAGACTGTACAGTCTGCTCGAAATCGTCTGTTCCATGATCACGATTGGACACGTTCAATTATTTTTAGTTTGACTAAAGTCGTACTCCCAGACATCCGTGTTGGCCCAGTAGAACGCGCGCGTGTGGCTAGCGCCGGCCTGTTCTGCATCACGCGCGCTTGCGCGCAGTGTTGATCCAATGCGGGTACGTGAGCGCCGATTCGTGTGTCGACCTCGAAGGCGATGCGCTACAGTAAGAGGATGGATGACAGGAGACTCCGATGGAATGTGAAATCAAACTGGCCGTGGGCGCGACGAGCGCCGCGCAGCTGAAAAAATCCGCCGTGCTGCGCGAGCACGCCGTATCGAAGCCACGCGACCAGGAACACGTCGACCGCTATTTCGACACCGGCGCCTTCGACTTGTGGAAGCATGGTTTTGCCTTGCGCGTGCGCAGCGCCGGCGCGCGTCACGTGCAGACCCTGAAGGGCGGCGGCAGCGCCGTGGCCGGCCTGCACCGGAGAACCGAGCTGGAAGCCGAGATTGCGTCCGAAGTGCCCGACCAGGACCTGTTCGGCAAGCAGTTGCGTGAAGCCCTGCCCGATCTCGCCCACAGCCTGGACGGCCAGCAGCTCGCCCCCGAGCCGGTCTTCGTCAACCGCACGAAGCGCACGACGTGGATGCTGGCCCTGCCGGACGGCACGCACGTCGAGTGCGCGCTGGACGTGGGCGAACTGCAGCGCGGCGAGCGCAAGACCGCCGTGCGCGAGCTGGAGCTCGAAGTGAAGGATGGCGATCCGGCCTGCCTGTACGAACTGGCGCAGCGGGTGCACGAGGCGATACCCGTGCGCATCGAGAACATCAGCAAGGCCGAGCGCGGCTATGCGCTGGCGACCGAGGACAAGGCGCACGCCGTCAAGGCCACGCCCGTGACGCTCAAGCGCAAGGCCACGCTGGGCGAGGCGCTGGGCAGCATCCTGCAAAACTGCCTGCAGCAGATGCAGGCCAACGAACGGGGCGTGCTGGCGGGCGACGTCGAGAGCCTGCACCAGATGCGCGTGGGCCTGCGCCGCCTGCGCGCGGCGCACGACATGGTCGACGGGCTCGTGACGCTGCCGGAACCGCTGGCGGCCGACATCGAATGGCTCGCCGGCGAACTGGGCGACGCGCGCAACTGGGATGTGTTCCTCGAATCCGTGCTGCCCCGCCTGCCGCTGACCGAGGAACAGAAGCCGTCGCTGGCGCGCGTGGAAGCGGCGGCGCGCGAGGAGGCGGAGCGTCATCGGGCGCGCGTGCGCTCGGCCGTCGGCAGCCCGCGCTACACGACCCTGATGCTGGCGCTGGGCGGCTGGATCGCGGGCAAGGGCTGGCAGCATACTGCGCTGCCGGCCGACCCGCTCGAACAACAGATCGCGAAGGCCGCGCCGCAGCTCGTGCAGCACGCGGCAGCGCGCGTGCGCAAGCGCGCCCGCGGCTACGACCTGAAACGGCCGGATTGCCTGCACAAGGTGCGCATCGCGGCCAAGAAGGAACGTTATGCGCGCGAGTTCTTCGCCGCGTTGTCGCACGACCGCAAGGCGACGAAACGGCACGATCTCTTGAGCGGAATGCAGGACGAGCTGGGGGAGATCAACGATGCGTTCGTCGCGCGCGAACTGGTCGCGCAACTGCGCGACCGCGTGCCGCAGGAGGCGGGGCTGCTCGGCTTCATCGAAGGCGTCCTGGCTGCGCGCGCGCTGGATGCGATGCCGCGCGCGCGCCGACACGTCAAGGAGAGTCTGCGCGCCAGGGCTGGCTTCTGAGACGCCGTGTCGTTCCCGCGCACGCGGGAATCCATACTGAGCAACAGGAGTCGGAACGTCGGAAGCACAAGCATGCTTCCGACGTACCGACTGCAGAACTTCAGCATAGGTTCCCGCTTTCGCGAGAAGTCGTTTCCGGCCGTGCCGGAAACGACGGTGTGTTGGTGCCGGTATGTTTCCCGACCGCCGGCGCCGGTAGGGCGGCCGAGCCGCCATGTGCTCTCTTCCCTGGGAGCGATGCGTATTCTGACGCGGGATTGTGACGTGATCGTTACGGCGCGGCGGTCGCCGCCAGCGGCGCACCGCTCCAGCGGCGCAACAGGGCCGCGAGCGTGGACGAACGCTTGTCTTCGGGCGTGAGGACGGCCACCGCGGTCTGCAGGGCCTTGTCGTCGCGCGTGCCGAACGTGCGCGTGGACTCGACCGGCTCGCGCTTCGCTTCGGCCATCGTGCCGAGCGGCTGCGTCGCGGGCAGGTGCTTCGCGAGATCCGCTTCGCGCAGCAGCAGGTCGTCGTCGGCGGCGACGGCCGGCGTCACGACGATGTCGGGCGTGACGCCGCGCGCCTGGATCTCGTGGCCGTTCGGCGTGAAGTAGCGCGCCACGGTGAACTTGATGCCGCTGTCCGCGTCCAGCCCGATGACGGACTGGATCGACCCCTTGCCGAACGTGCGCGTGCCGATGACGGTGGCGCGGTGCTGGTCCTGCAGGGCACCCGTGACCAGTTCCGCGGCCGACGCGGACGCGCCGTTCACGAGCACCGTCAGCGGCACGGTGCGGGCCCACGCGGGCAGGCCGGCCAGCACGTCGGGCTGGCCTTGCTGGCGGTAGTAGCGCTCGTCGACGGTGACGGTGGCGTTGGCGCCCGGTTCGCGTCCGCGCGCCGAGAACAGCACAGTGCCCGGCTGCAGGAACGCGCCCGCGACCGCGACGCCCGTCGACACCAGGCCGCCCGGATCGTTGCGCAGGTCGAGGATCAGGCCGCGCGGGTTGTCCAGTTTTTTCAGGGCCGCCGCGAGGTCGGCCGCCGTGGCGCCGCCGAATTCCGAGATGCGGATCCACGCGAGGCCCGGCGCCGCCATCTTCACGCGCACCGTGTCGTTGTGCAGGTCGGCGCGCGTGATGCGCAGCGTCTCGACCTTGTTGCGGCGCGCGATGCCGACGGCGACCACGGTGCCCGGCGCGCCGTGCATGCGCCGCGCGACGTCGTCGTTGGCCATCGCGGCGACGGGTGCGCCATCCACGGAGACGATCGTGTCGCCTGCCCGGATGCCCGCGCGTTCGGCCGGCGAGCCTTCGGTGGCGGACACCACGCGCAACTGCTTGCGGTCGCCTTCGACCTCGATGCCGATGCCCACGTACTCGCCGCTGTTCTCGCGTCCGACGTCGCGCATGGCGTCCTTGTCCAGGTAGCGCGAATGCGCATCGAGCGCGGCCAGCATACCGGACAGGGCGCCGTCGAACAGCGCCTTGTCGTCGGCCTCGCCGACGTAGTTCTGCTTGATCAGGGCGTAGACCTCCAGCAGCCGTTCCACCTGCGCCTGCGGCAGCTTCAGGGAGGGCATTGCCGTGTCGTCGGCGTGGGCGAGGGGCGCGCAGGCCAGGGAGAGGGCGCCGAGGACGGCGAGCGCGGTGCGTTTCATGGTGTTCCTTTCGTCGATTCGTTCCCGGGATTCTGGCTTGCGGTGGTGTTAAGCGCGGTTAAAGGGGGGTAAATCGGCGTTAAGGCGTTGTAAGCGATTGCTGTCGTTTTTGCCCGTATTGACGGGCTTTTTTCTTTTCCTGATGGCAAAAAGAACAGATAATCGATGCTTTGCGCCCCAGGAGAACGCCATGCAGGATCACGACGACGACCACCCCGCCAGCCCTGCGCGCCGCCGCATCTTCCAGGCCGCCGCCGCCGTGGGCCTGTCGGCATCGATCGCGCCGGCCAGCGAGGCGAAGCCCGCCGCCAGGGCCGTCAAGCCGGTCGCCGGCTCGCTGGACGCCAAGCTGAAGGCGCACGTCAAGAACGTCGTCGTGATCTACCTGGAGAACCGCAGCTTCAACAACCTGTTCGCGGACTTCCCCGGTCTCGCACAACCGCTGCCGGCGGCGAACGCCGTCCCGCAGAAGGACCGCGACGGCAGCGTCCTGCCCGAGCTGCCGAAGATCTGGGGCGGCATGGTGCCGGCGCGCCAGAACATCGGCGGCAAGGATTACCTGATCAGGGAAGACGACATCCAGCACCTGCCGAACGCGCCCTTCAGGCTGGCGGACGCCGCCGGCAAGCCGCTGCCGGAAGCGATCATCACGCGCGACCTGTGGCACCTGTTCTACCAGAACCAGATGCAGATCAACGGCGGCAAGAACGACGGCTTCGTCGCGTGGGGCGACAACGGCGCGCTGACGATGGGGCATTACGGCGAGACGTCGAAGAACCTGGGCCTGTGGCAGATCGCGCGCGAATTCACGCTGTGCGACAACTTCTTCATGGGCGCGTTCGGCGGCTCCTACCTGAACCACCAGTTCCTGATCAGCGGCCGCGTGCCGGAGTTCTTCGATGCGGCGTCCACGCCGGCCGCGAAGAAGATCGCCGTGCTGGAAGACGGCCCGACGGGCGTCCGCCTCGCGCTCGCGCCGGATTCGCCGAAGTCCGCGCTGGAGGGCAAGCCGAAGTTCGTCAACAACGGCGCGATCACGCCGGACGGCTACGCGGTCAACACGATGGCGCCGCCGTTCCAGCCGAGCTGGGTGCGCCCGGCGCCGGGCGGCGATGCGCACCTGGCCGATCCGCAGGACCCGGCCGTGCTGCCGCCGCAAACGTATCGAACGATCGGCGACCTGCTGTCCGGGAAGGGCGTCAGCTGGGCGTGGTATGCGGGTGCATGGCAGGCGGCGCTGGACGGCCGCGGCGAAGGCGAACGGCCGAACTTCCAGTTCCACCACCAGCCGCTCAACTATTTCAGGCAGTTCGGACCGGGCACCGCGGCGCGCGCCGAACACCTGCGCGACGGCGGCATGGGCGACAGCCCGATCTCGAACAAATTCATCGCCGACGCCGTCAAAGGCAAGCTGCCCGCCGTGTGCTTCTACAAGCCGCAAGGGAATCTGAACCTGCACGCGGGCTATTCGGACGTCGAGTCCGGCGATGCCCACGTGGCCAACGTGATCGAGCACCTCAAGAAGTCGCCGCAATGGAAGGACATGGTCGTCGTCGTCACCTTCGACGAGAACGGCGGCTGGTGGGACCACGTCGCGCCGCCGCAGGGCGACCGCTGGGGCCCGGGTTCGCGCATCCCCGCGATCGTCATCTCGCCGTACGCGAAGAAGGGCGCCGTCGACCACAACTTCTACGACACGACGTCGATCCTGCGCTTCATCACGCGCCTGCACGGCCTGCCGCTGCTGGAAGGCCTGGCCGCACGCAATGCGGCGTTCGCGGCGCGCGGGGCGCGTCCGCCGGGCGACCTGACCGGTGCGCTGAGCTTCCGCTGATCGACAATTCGGGGTCAGAGCTCATTTTTTGGCACGATCTCGGCAGCAACGTGTTGAGGGCGACGGTGCCGGCCTGCCCGTCCAGATGGGCAGGCCGGCACCTGCATTCGGCGACTCGTGCACATCAGGACATTGATCTGAAATGTGCTCTGACCCCGAATTTGAGGCCGTTCATTCTTCGCATATCGATAAAACTTTCCTGCTGGCTAACGCGCGCTGTTCAAGAAAACGCGGCGATACACTTTGCCACGGCCGTTGTCATTCAAACACGAGCTTGCGCACTGCGGCCCCCGCCAGGCGCCAACTTCATAACAGAGTTCAGGAGAGCGAAACATGCAGAACAAGAACACCTTGAAAGGGCTGCTGGCCGTCTCGGCAGTGGCAGCGATGTTCGCCACCGTCGGCGTACACGCCCAGACGGCGGCGGTCAGCCAGACCCCGAGCCAGACCGGCACCAGCAGCACGCCCGGCAAACAGAACACGTCCGGTAAAACCACCCGCGAAGGCACCATCGACAACACCAACAGCACCGGCATGGAAAACCGCAGCAAGCAGGCGGGTGCGGCCGGCATGACCAATAAGAACGCCACCTCGAGCATGGGCGCCAGCGGCGCCGGCCAGTCGGCGGCAGGTACGGCCACCGGCGCGAAGCTGAGCACTGGCGACGCGAAGATTCTCAAGGATATGGCAATGGCCAATATGGCCGAAGTCGAGGGTGGCAAGCTCGCCCAGAGCAAGAGCCAGAGCAGCGAGGTGAAAGCGTTCGCCCAGCAGATGATCGACGACCACACCGCCAACCTGAACGAGGTCAAGGCGCTGGCCCAGGCGCGCGGCGTGACCCTGCCGACCGAGCCGGACGCCAAGCACAAGGCCATGGCCGCCAAGCTGGAAAAGATGAGCGGCGACGCCTTCGACAAGGCCTACATGAAGCAGGCCGGCGTCCAGGATCACAAGGCTGTCCACGCCAAGCTGATGGCCGCGTCGAAGAAGGCCAAGGATCCGGAAGTGAAGGCCCTCGTCGACAAGACCGAGCCGGTCGTCGCGCAACACCTCAAATCGGCCGAGCAAATGCCGATGGCCAAGGCGGGTACGACGTCGGGCAAATAAGCCGGCAAATAAGCACTGCCAGCGTTATCCCATCGCAGCCAGCACGCGCGCCCGGTCCTCGGGCGTGCGGTTCTGGCTCATCTTGAATTTTGCTTCGAGGCGTTCGATGACGATCTCGATGCCGACGGTCGTCCGCACGACCTTGTCGATGAACTCGCGCGGCGCATCCTCCACCTTCCATCCGGCGCGTGCATCTTCATGGCGCCCCGTCAGCCGCGTCATCTGGCCGAGGATCCACGCCGGATCGTCGATCGCACGCAGCCGCCCGTGCGCGTGCACGGCCTGATAATTCCACGTCGGCACCACGCGTCCCCCGGCCGCCTCGACGTCGTACAGCAGCGGCGACACATAGCTGGACGCGCCCTGGAACAGCGCGAGCACGGACGCATCGTCCGCCTGCCAGATCGGATTCGCGCGTGCCACGTGGGCACGCAGCAGACCGTGCGGCGCGGCTTCCGTGGGCGCCACCAGCTCGAACGGGATGTGATCTGCTTCCAGCCCGCCGGTGCCGAGGCGCACGAGCGCGCCCAGCGGATTGGCGGCGATCAGGTCCCGCATGTCGGCATCGTCGGCCACGGCAAATTGTCTCGGCACATACATTATTCGAATCCCTCCACGACGACGTCTCCCTTCAGCGAATTGGCGATGTAGCAGCGGGCATGCGCTTCATGATGCAGCTCGGCCAGCGCCGCGCGATCCGGCTGCCGTTCGCCGCCGAACGCGATGACGGGATCGAGCACGATGCGGGTGATGGCCGCGCGGCCGTCCGGACCGGTGTCGAGCAGGCCGACGGCGCGGTCTTCGTAGCGGTCGACGACGTAGCCGCGCGCGGCCGCGAGCGACAGGAAGAACAGCATGTGGCAGCTGGCGGCGGCCGCGACGAGGGCTTCTTCCGGATCGACGGCTGCCGGGTCCGACAATGGTACGGGCACGGACAAGGGCGACGAGGAGGCCGGCACGTCCAGGCCGCCGTCGAAGCGCCAGCGGTGCGCGCGGCTGTAACGCAGGTCGGTGAAGGCCTGGTCGCCGCGCTGCCAGGCCAGGGTGGCTTCGAATCGTTTCATCATCTCTCCGTGTGCGAACGAGCTGTCATCTTAAGTTCAAGGATGGCTTGCTCAAATGACCAATTATCTGGAAGATGGGCGTGCCAATCCTGACCCTGCCCCCATGCACGTCCACGACATCCTCGCCGCCGCCACGCTCGAACGCGATTCCCCGACACCGCTGTTCCGCCAGCTGTACGTCCACCTGAAGGACGCGATCCTCGACGGCCGCATCGCCGCCGGCGTGCGCCTGCCGGCCACGCGCACCCTGTGCGGCCTGTTGAACGTGTCGCGCCAGACCGTGCTCGCCGCGTACGAGCAGTTGATGGCCGAGGGTTATCTGCAGGGCACGGTGGGGAAGGGCACGTTCGTCAGCGCGTCGCTGCCGGCCGGTGCGCGTGCGGGCGATGCCGCCACGGCGCCGATGGTGCGGCCGCTGTCGGCGCGCGGAGAACTCATCGCGGGCGGCATGGCGCGCGTGCTGCACCACGCGGGGCCGCTGCGCGCCTTCCGCGCCAGCATGCCGGGCCTGGACCTGTTCCCGTTCGACGTCTGGCGCCGGCTGGAGGCGCGCCACTGGCGCCATTCGACCGGGGCGCTCGGCTACGGTCCCGGCGCCGGGTACGCGCCCCTGCGGGAGCTGCTGTGCGCTTACCTGAAAGCGTCGCGCGGGGTGCAGTGCACGCCGGACCAGGTCGTGATCACGTCCGGCTCGCAGCAGGCGTTGTACCTGCTGGCCCAGCTGCTGCTCGCGCCGGGCGAAGCGATGTGGATCGAATCGCCCGGCTACCAGGGCGCGGTGGCGCCGTTCACGGTGGCCGGTGCGCGCGTGTGCCCGGTGCCCGTCGACGCCGAGGGCATGGACGTCGCGTACGCGGCAAGGCACTATCCCGATGCGCGCCTCGCGTTCGCGACGCCGTCGCACCAGCTGCCGCTGGGCGTGACCATGAGCCTGCGCCGCCGTCTCGAACTGCTGCGCTGGGCCGAGGCGAACCGCGCGTGGATCGTCGAGGACGACTACGACAGCGAATACCGCCACACCGGCCCGCCGCTCGCGTCGCTGCAAAGCATGGACCGCGCGGGCTGCGTGATCTACGTGGGCACGTTGTCGAAGGTGCTGTTCCCCGCGCTGCGGCTGGGCTATGTCGTGGCGCCGCCCGCGCTGGCCGCGGCGCTGGCGCGGGCGAAGGCCGTCGTCGACCGCCACAGCCCCATCGTGCCGCAGGCGACGCTCGCCGACTTCATCGCCGGCGGCCACTTCGCGCGCCACATCCGCCGCACGCGCGACGCATATGGCGAGCGCCGGCAAGCCCTCGTCGATGCGCTCGATGCACGCCTTGGCGGCCGGCTGCGCCAGGGGCCGTCGGACGCGGGTCTCGACCTGTGCGTGCATTTCACCGAGAGGCTGGACGAGGAAACGGTCGCCCGGCATGCCCGCGATGTCGGCGTGGACGTGCGCACGCTGGGCTACTACACGAATCCGCAGGCGGGCGCCGCCTGCGCCATCGATCCCGGGCTGCTGCTCGGCTTTTCCGCGTTCACGCCGGACGCGATCCGCGCCGGCGTGGCCGACCTGGAACAGGCCATCCAGCGGGCATCAGTGTGACAGCAGCCAGGCGCTCATGTCGATCGCATCGCGTTCCGACACGCCCAGCACGGGCATCGCGGTGTGCGGGTCGATCGCCTGCGGATCGCGGATCCAGCGCACGAGGTTCGCCTGGTTGTTCGGCAGCGTGCCGGCGATGATGGGACGCTTGGCCATGTCTTCGAGCGGCCGCCCCACATAGACCTTCGATCCGGTCACGCCCGGGATCATGTGGCAGGCGCGGCAGCCGTACTGCGCGAGGGCGATCCGGCCGCGCGCGGCGTCGCCCTGCAGGCCGGCGGGGGCGCGGTTGGCATCGCCGCAGCCCGCCAGCACGAGCGCCGCGAGAAGCAAGACGGGCCGTTTCATTTCTTCGCCTCCGCCGTCATTGCCCGGTAATCGTCGGCGCTCTGCGTGGGCAGCTGCATGATGAACGCCACCGTGGACCACAACTCGTCCTCGCTCAAATGGTATTCCCAGCCCGGCATGCCGCTCATCTTGATGCCGTGCCGCGTGATCCAGTACAGCTCGCGCGGCTTCCAGTGGCGCGTGGCGTCCACCAGCGGACCGGGCACGGGCTGCATGCTCAGGCCATGCTTGCCGGGCGCCGTGCCGGGACCGCCGTGGCACTGGGCACAGTTGTCGCGGTAGACGGCCGCGCCGCGCAGCACCTGCTCGTGGTCGCCCAGTGCGGGTTCGGCCACGCTCTGCGCATGGCGCCGCACCGAGTAATGCATGGCTTGTTCGAGCGTGCTGTAGACGAACGGGAAGTGCTGCGTGGTGGCGCCGATGTCGTACCAGCCGGCGCGCAGCACGACGAAGCCGGTGAGCGCGGCCACGACCCCCGATCCCAGTAGGGTGGCGATGACGGTCATCATGACCAGGCGGGCGCGCGTGGCGGGCATGCGAGTGTCCCAAACGAATCGTGTTAAAAAAAATGCATCGTCTCCGGTATTATAAAAGCCAACTCAACGTCGTGGATTCAACCGTGCCGACCCCGCTGTCACGCTCTTCCATCGCTGGTGCCGCGCTCGTATTGACGTGCGCGGGGCTGCTGTCCGGCTGCGGTGATGACGACTTGCGCAAGCCGTACATCGGCGGCGACGCGAAAGTCGGCAAGCAACTGGTCACGCAATACCAGTGCGGCGCGTGCCACAAGATCCCGGACGTCCCGGGCGCGGGCGGCGAGGCCGGTCCGGACCTGGAAAAGTTCGGGCGCTCGAGCTACATCGCCGGCGGCATTCCCAACGTGCCGCCGCGTCTCGTCGCGTGGCTGCTCGATCCGCCCGCCCTCAAGCCCGGCACGGTCATGCCGGCCATGGGCATGACGGAACAGGAGGCCAGGCACATGGCCGCCTACCTGTACACGCTGCGATGAATGGGACGCTGCAATCCGTCCTCCACCCGGCCGGCGCGGACGCCGCCGTCATCAGCCAGTTCGCGTGGGTCCTGTTCGGGGCCGCCACCGTCATCTTCGTCGCCGTGATGGCGCTGATGGCGCTCAGCCTGCGCGACAACGCGCGGCCGCTGCGGCCCGGCCTGTGGATCGCGGGTGCGGGCGTCGCGTTTCCCGTGCTCGTGCTGTCGGCGCTGCTCACGTGGAGCACGTGGCGCAGCGCGCAACTGGTTCCGCAAGGCTCGCAGGCCGCGCTGTCGATCTCCGTCACGGCGCGCATGTGGTGGTGGGAAGTGCGCTACCGCGACCCGGCCGGCGGGCGCGAGATCGTCACCGCCAACGAGATCCACATCCCGGTCGGGCAGGCCGTGTACGTGGGCCTGAACGCGGCCGACGTGATCCACAGCCTGTGGGTGCCGTCGTTGTCCGGCAAGCGCGACATGATTCCCGGCCGCGTCACCGGCCTCACGTTGCGCGCCGACCGGCCCGGGGTCTACCGCGGCCAGTGCGCGGAATTCTGCGGCGCCCAGCATGCGAACATGGCCTTGCACGTGGTGGCGCTGGCGCCCGACGCGTTCCGCGACTGGCTGCGGCGCCAGGCATTACCGGCCCGCGCACCGCAGGGCGCGCTGCTGGAGCGGGGCCGCGCCGCCTTCCTCGAACAGCGCTGCCAGACGTGCCACACGATCCGCGGCGTGGCCGAGACGGCGCGCCTCGGTCCCGACCTGACGCACGTCGGCAGCCGCGCGCACATCGGCGCGGGCCTCTTGCAGACGCACCAGAACACGCTGGCCGGCTGGATCGCGGATCCGCAGGCCGTCAAGCCGGGCGTGTTCATGCCCGCCGCCGCCGGCACCGACGGCGACACGCTGGGCGCGCTGGCGGCCTATCTCGAGCACCTGCAATGACGGCCCGGGACGACGACCTCGCGCGGTTGGAAGACGTCTGGCGCACGCGGCGCGGCTGGCGCTTCTTCTCGTCCGTGAACAACACGAACATCGGCCTGCTGTACATCGGCACGGCGCTGCTGTTCTTCATCCTCGCCGGCGTGCTGGGCCTCCTGATGCGCGTGCAGCTGGCCGTGCCGGACAACGGCTTCCTCGGCGCCGAGACGTACAACCAGGTGTTCACGATGCACGGCTCGGTGATGATGTTCCTGTTCGCGATCCCGATCGTGGAAGCCATCGCCGTGTACCTGCTGCCGAACATGCTGGGCGCGCGCGACCTGCCGTTCCCGCGCCTGTCCGCGTACGCGTTCTGGGCTTATGCCATCGGCGGCCTCGCATTCTTCTGCACGCTGTTCGCCGGCCTCGCACCGGACGGCGGGTGGTTCATGTATCCGCCGCTCACGGGTCTGAAATATTCGCCGGGCCTCAACGCCGACTTCTGGCTGCTGGGCATCGGCTTCATCGAGATCTCCGCGATCGCCGGCGCCATCGAACTGATCGTCGGCATCCTGTTTACGCGCGCACCGGGCATGACGTTGGGACGCATGCCCGTGTATGCGTGGGCCATGCTGGTCGTGGGCGTGATGATCGTGTTCGCGTTCCCCGCCGTGATCGCGGGCACGGCGCTGCTGGAACTGGAGCGCGCGTTCGACTGGCCGTTCTTCATCGCCGACCGCGGCGGCGATCCGCTGTTGTGGCAGCACCTGTTCTGGTTCTTCGGCCACCCCGAGGTCTACATCATCTTTCTGCCGGCCGCCGGCATGGTGTCGACGATCGTGCCGACCCTTGCCGGCACGCCGCTCGTCGCGCGCCGCGCCATCATCGCGGCCCTTGTCGGCGTGGGCGTGTTCAGCTTCGGCCTGTGGGCGCACCACATGTTCACCGCGGGCCTCGGCACGCTGGAAATGGGCTTTGTTTCCGCGGCCAGCATGGCGGTGGCGGTGCCCACCGCGATCCAGGTGTTCGCGTGGATCGCCACGCTGTGGAAAGGGAAAGTCGAAGCGAACGCGCCCACGCTGTTCCTGCTTGGCTTCATGGCCATCTTCGTCCTGGGCGGCCTGACCGGCGTGATGGTCGCCGTGATCCCGTTCGACTGGCAGGTGCACGACACGTATTTCGTCGTCGCGCACTTTCACTACGTGCTGATCGGCGGGATGGTGTTCCCCGTGTTCGCCGCGCTGTATTACTGGCTGCCGCTCGTGAACGGCAACCGGTTATCGGAAGGGCTCGCGCGCTGGGTGTTCGGCCTGATGTTCGTCGGCTTCAACGTCGCGTTCTTCCCGATGCACGTGACGGGATTGCTCGGCATGCCGCGCCGCGTCTACACGTATGCGGCGGACCTCGGGTGGAATGGCATGAACATGCTGTCGACCGTGGGCGCGTTCACGTTCGCGCTCGGCGTGGCGCTGCTCGCGTGGGATGCGTGGCGGTCGCTGCGCAGGCCGGAACGCCCCGTCGGCAACCCATGGAATGCACCCACGCTCGAATGGCTGCCGTCCGAGGACTACGGCAACCGCAGCATCCCGCGCATCGATTCGATCGACCCGCTGTGGGACCGGCCGGAACTGGTGCGCGAGGTGGAGGAGGGCGGCCACTACCTGCCGCGCACGGCGACGGGCGCGCGCGAGACCATCGCCACGAGCCCCGTCGCGGCGGCCCCGCGCTATGTGCTGATCCTGCCCGGCGACAGCTGGTTGCCCCTGATCGCCGCCGCCGGCACGGCCGCCTTCTTCCTGCTGCTGACCGTGAAGCTGCACGTGCTCGCATGGATCTGCGGCGTGGCGGCCATCGCGGCGGTGCTCGGGTGGATGTGGCAGGCGGATCGCGCGAGCACCGTCGCCGACGTGGACATCGGCCACGGCGAGTCGATACCGGTCGGCGCCACGGGCACGGCATCGCACGCGTGGTGGGCCGCCGTCGTCCTGCTCGTCGTCGACCTCAGCATCTTCGCGTGCTTCGCGTTCGCCTACGTGCACGTGACGATGCGCCTGACGGTGTGCCCGCCGCCCGGCGCCACGCTGCCCTCGCAGGAGCTCGCGCTGACATCCGCCGGCCTGCTGGTGCTGGGCTCATTGCTCGTGTGGTTCGCGACGCGCGCCGTCGGCACGCGGCGCCTGCCGTGGTTCGTGCTGGCGGCGCTGGGCTGCGTGCTCGCGTCATGCGCGGTCGACGTGGGCGGCCTGCTCGATGCCGGGCTGGACCCGACCGCCACCGCATGGGGCGCGGGCGTCGCGGCATTGGCCTCCTACCAGGGCCTGCACGTCGTGACGCTCGCCGTGCTGGCGCCGTATCTCGCCGCGCGCGCATGGTGCGGCCTGCTGGGTGAGCGCAGCCGCGCAGCGCTCGACACCATCGCGCTCGTGTGGCACATGACCACGTTGCAGGGCATCGCCGGGATGCTCGTCGTGCGGCTCGTGCCGCTGCTGATGGCGTGATGGTCATGATGCCGCGCACCCGCGAACCGTTCTGGCGCCGCCTGCTGGCGGGGACGCTGCCGCTGCTCGTGTGGAGCCTGCACTTCGCCTTCGCCTATGGCCTCGCGGCGGCCCAGTGCACGCCGGCCGGCATGCGTCCCGGCGGGCCGGACCGCGTGCTGTTGGGCACCGTCACGCTGGCCGCCATCGGCGCGTGCGCATGGCTCGCGTGGCGCGCGCGCGAGGTGCCCCGGCGCGAGGATGCCGGCCTGCTCGATTGGGCCCGCCTGGTGCTGGCCGTGCTGGCCCTCGTGGCGGTTGCGTGGACGGGCGTGCCGCTACTCCTGGTCACCGGCTGCGCCTGAACGCCGTATTGACATCTCTTGTAAAGAAATTACAACCATCGTTCCATGAAAGGCAACCAATGCCTTTCACTTGGCTCATCTGTACCGAAAATGAACGTGTGCTGAAACTGCTGTCAACCGTTTTGGGCAACGTTTAATGCAAAAAAATTTACGTTTCTTATTAACGGCGAGCACAGCAAATGGCGTATAGTGCCCGATTCGTAGAGGAAAAATCCTCACGAAACACACTAAATAAGAACCGCGCGTGGCCCCCGTTGCCGTGACGACGAGTTCGAACACACGTCTAAAACTAGTTAGAACGCGCACAATCATGAGTATTGTCGACGTCGATGTCCTGCTCGAGGATTTGGAGGAGACCGCCCCTTGCGGACCGAATCTCGAGTATGACCCCGCCTTCCTGGAGCTCGAGCAGAGTGTGCTCGGCAAGCCAGAAGTCCAGTACGGGGACACGATCGTCCCCGCCGTCCCCCCTGAATGGAAGCAAGTCAAGAAGCAGGCCCTCGAGCTGCTCGGCCGCACGCGCGACCTGCGCGTGGCGATGCCGCTCGTGCGCGCGCTGCTGGCGCTGCATGCGCTGCCCGGCTTCGCCGACGGCACCCGCCTGCTCGAACGCCTCGTGACCGAGCGCTGGGACCGCGTCCATCCCGAACTCGATCCGGACGACGACGACGACCCCACGCTGCGCCTCAACTGCCTGGCCCAGTTGACCGACCCGGCGACGACCCTGCGCGAGCTGCGCGAGACGGCCTTCGTCATGCTGCCCGGCCTCGGCGCCCTGACCCTGCGCGTGCTGGAGCAGGCGCACGGCGAGGCCCCCGTCCCGGACGGACAGACCGCGCTGTCGCCCGAATCGATCGACGCGGCGCTGGCCGACGTATCCGACGACGCGATGCAGGCCGCCACCAGCGCCGTCAACGGTGCGCTGGACAGCATCGTCAGCCTGGAGGCCGCGCTCGCGCACCACGTGGGCAGCACCCAGTCGCTGAACCTCACCCCGCTCACGCGCCAGCTGCGCCGCATGGCCGACCTGCTGGCCAGCCGTGCGCAAGTCGCGCCCGAGGCACCGGCCGCTGCGCCCGATGGCGACGAGGCCGCGGCGCCGGGCGGCGGCACGGCCGCATCGCGCGCCGCCGGCATCACGGGCGACGTGACCAGCCGCGCCGACGTGGTCCGCATGATCGACAAGATTCTCGCCTACTACCAGCGCTACGAGCCGTCGAGCCCCGTGCCGATGCTGCTGGAGCGGGCCAAGCGCCTGGCGCCGATGAGCTTCATGGAAGTCATGGAGAACCTCGCGCCCGACAGCATGCAGCAGTTGTATGTGATCCGTGGACCCCAGCCGGGCGAGTCCAACGGGTCGGACGATTATTGAATCAGCAGGCCGGTAGTTCATTCAAGGAGGAGTAAACGTGGGCAAAGAAAGTAGCCAGAAGTTCATCGCACGCAATCGCGCACCGCGCGTGCAGATCGAGTACGACGTCGAAGTGTACGGCGCCGAGAAGAAGGTGCAGCTGCCGTTCGTGATGGGCGTCCTGGCCGACTTGTCGGGCCAGTCCGCCGAGCCGCTGGCACCGGTCGCGGAGCGCAAGTTCCTCGAGATCGACGTCGACAACTTCGACGAGCGCCTGAAGGCCATGAAGCCGCGCGTCGCGGTGCAGGTGCCGAACACGCTGACGGGCGAGGGCAACCTGGCCGTCGACATGACCTTCGAAAGCATGGACGACTTCACCCCGGCCGCCGTCGCGCGCAAGGTGGATTCGCTGAACAAGCTGCTCGAGGCACGCGGCCAGCTGGCCAACCTGATGACCTACATGGACGGCAAGACCGGCGCGGAAGACCTGATCTCCAAGCTGCTCGCCGAACCGGCGCTGATGCAGGCGCTGACGTCCGCACCGAAGCCCACCGAATAAAGAAAGACGGGAGAACAGAATGTCCGAAGCGTTAGCACAAAGCCAGCAGGAGTCCGGTACGCTCGAGATGAGCGACTTCGGCGCGCTGCTGCAAAAGGAATTCAAGCCGCAATCCGACAAGGCCAAGGAATCGGTCGAAGTCGCGGTGCGCACGCTGGCCGAGCAGGCGCTCGCCGGCACCAACCTGATCACCAGCGACGTGCTGGGCACGATCCAGAGCCTGATCGCGGCGCTCGACAAGAAGCTCACCGAGCAGGTCAACCTGATCATGCACACGGAGGAGTTCCAGAAGGTCGAAAGCGCCTGGCGCGGCCTGCACTACCTGGTGAACAACACCGAAACCGACGAGATGCTCAAGATCCGCGTGATGAACATCTCGAAGAACGACCTGGGCAAGACGCTCAAGAAGTTCAAGGGCACGGCCTGGGACCAGAGCCCGATCTTCAAGAAGATGTACGAGGAAGAATTCGGCCAGTTCGGCGGCGAACCGTTCGGTTCCATCGTGGCCGACTACTACTTCGACAACAGCGCGCCGGACGTCGAGCTGCTGTCGTCGATGGCCAAGGTGGCTGCCGCCGCGCACGCGCCGTTCATCGCGGCCGCCGCGCCGTCCGTCATGCTGATGGAGTCGTGGAACGAGCTGGCCAACCCGCGCGACCTGACGAAGATCTTCCAGACCCCGGAACACGCCGCATGGCGCTCGTTCCGCGAGTCGGAGGATTCGCGCTACGTCGGCCTGACCATGCCGCGCTTCCTGGCGCGCCAGCCGTACGGCGCCAAGAGCAACCCGGTCGAGGAATTCGACTTCGAGGAAGACACCAGCGCGGAGGGCAGCAAGAACTACACGTGGGCCAACTCGTCCTACGCGATGGCCGTCAACATCAACCGCTCGTTCAAGGAATACGGCTGGTGCTCGCGCATCCGCGGCATCGAGTCCGGCGGCGCGGTCGAAGGCCTGCCGGTGCATGCCTTCCCGACCGATGACGGCGGCGTCGACATGCAGTGCCCGACCGAGATCGCGATCTCGGACCGCCGCGAGGCGGAACTGGCCGCCAACGGCTTCATGCCGCTGGTACACAAGAAGAACACGGACTTCGCCGCCTTCATCGGCGCGCAGTCGCTGCACAAGCCGGCCGAGTACGACGACCCGGACGCCAGCGCCAACGCCGCCCTGGCCGCGCGCCTGCCGTACCTGTTCGCGACCTGCCGCTTCGCCCACTACCTGAAGTGCATCGTGCGCGACAAGCTCGGCTCGTTCAAGGAACGCGACGAGATGGAACGCTGGCTGACCAAGTGGATCATGCAGTACGTGGACGGCGACCCGGGCAGCTCCAGCGAAACGACCAAGGCCCAGAAACCGCTGGCCGCGGCCGAAGTGGTGCTGGAAGAAGTCGAAGGCAACCCGGGCTACTACACGTCCAAGTTCTTCCTGCGTCCGCACTACCAGCTGGAAGGCCTGACCGTGTCGCTGCGCCTCGTGTCGAAGCTGCCGTCGGCGAAAGCCTGACCGTTTTTTGAAGTCCCGCGCGGAACAAACCGTCCGCGCGTATTCGGAAGTACAACCAACAAGGAGAAGAAGACATGGCATTGGATATGTTCATCAACATGGGCGACAAGATCAAGGGCGAGTCGCGCGACAAGGTCCAGGGTCCGAAGGGCGACATCGACATCCTGGCCTGGAGCTGGGGCATGAGCCAGTCGGGCACCACCCACATGGGCGGTGGCGGCGGCGCCGGCAAGGCCAACTTCCAGGACATCTCGTTCACCAAGTACGTCGACAGCTCGTCCAACGCGCTGATGACCGCCCTGGCCAAGGGTTCGCACCTCGACAAGGCCGTGCTGATGGTGCGTAAAGCCGGCGAAGGCCAGCAGAAGTACATCCTGATCACCATGGAAGAAGTCCTGGTGACCTCGATCTCGACCGGCGGCAGCGGCGGCGAAGACCGCCTGACCGAGAACGTCACGCTGAACTTCGGCAAGGTGACGTTCGCGTACACCCCGCAGGACAGCAAGGGCACCGTGGCAGGCGACAAGACCTTCGCCTGGAACATCGCCGAGAACGCGGCAGTGTAAGGGGCGTCGCCAAACCTACTGCGCGTTGCAGATTCGGCCTGCGATGCTCGCTGTACTACTCGTACAGCTGCGCTTCTCGGCTGAATCTGCCGCCGCTCGCTACGGTTTTGCGAGGCCCCCGAAAGGCCGGTGAATAGAATCTTTTTTTGATGGGGACGTGCGATGCTTGCGCAACAGCTGATTCGTGATGGAGACCTGGCCGGCGCCCTCGCCGCGCTGCAGGATGCGGTGCGCAAGAACAGTGGCGACGCGAAGCTGCGCGTGTTCCTGTTCCAGCTGTTGTCCGTGCTGGGCCAGTGGAATCGCGCCCTGACGCAGCTGAACGTCGCGGGCGAAATGGATGCCGGCGCGCTGCCGATGGTGCAGACCTATCGCGAGGCGATCCAGTGCGAAGCCCTGCGTGCCGAAATCTTTGCCGGCCGCCGCGCCCCCGTGATCTTCGGCGAGCCGCAGCCCTGGATGGCCCAGCTGGCCGAAGCCCTCAAGCTGGATGCCACCGATCCGGATGCCGCCGCCGGCCTGCGCGCCGCCGCGTTCGACGCCGCGCCCGCGTCGCCCGGCACCATCGACGGCACGCGCTTCGACTGGCTGGCCGATGCCGACGGCCGCCTGGGCCCCGTGCTGGAAGTGATCGTCAACGGCCGCTACGTATGGGTGCCGTTCATGCGCATTGCGCGCATCGAGATCGACCCGCCGGCCGACCTGCGCGACGCCGTCTGGACGGCCGCTACCTTCACCTGGACCAACGGCGCCCAGGCCGTCGGGCTGATCCCGACCCGTTACCCGGGGAGCGTCGACGCGTCCGACGACGCGCTGAAGCTGGCCCACAAGACCGAGTGGACCGGCGAGTTTCCGCTCGGCCAGCGCATGTTGACGGACGGCGGAAACGACTTTCCGCTGATGGACGCGCGCCTGATCGAATTCGACCCGAACGACAATACCGGCGACCATGGCTGAACTGGCACCGCGCGAGCGCCTGCAACCTTCGCTGCTCGACCGCCTCACCGACGATGAACCCGACCAGGCGGTCGAGTCGCGCGAACGGCGCGTGTTGTCGGTGCGCAGCCTGCGCGAAGGCGTGCTGCGCGACCTCGCGTGGCTGCTGAACACGACCAACCTGCTGTCCGTTTCCGACGTGCCGCGCCTGCCGCACCTGGCGAGCTCCGTCCTCAATTACGGCATGCCCGACATGTCCGGCGCGTCGCTGGCGAACATGAGCGCGGCCGACCTGGAACGTGCGATCCGCCAGGCCATCTGGGATTTCGAACCGCGCCTGATCCGCTCGTCCGTGACCGTCAAGGTCGTGCCGCAGCAGGAATCGATCAGCAAGATCATGTTCGAGATCCAGGCCGACATGTGGGCCCAACCGTATCCCGAGCGCCTGTTCCTCAAGACCGAACTCGATCTCGATCTTGCGCAGATCAGCCTCACCGAATTTTCCGGCGCACGGACATGACCAACCCACGCCTGCTTCGCTACTACAGCCAGGAGCTGCAGCACCTGCGCGAGATGGGCGGCGAGTTCGCGGTCCAGTACCCGAAGATCGCCGGCCGCCTCGGCCTGGAAGGCTTCGAGTGCGCCGACCCGTACGTCGAGCGCCTGCTGGAGGGCTTCGCCTTCATGGCGGCGCGCGTGCAGATGAAGATCGACGCCGAGTTCCCGCGCTTCACCCAGCACCTGTCGGAACTCGTCTACCCGCATTTCCTCGCACCGACGCCGTCGATGGCGATCGTGCAACTGCAGCCCGATCTCGCGAACCCGGCGCTGAACGCGGGCTACCGCATTCCGCGCGGCGCAGCGATGCGCAGCGTCCTCGGCAAGGACGACGCCACCGCCTGCGAATACCGCACGGCGCACGAGGTCACGCTGTGGCCGGTCGAACTCGTCGAAGCGAAATTCTTCACGAACGGCGGCCGCATCGAAGGCGTCGACGCGCGCCTGCCCGCGAACGTGAAGGCGGGGCTGCGCCTGCGCTTGCGTACCACCAACGGCATGCCGTTCGCCAAACTGGGACTGGACCGCCTCGCGCTGCACCTGCGCGGCAGCGACGAGATGCCGGGCCAGATCTACGAAAAGCTGCTGGGCGCCGTCGAAGGCGTCCTCGTGATGCCGGGCAGCCGTCCGGCCGGGCGCCACGCGCTGTTGCCGAAGACGGCCCTGCGCCCGCGCGGCTTCGCGGAGGACGACGCGCTGCTGCCCAGCGGCCAGCGCAGCTTCCAGGGCTACCGCCTGCTGCAGGAATACTTCGCATTCGCGCAGCGCTTCCTGTTCGTCGAGCTGGCGGGCTTGCAATCCGCAGTGGCCGCCTGCGCGGAGCAGGAGCTCGAGATCATCGTACTCCTGTCGCGCGGCGATGCCCGCCTGGAGCAAGCGCTCGACCACAGCAATTTTGCGCTGAACTGCACGCCTGTCGTGAACCTGTTCCAGCGCCGCGCCGACCGCATCAACCTGACCGGCGACCAGTTCGAATACCACGTGCTGCCCGACCGCACGCGGCCGATGGACTTCGAGGTGCACCAGGTCGAGAGCGTGACGGGCTACGGTACCGGCACCGACGCCGAACAGGAATTCCATCCGCTGTACAGCGCGCGCGACCTGGGCGCCGCGACCGTGGCGGGCCAGGCCTATTACCAGATCCGGCGCGAGCCGCGCCTGCTGTCGCAACGCCAGCGCCAGCGCGGTCCGCGCTCGTCGTACATTGGTTCCGAGACGTTCATCACGCTCGTCGATGCCAGGGAAGCGCCATACCACCATAACCTGCGCCAGCTGGGGCTTGTCGTATGGTGCACGAACCGCGACCTGCCGCTGTCGATGTCGCTCGGCGTCGGCAAGACGGATTTCATCCTGGAGCAGGGCGGGCCGGTGCAGTCGGTGCGCGTGCTGGGCGGCCCGAGCCAGCCGTTCCCGTCGTTCGCCGAGGGCGGCGTGGCATGGCGCCTCATCAACCAGCTGTCGCTGAATTACCTGTCGCTGGCGGACACCGACCCGGACCAGGGCGCGCGCGCCCTGCGCGAACTGCTCGCGCTGTACTGCCATCCGCTCGACCTGACGAGCCAGCGCCAGGTGGAGGGCGTGCGCTCGGTCTCGTCGAAAACCGTCACGCGGCGCATGCCGGCACCGGGACCGATCACGTTCGGACGCGGCCTGGAGATCACGGTGACGATGGACGACGGCGCGTTCGAAGGCGCCGGCGCGTTCGTGCTGGGCGGGGTGCTCAGCCACTTCTTCACGCAATACGTGTCGATCAATTCGTTCGCCGAGACCGTCGTGCGCACCGTCGGCCGCGGCGAGATCATGCGCTGGAAGGCGGCGGAGGGCGCATGCGCGATCCTGTAGACGTCGAACGCCAGCTCGAGGACGCGGGCGCCGCGATGGACTTCTTCCAGGCCCTGCGCCTGCTCGAGAACGCGCATCCGGACAAGCCGCGCATCGGCGCGTCGCTGCGCCCGCGCGACGACGCCGTGCGCTTCGGGCGCGATCCGTCGCTGAATTTCGAGCCCGGCGCCGTGGCCGGATTCACGCCCGCCACGGGCGACGCGCGCGCGCGCCTGGCCGTCAACTTCTTCGGCCTGTTCGGCGCCAACGGCCCGCTGCCGCTGCACCTGACGGAGTACGCGCGCGACCGCGCCCGCAACCATAACGACCACACACTGGTGGCGTTCATGGACGTGTTCCACCACCGGATGGTGTCGCTGTTCTACCGCGCCCGCGCCGAGGCCGACCCGGCCGTCAGCCTGGACCGCCCGGACAGCGACCGCTTCGCCGATTACGTGGGCAGCCTGTTCGGCATCGGTGCGCCGGCCCTGCGCGGACGCGACGAGATCGGCGACTTCGCCAAGCTGCACTTCGCGGGCCTGATGGCCAACCAGCGCCGCCCGGCGGCAGGCCTCGTGACCATCCTGCGCGCGTACTTCAAGCTGCCCGTCGAACTCGAACAGTTCGTCGGCCACTGGATGAAGATCCCGCTGGACGGCCAGACCCGCATCGGCATGGAAGACCGCGGCAACCGCCTCGGCACGTCCGCCGTGCTGGGGACGAAGGTCTGGGATTGCCAGCACAAGTTCCGGCTCGTGATCGGCCCCCTCGACTACGACGACTACGAGCGCATGCTGCCCGGCGGCGCCAGCATGACGCGCGTCGTCGACTGGGTGAAGAGCTATGCCGGCACGGTGCTCGACTGGGACGTGCGCCTCGTGCTCAAGCGCCCCGAAGTTCCTCCGCTCACGCTGGGCGCGCGCCGCCTCGGCTGGACCACTTATCTCGCGAGCGGCCCGGCCGTGCGCGATGCCCGTCAACTCTTGATCAACCCGACCGCCCGCCAGGGCTGACCCCACGCGAAAGAACCGATCATGGCCGAAATCTCCCGTGTCGCACTGTTTGGAAAACTCAACGCGCTGTGCTACCGCGCGATCGAAAGCAGCACGGTGTTCTGCAAGCTGCGCGGCAATCCGTATGTGGAGATGGTCCACTGGATGCACCAGATCCTGCAGCTGCAGGACTCGGATCTGCACCGCATCATCCGCCACTACGAACTGGACGCCGCCGTGCTCGCACGCGACGTGACGGCCGAGCTGGACCGCCTGCCGCGCGGCGCCACGTCGGTGACGGACCTGTCGTCGCAGCTGGAAGAGACGGTGGAACGCGCATGGGTGTTCGGCACGCTGATGTTCGGCGAATCGTCGGTGCGCAGCGGCCACCTCGTGTTCGGCATGCTCAAGACCTCCAACCTGCGCAACGCGCTGTACGCGATCAGCCGCCAGTTCGAGCGGATCAAGGCCGATGACCTGTCCGACCGCTTCGGCACCTTGCTGAAGGACTCGCCGGAAGCGAAGATGGCGGCCAGCGACGGCTTCCAGGCCGCCGCACCCGGCGAGGCATCCGGCGCGATCGCCCCGGCGCAGATGGGCAAGCAGGAAGCGCTGAAGAAATTCACGGTCGACCTGACGGAACAGGCCCGCGGCGGCAAGATGGACCCGATCGTGGGCCGCGACGACGAGATCCGGCAGATGGTCGACATCCTCATGCGCCGCCGCCAGAACAACCCGATCATGATCGGCGAGGCCGGCGTCGGCAAGACGGCCGTCGTGGAAGGTTTTGCCCAGCGCATCGCGCGCGGCGACGTGCCGCCGTCGCTGAAAGAGGTGCAGCTGCTGGCGCTGGACGTGGGCCTGCTGCAGGCCGGCGCCAGCATGAAGGGCGAGTTCGAACAGCGCCTGCGTTCCGTCATCGACGAGGTGCAGGCCAGTGAGAAGCCGATCATCCTGTTCATCGACGAGACCCATACGCTGGTCGGCGCCGGCGGCGCGGCCGGTACCGGCGATGCGGCCAACCTGCTCAAACCGGCGCTGGCGCGCGGCACGCTCCGCACGATCGGCGCGACCACGTTCGCCGAGTACAAGAAGCACATCGAGAAGGACCCGGCGCTGACTCGCCGCTTCCAGAGCATCCAGGTCGACGAGCCGAGCGAGGAGCGCGCGATCCGCATGATGCGCGGCGTGGCGTCGACGATGGAAAAGCACCACCAGGTGCAGATCCTCGACGAGGCGCTGGAAGCGGCCGTGCGCCTGTCGCACCGCTACATCCCCGCGCGCCAGCTGCCCGATAAATCCGTGAGCCTGATCGACACGGCATGCGCGCGCGTGGCCGTGAGCCTGCACGCGACGCCGGCCGAGGTGGACGACAGCCGCAAGCGCATCGACGCGCTGAACGTCGAGATGGACATCATCCGCCGCGAAGGCGCGATCGGCATCGAAGTGGGTGCACGCGCGCACGAGACGGAGGTCGCGCTGGCGGCCGAGAAGGAACGCCTGGCGGGCCTGGAACAGCGCTGGAACGACGAGCGTGCGCTCGTCGACGAACTGCTGGCGCTGCGCGCGCAGCTGCGCGACGGCGCGCAGCCGGTCGAGGGCACGGGATCGAAGCTCGAAACGGCTGCCGCGGAACCGGCGCAGAACGAGGCGGAACGCGCCGCATTGAAGGAACAGCTGCAAGCCGTGCAGGAGAAGCTGACGGCGCTGCAGGGCGAGACCCCGCTGATCCTGCCGACCGTCGACTACCAGGCCGTGGCGGCCGTCGTCGGCGACTGGACCGGCATTCCCGTCGGCCGCATGGCGAAGAACGAGATGGAGACGATTCTCAACATTGCTTCCACGCTGAGCCAGCGCGTGATCGGCCAGGACCATGCGATGGAGATGATCGCCAAGCGCATCCAGACGTCGCGCGCGGGCCTGGACAACCCGAACAAGCCGATCGGCGTGTTCATGCTGGCCGGTACGTCCGGCGTCGGCAAGACGGAAACGGCGCTGGCGCTGGCGGAAGCCCTGTACGGCGGCGAGCAGAACCTCATCACCATCAACATGAGCGAGTACCAGGAAGCGCACACGGTGTCGACCTTGAAAGGTGCGCCCCCGGGCTACGTCGGTTATGGCGAAGGCGGCGTGCTGACGGAGGCCGTGCGCCGCCGGCCGTACTCGGTGGTGCTGCTCGACGAAGTGGAAAAGGCGCACCCCGACGTGCACGAGATGTTCTTCCAGGTGTTCGACAAGGGCTTCATGGAAGACGGCGAGGGCCGCTTCATCGACTTCAAGAACACCCTGATCATCCTGACGACGAACGCGGGCACGGACCTGATCGCGGGCCTGTGCAAGGACCCGGACCTGATGCCGGACCCGGACGGCATGGCCAGTGCGCTGCGCGCGCCGCTGCTGAAGGTATTCCCGCCGGCGCTGCTGGGCCGCATCGTGACGATCCCGTACTACCCGCTGTCGGACGACATGCTGGGCAAGATCGTCAAGCTGCAGCTCGACCGCATCAAGAAGCGCGTGGAGGCGCGCTACAAGATCCCGTTCGGGTACGGGGACGACGTCGTCAAGCTCGTGGTGTCGCGCTGCACCGAGAGCGAGTCGGGCGGCCGCATGATCGACGCGATCCTCACCAACACGATGCTGCCGGCGATGTCGCGGGAATTCCTGACGCGCATGATGGAAGGCGCGAGCGTCGCCGGCGTCACCGTCGGCGTGGCGGATGGCGAGTTCTCCTATTCCTTCGCCTGACATGACCGGACCGGGTACGCGGATCTTTAATAACAAGGACAACACTCATGAATAAAAGCGCTGATGATCGACTGAAGGAAATCAAGGCCACCATCAAGAAGACGAGTTCGTCGTACAAGGGCGTCTTGCTGACACGCCTGGACACGGAGCTCGGCAAATTGTCGACGCAGGCCCGGACGGCGTTGAGCAACAGCCTGCATATGAAAAAGGAAGCGACGAAGGAGATCCGCGACCTGATCCGGGCCATCGGTCTGCTCGAAGCCTTGTTCATCCCGGCCGACAACCGTCGTTCGTTCACGCAGATCGTCAACGATTACAAAGGGGACCTGTCGTACCTGGTGCTGTCGAGCCTGAACAAGCTGATCAAGAGTCTCGATCCGGCCAATCCAAGCCCGCCGGACCTGGCCCGCCACCGTCCCCTGCTCATCGGCGTGAGCATCAGCGGCGGCAACCATCCTGGCCCCGGGAGCATCGCCTGTTTTGTGTTGTGTAACAAGACCGACCGGCCGATGATCCTCGGGAACGAGCACGTGATGCGCGCCGAATTCGGTTCCACCAACAAGGACAAGCCCATCATCCTGCAACCGTCGAAAGGGAATGGCGCCAGCGCTTCCGACAAGGTCGCGACCTATGACCGCGGCATCCTCGATCACCGCATCGATGCCGCCGTCGCTTATCTGGAGCCGGGGGTCCTCTTTGCGAACAGGACGCCCGAAGGCACGGCACTGCGCCTGAGCTCCAGCGTCGTGCGCGTCGGCGACGAGGTATGGAAACGCGGTACGGCGTCGCGCGTGACGACGGGGCGCATCGTCGACATCGCGGCGAACAAGACCGTGCCGCACGCGCGTTTTGGCGGCGACATCAACTTCGCGAGCCAGCTGGAAGTGAAGGTCACCGGGTTGCGCGAGGAATTCCAGATTCCAGGCGATTCCGGCTCGGCATTGTTCAACGCCGACAACGACATCATCGGCATCATGCACGGCGGCGGGAAGGATGGTGGCGGCATCGCGACGCCGATCGATGTCGTGTTTGACCTGCTCGACGTGCGTCTGCCCTGATTCATTCGTGCCCACCTGATCTGGAGACCTGGATATGAACCTGTTGACCGTGGTCGAGAAAGTCATCGACGACTGTGCCCAAGAGTGGGAATTTCACCAATTCGTCTCGGCAGTCCATGACGGGGAAGGCTGGGAGTGGATCTTTGCGCGGCGCGGCCTCAAAGGCGTCGTGACGCTCCCCGCCAACCCGTTGGAGGAGGTTCAATTGTCCGGCCCCGAGGCCGAGTGGCTCGTGCACAGGCTGGTCGTGACCAAGGGATGGAGCATGCGGGACTATGACTGCAATGGTCACGCCATTTCCACGTTTGGCAACATCAACACGGGCCGGTCCTATTTCGTCCGCCTGCTGGTCACGGCGCTGGGAAAAGGCATCGCGGCGGCGCGGTATGCCACGACCAATCCCATGCCCGGAAGATCGCTGGCTTCGCTGCATGAGACGGGCATCACCCTCACCAGCATCACGCACGGCGGCGGTTACCCGGCGTTCCGGCTGGCGGGGGACACGTCGAGAAACTGGAGCGGCCTGCAAACGGCAGAACAACGTTTCCTCGCCTACCTCGACGAGGAGAGCCATGTCCCGCCCAGCAAGCGGCTCTCGAAGCTGAATAAGATCCAGGCCGACCAGAAATTCTTTACCCTTGACGTCGACTCGGGCGGTTCGTGCCTGCTCGGGGCGATGGTGGCGGATATCGCCAACGCGTTCGGCCAGGTCCTGCGCGTGGTGAGCTTCACGGGCAACATGATGCGGCATAAACAGGTGTACTCGGCCCAGACGATGCGCAAGCAGGAAGGCGACCAGACCCACATGGAGATTTTCCAGTTTGAGCGGCTGGGCGTCCTACTGCGTCAGATCCTTGTGGCAGATACCGTCAGCTCGATCGACATCGCCATTCTCGGACTGAAAACGAACAAGGTGGTCTCGGAGAACGCGATGTGCGATGCATGCCAGGGTGCGCAGGTGACGAATCTCGACAACGTCCTGCAGGGCCGGACCGACAAGATCAAACTGGACGTCAGTTTCCTGTCCATCGCGTGAGAGAAAGCGTATGCCCAACCAGGTGTCCATGGGTGCGATGATGACCTGCACGTTCGGTGCCGCACCGTCGTCGCTCGTCGTCCTGCCCAAGAACAAGGTGCTCGCGGAGGGCCCGCCCGCCGCCAACATCATGGACCACATCCCGCTCGTGAACATCATGCCGTTCGGGGTGTGCAACTCGCCGGCCAATCCGACGGTGGCCGCGGCCACCGCCGCGGCGCTGGGCGTGCTCACGCCCATGCCGTGCGTGCCGGCGACGTCCGCGCCGTGGGTGCCCGGCGCGCCCACGGTCCTCATCGCCAACATGCCGGCGCTCGACAATGTCTCCAAGTGCATGTGCAACTGGGGCGGCGTGATCGGCTTCACGAATGCCGGCACCGTCAAGACCATGATTCCCTAACCCGTCCGTTTTTCGCATGCCCATCCTGCCCAACCAGACCCACCGCGAAGTCGCCGTCAAGACCGCCCTCGGCGCCGACGTCCTGCTGTTCAAGCGCATGCAATGCAGCGAGGCGCTGGGCCGTCTGTCGGAATTCCGCATCGAGCTCGCCTCCGAGCGGAGCGACATCAAGATCGCCGACATCCTGGGCAAGGGCATGACCGTGAGCCTCGACCTGCCGGAGGGCGGGCAGCGCCATTTCAACGGCATCGTGACGCGCTTTTCCTACCAGGGCTGGCGCGATGGCAAACCGTCCTATCTCGCGATCGTCCGCCCGACCCTGTGGCTGCTGACGCGTGCCACCAACTGCCGCATCTTCCAGCAAAAGGACGCGCTCGGCATCGTCAAGGCCGTGCTGGAGGCGTATGGCGTCGCGATCGAACTGGACCAGGGTATGCTGGCGGCTGCGCCGGCCGTGCGCGACTACTGCGTGCAGTACCGCGAGAGCGACTTCAATTTCGTCTGCCGCCTGCTGGAGGAAGAGGGTATCTACTTCTACTTCACGCACGCGGAAAGCAAGCACACGATGGTACTGGCGGATGGCTACGGCGCCCACGCGGCCGTGAGCGGCTACGACACCATCCTGTTCCGCGACGAGGAAGAGGGACGCGCTCCGCTGGAAGAGGCGGTGACGCGCCTGGTCCCCGGTGGCGAGATCCAGCCCAGCGCGATGGTGCTGAACGACTTCGACTTCGAGAATGCGTCGTCCAGCGTCAACGGCGCCCTTCTGGTCAAGTCCCAGCTGGCGGCGCCGTTTTCGCAGGCGAGCTACGAACACTACGATTACCCCGGCCGCTACCAGGAGGCGGGTACCGGCAACGGCTTCGCCCGCGCACGCATGGAGACACTGCATGGCCAGGGTGAACGGATCGAAGGGGCCGGCAGCGCGCGCGGCCTGACGACAGGTGCGCTGTTCACGCTGTCCGAACATCCGCGCGCCGATGAGAACCGCGCCTTCCTGATCACGTCGGCCGAGACCGAGATCGCCGGTAACGAATACCGCTCGGATGGCGTACGGGAAGGCATCGATTTCCGCTGCCGGTTCGAGGCGATCGGCAAGGAGCACAGCTACCGCCCGCCGGCGACGGCGCGCAAGCCCATCGTGCAGGGACCGCAGACGGCGATGGTGGTCGGCAAGGCGGGCGAGGAGATCTGGACCGACAAGTACGGCCGCATCAAGGTGCAGTTCCACTGGGACCGCGACGGCAAGTCGGACGAGACGAGTTCGTGCTGGGTGCGCGTGCAGCAGGGCTGGGCCGGCAAGGGCTGGGGCATGATGTTCGTGCCGCGCATCGGCATGGAAGTCGTCGTCAGCTTCCTCGAGGGCGACCCGGACCGGCCGCTCGTGACGGGCTGCGTCTACAACGGCGACAGCATGCCGCCGTACACGCTGCCGGCCGATCAGACCAAGTCGACCATCAAGTCGAACACGTCGAAAGGCGGCAACGGCTTCAACGAGATCCGCTTCGAGGACAAGAAGGACAGCGAGGAGATCTTCGTCCAGGCCGAGAAGGATTACAACCGCGTCGTGAAGAACAACGACACGCTGAAGGTCGGCTTCGAGAAGAAGGACAAGGGCGACCAGACGATCGGGATCGCCAACGACCAGAGCCTCGACGTGGGCAACGACCGCAAGGTGCACGTCAAGAACGACCAGACCGTCGCGATCGACAACAACCTGTCCACGACGGTCAAGAACGACGAGACCCGCAAGGTCGACAACAACCAGAGCGTCAAGGTCGGCAACAAGATCGTCATCGAGGCGAATACGTCGATCGAGCTGAAGGTCGGCGGCAGCAGCATCAAGATCGAGCCCGCCAAGATCACCATCAAGTCGGTGGAAATCGCCGTGCAGTCGGATGCGAACATGGAGATCAAGGCCGGCGCGATGATGCAGGTGAAGTCGGGTGCCGTGATGACCATCGAAGGCGCGCTCGTGAAGATCAATTGAGGCTGCCATGCGTTACCGATTTCTTTTCATCTGCCTGCTGCTCGCCGCCGCCGCCCCACGGGCCGCGGAGCCCGCGCCGCGCACCGTGCTGACCCTGGCCGACCAGCCGCTGCGCCTGATCCGCGGCGCGGCCGTGTACAAGGCCGGCAGCGGGGTCGCCGTGCAGAAGGACGACATCCTCGAGACGGAGACCGCCGGCGCGCAGGTGGAGGCGGGCGCGGATGCGATCGTCGCGCTGGGCCCGCAGAGCCGCGTGCTCGTCGCGAACCTGGCGCCCGACGGCAAGTCGCCCGTCGAGCTGGAACTGCTGCAGGGCTGGGCCAAGGTGTATGCGAAAGGCCGCCGCGCCGTGGTCGTCACGCCCGCGTTGCAGGTGACCGTGCCGTCCGGATCGACCATCGTGCATGCGGGCGAGGGCCTGGATGCCGTGTTCGCGGAAGAGGGCGAGCAGCAGGTGGCCAGGGCCGGCACGGTACTGAAACTCGCCACCGAACAATACGCGGGCATCGACGCCGACAAGCAGCAGCTGGTGACGAGCCGCCCGCCGCGCGCCTTCGTGAGCGCCATGCCGCCGGCCTTCCGCGACCGTCTGGCGCGCGTACCCGGCGTCAGGAATGCCGGCAAGGCGGCGCCCGTGAAGGAACGCGACGCCGCGTATGCCGATGTCGACGACTGGCTGGCGTCGACCTTGCCGGCGCGCCGGCGCTTCGTGGCGCGGTTCAAGCCGCGCCTGTCCGACCCGGACTTCCGCAGGCAGCTCGACCGCAAGCTCGGCCAGAGCCCCGACTGGAAGCCGGTGCTGTACCCGGCCCGTCGTCCGGACAATGGACTGTTCTGACGCCGTGCCACTAAGAATTCAATCAGGAGAACACAACATGAAACTTTCGATCGCCGCCAAATTCAACCTGGTGTTCGTGTCGATCTTCGCCGTCGGCTTCCTCGCCGCCGGCGTCGTCGCGGACCGCCTGCTCAAGGAGAGCGCGCGCGAGGAAACCCTGCAGAACGCACGCCTGCTGCTGGAAGCGGCCAAGAGCGTGCGCGGCTACACCGCGAGCCAGATCCAGCCGCTGCTGAAGAACCAGATGAAGTTCGAATTCCACCCGCAGTCGGTGCCGTCGTATTCGGCCGTCGAAAACCTCAACGTGATCTTGAAATCCTATCCGGACTTCTCGTACAAGGAAGCGACGCTGAACCCGACCAATTTGCGCGACAAGGCGTCGGACTGGGAAGTGGACGTGGTGCAGACGCTGCGCAACAAGCCGGACATGAAGGAATTCGTCGGCGAACGCGATACCGCGACGGGCCGCAGCCTGTACATCGCGCGCCCGCTGCAGATCAAGGACCCGGTCTGCCTGGGCTGCCACACGACGGCCGCCGACGCGCCGAAGACCATGGTCGACATCTACGGCCCGAACAACGGCTTCGGCTGGAAGCTGAACGAAGTGGTGGGCGCGCAGGTGATCTCGGTGCCGATGGCCGTGCCGCTGGCGCGCGCCGACTCGATTTTTAAAACGTTCATGGCGTCGCTGTTCGGCGTGTTCGTCGCCGTCTTCATCGCGCTCAACGTGATGGTGCATTTGTTCGTCACGCGCCGCATCAAGGTTCTGGCGACGGTCGCGGATGACGTCAGCATGGGCAAGTTCGAGGCGGACGAATTCGACGTCAAGGGCAACGACGAGATCAGCGGCCTGGGTCGCTCGTTCAACCGCATGCGTACGAGCCTCAATAGCGCGCTGAAGATGCTGGAAGAGTAAGCAGGACAAAGTAAATGGCAACGATCGACAGGATAGGCAAGTACCGCATCGACGGCGTGCTGGGCAGCGGCGCCATGGGTGTGGTCTACAAGGCGTACGACGCCGACATCGCGCGCACGGTCGCGCTCAAGACGATCCGGCACGAATTGCTGGACGGCCTGCAGGAAGCCGACATCGTCGCCCGCTTCCGCAACGAGGCGCAGGCGTCGGGACGCCTCGTGCACCCGAACATCGTCGCCGTGTACGACTTCGGCGCGTACGGCGAGACGACGTACATCGCGATGGAATACGTGGACGGCACGCCGCTGAACGCCTTCCTCGTGAAGGACGTGCCGATGGACCTTGCGGCCAGCATCACCTGCATCACGCAGCTGCTGCGCGCGCTCGACTACGCGCATGCGCGCGGCGTCGTTCACCGCGACATCAAGCCCGCCAACATCCTCATCACGGGCGACGCGCAGGTCAAGATCACGGACTTCGGCATCGCCAAGATCGAGTCGTCGACCCTGACGCAAGTGGGCGCCGTGATCGGCACGCCCAGCTACATGTCGCCCGAACAGTTCAAGGGCGAGACCGTCGACGGCCGCTCCGACCTGTTCGCCGTCGGCATCGTGCTGTACCAGATGCTGACGGGCGTGCGGCCGTTCAGCGGGCCGGCGTCGACCGTCATGCACCAGATCATCCACGAGATGCCGCCGCGCCCGAGCGAGCGCCAGCCGTCGCTGAATCCCGCGTTCGACGCGGTGCTCGCGAAGGCGATGGCCAAGCGCATCGAAGACCGCTACCCGAATGCGCAAGCGTTCCTGGACGCGCTGAACGCCGCCTACATGCAGCAGACGGGCGGCGTGCCGCTCACCGACGAGGACAACGAGCGCACCGTGCTCGCGTTCCAGCGTCCGGCCGTGCCCGAGCCGGCGCGGCCCGCGCATCCCACCGGTGCGTCGCAGAGCATGCCGGCGACGGGCAGTGCGTCCAGCCTGACCAGTGCCCCGGAATGGCTGCACGGCCTGGCCCCGGACCTGCAGACGGCGCTGTCGACGCAGATCGGCCCCGTCGCGAAACTGGTGCTCAAGAATGCGGCGCGCGATGCGGTCGACCTGGACGATTTGTGCAACCGGCTGCTGCCGCACATCGGTTCCGATGCGGGCCGCACGCAGTTCCAGGACAGCGTCCGCGAGATCAAGAAGAAGCACGGCCTGTCTACGCTGGCCACGATGAGCGGCCGCAGCCAGGCCGGTGCGCCCAAGACGCAACTGACGCAGATGACGGGCATGCCGACCCTGCTGCAACTGAGCCCCGAGCAGATGGAGGCGGCGCAGATGAAGCTGGCCGTGTACGTGGGCCCGATCGCGAAGGTGCTGGCCAAGCGCGCAGCCAAGATGACGGGCAATGCCGACGAGTTCTATCGCCTGCTGGCCGAAAACCTGCCGGATCCGCAGGAACGGGCGCGCTTTTTGAAGGACGTGGGGCGGAGTTGAGTCACCATGCAACTGTATAATCGATCGATTCCTCCAGGACCCCAATGCCCATCACACTGAGCGTCTACATGTACCGCAATGCGGCGCCGGCCCAGGCGCTGACGCGGCGCTTCGACCAGCTGGGCGGCGCCATCGGCCGCGCGCCCGGCAACGACCTGGTGCTCGACGATCCCGGCAAGTACATCTCGCGCCTGCATGCGCGCGTCGAATACCGCGACGAGGGCTTCTGGCTCGTCGACGTCGGCAGCAATCCGAGCCTCGTGAACGACCGCCCCGTCGGCGCCGGCCGCTCCGTGCAGCTGGAAGACGGCGACCGCGTCACCATCGGCGACTATCAACTGCTCGCGAGCGTGGAGAGCGAGGCGACGGCGTTCATGCCTGCGGCACCACCGCCGTCGCCCCTTCAGGTCGCGCCGCCACCGCCGCCTGTCACGCCCGACCTGCCCATGAATCCGGACGATTCGCTGGCCAATGCCGGCATCCTGGACGTGGGCGGCGATCCGCTGAACCCGAGTTTCGATCCGCTCGGCCTGAACCTGTTCGGCAGCCCCGCACCGGCGCCCGCACAGAGCGTACCGGCCTGGCGCGGCGCCGAGAGCGATCACGTGCCGCCGGAGCAGTTGCCGTTTGCGCCGCCACCGGTCGTGGCGGCACCGCAGCCGCAGCCGCAGGCGCAGGCCGCGGCGGCGATGGCGATTCCGGACGATTACGATCCGCTGGCGGACTTCCTGCCGCCGCGCGTGCAGGCCGCAGCGGCGCCGGCGCCGGCGCCGCTGCCGGTTGAAGAAGCCGAAGCAACCGCGTTCGTGCCGGCCGAGCCGCCCGTGCCCGCGGCACCGCCGCCACCGCCACCGCCATCACCGCCACCACCGCCACCACCGCCACCACCGCCTGTGCAAGCCGCACCGCGCGCCCCGGGCACCGCGGCCGCTGACGACCCCGTGATCCAGGCCTTGATGCGCGGCCTGGGCCTCTCCGAACTGAACACGAAGCGCAGCGCCGAGGAGATCGCGGAGCTGGCCGGCGCCATGCTGCGCGAAGCGACGGCAGGCACGATGGGCGTGCTGATGGGCCGCGCCATGACCAAGCGCGAGAGCCGCCTGGACATGACGATGATCTCGGCCGCCGCCAACAATCCCCTGAAATTCTTCCCGGACGCCGACAGCGCGCTGACGCAGATGATCAACGGGACGATGCCGGGCTATATGCAGCCGGCGCGCGCGTTCGCCAACGCGTTCGACGACCTGAAGGCGCACGAGCTGGCGATCATGGCCGGCATGCGCGCGGCGCTGGAAGGCGTGCTCGCGCGCTTCGACCCGGCCGCCATCGAGGCGCGGCTGCAGGTGCCGACCGTGATGGACAAGATGCTCGCGGCGAACCGCAAGGCCAAGATGTGGGACCGCATGGTCGAGCTGTACACACAGATGGCCAGCGAGGCGGACAGCGATTTCCACCGCCTGTTCGGCGAAGCCTTCGGCAAGGCCTACGAGGAACAGGTCGCGCGGCTGCGCCAGGCGCGCCGCTGACTTCCCATCAACCGATACTCCAACCACTGCCAACGAATGTCCTGGAATAGTAAAGTCATCTGGTCGGAGGGCATGCTGCTGCAGCCCCAGCACCTGCAACAGCACGACCGCTACCTGCACGGCGTGATCGAACAACGCGTCGCGGGCGTGCGCGCCTACGCGTGGGGATTCACGAAACTGGTCATCGACGAGCAGCTGCTCGCCCAGGGCAAGCTCGCGCTGCTGGCGGCGAGCGCCGTGCTCCCGGACGGCACCACGCTGAACCTGCCGCAGGACGACGCGCTGCCCGAGCCGCTCGACATCCCCGAGGACGCGCGCGACGCGCTGATCGTGCTGGCGCTGCCGCTGCGCCGCATGGGCATCGCGGAGACCGGCGACGATCCGGGCCCCGACAACTTCGCGCGCCACCGCCCCGTCGACTACGAGGCGATGGACAGCAATGGCCTCGACAACAGCGCGCTGATGCAGGTGGGCAGCCTGCGCCTGCGCGTCGCGCTGGAGAAGGACGTCGTCAACGCATACACGACCCTCGGCATCGCGCGCGTGATCGAGCGCCGGCCGGACAATCGCGTCGTGCTCGATCCGGCGTACTGCCCGTCGTGCCTGGACTTCCGCGCCGCGCCGCGCCTGTCGGCCTTTGCCGATGAACTGGTCGGCCTGCTGGGCCAGCGTGCGCAGGCGCTGGCCGGACGCCTGAGCCAGCCCGGCGTCGCCGGCGCCGCCGAGATCGCGGACTTCCTGATGCTGCAGCTCTTGAACCGCAGCCTGCCGCTGTTCGGCCACCTGGCAGGCATGACGGGCCTGCATCCGGAGCGGCTGTATGCGGAACTGGCGCAACTGGCCGGCGAACTGTCGACGTTCAGCCGCCCCGACAAGCGCGCCGCCGCGTATCCCGTGTACCGCCACGACCGGCTGAACGAAAGCTTTGCGCCGCTGATCGAGGACGTGCGTGCGGCGTTGTCGCTCGTCGTCGACCCGCGCGCCGTCGCGCTCACGCTGGAGGAGCGCCAGTTCGGCATCCGCGTGGCCGTCGTGCCGGACAAGGAATTGCTGCGCACCGCGACGTTCGTGCTCGCCGTGAACGCGCACATGCCGCCGGAAGCCGTGCGCAGCGGCTTCCCGGCCATGGTCAAGATCGGGTCGATCGAAAAGATCCGCGACCTGGTCAACCTGCAGCTGCCGGGCATCGCCCTGCGCGCGCTGCCCGTGGCGCCGCGCCAGCTGCCGTTCCACGCCGGCTATACCTATTTTGAACTCGACAAGGCGGGCGAGCACTGGACCCAGCTGCAGAACTCCGTCGGCTTCGCGATGCACATCCCGAACGAGTACCCGGGCCTGCAGATGGAGTTCTGGGCCATCCGCAAGTAAGCCAAGTAAGCCAAGTAAGCAAATGAGCAGGAGGACCGCTTGAGCGATCCCGTGAACCCCATGCAGGACCCCGACCGCACCGTGCTGGTCCCCGCACCCGGCGGGCGCCGCACGGCGCCAAGCCAGCCGCCGGCTTCCGAGCCGCCGCGTCCCCAACCTGCCGGCGCACCGGCGCAGCTGCACGGCGTGGGCCTGAATCCGCTCGTGCGCGCCGCGAACCCGCTGCTCGACCTCGTGCCGCCGCTGCGCCGCATGGCGTCGCATCCGGACGTGGAAGCGCTGCGCATGCAGCTGATTCAAGCGATCAAGACGTTCGAGACCAGCGCCAAGGCCGCTCACGTGAACCACGACCAGATCGCGGCCGCGCGCTATGCGCTGTGCACCCTGCTGGACGAGACCATCTCGTCGACGCCATGGGGCGGTGGCGGTGTGTGGGCCAGCCGCAGCCTGCTGGTCGCCTTCCATAACGAGGCGTTCGGCGGCGAGAAGTTCTTCCTGATCCTGCAAAAGCTGTCGCAGTCGCCGAAGGACAACGTCGACGCGCTGGAGCTGATGTACCTGTGTCTCGCGCTCGGGCTGGAAGGGCGCTACCGCGTCATCGACAACGGCCGCAGCCAGCTGGACGCGCTGCGCGAACGCCTGCAACAGCTGATCGCGCAGCAGAAGACGTCCGTCGAAACCGAGCTGTCGCCGCACTGGAAGGGCGCCACCGGCAAGGGCGAGCCGCTGTGGCGCATGGTCCCCGTGTGGATCATGGCGGCCGGCGCCGCCGTCATCCTGATCCTGCTGCAGCTCTTCCTCGGCCACCGGCTGGGCAACGCGTCCGACCCCGTGTTCGCGAACCTGCTGTCGCTGAAAACGGCGCCGCCGCCGGTCGCGACGCCGGCCGCACCCGCACCGACCGTGCCGCGTCTCGCTGGGTTCCTCGCACCCGAGATCGCGCAAGGCCTCGTCACCGTCGTCGACAGCGCCGACCGCTCGGTCGTCACCCTGCGCGGCGACGGCGTGTTCGCGTCGGGCAGCGGCGACGTCTCCGGGGCGTACCTCGGCCTGCTGGGCCGCATCGGCGCCGCGCTCAAAACGGTGCCCGGCAAGGTGATCGTCGTTGGCCATACGGACAACACGCAGCCCGGCCTGTCGGCGCGCTTCCCGTCCAACTACGAACTCTCGAAGGCCCGCGCCACCGCCGTGCGCGACCTGCTGGCAGAACGCGCCGGCCCGGAAGCGCGCTACAGCGTGGAAGGCCGCGGCGACTCCGAACCGCTCGGGACGAACGACACGCCGGCCGGCCGCTCGCGCAACCGCCGCGTGGAGATCGTCCTGCTGACGCCTGCCACCGCCCCTTGAGACCAACACGACAACCGCAATGAAAAAGTTCTTCACCTGGCTGATCAAGCCCGCCGTGCTGGCCTTCCTGGGCGCGCTGCTGCTCGCCCTGGTCATCTGGTTCGAGTTACCGCTGGTGTCCTACGACGGCCACTATCCGTTCGCATCGGAGACGGTGCGCTGGACCTTCATCTTCATCGTCTTCGCAGTGTGGGCCGGCTGGCTGGGCTGGCGCTGGTTCAAGGCGTGGCGCGCCAACCGCGAGCTGATGAAGAGCGTGGCCGGCGAGGATGCGAAACCTGCGCCTGCCCCCGAGGAGGGCACCGCCGAAGTGGCGCAATTAAATAAACGCATGCAGGACGCGATCGCGATCCTCAAAAAATCCAGGACGGGCGCCAAGGGCGGCCTGTACCAGCTGCCGTGGTATATGTTCATCGGCGCGCCGGGCAGCGGCAAGACGACGGCGCTGACGCAGTCCGGCCTGAAGTTCCCGCTCGCGGACGCACTGGGTAAAGGTGGCGTCAAAGGCGTGGGCGGCACGCGCAACTGCGACTGGTGGTTCACGGACGACGCCGTGCTGCTCGATACGGCCGGCCGCTACACGACGCAGGACAGCAACGCCGGCGCCGACAAGGCCGCGTGGACGGGCTTCCTGCAACTGCTGAAAAAATACCGCCGCCGCCGTCCCATCAACGGCGTGATCGTCACCGTGCCCGTGAGCGACCTGCTGCAGGACACGGAAGCCGGCCGGCAGGCGCAGGCGCAAGCGATCCGCGACCGCCTGAAGGAACTGCACGACCAGCTGGGCGTGCGTTTCCCCGTCTACGTGCTCGTGACGAAGTGCGACCTGCTGGGCGGCTTCGTCGAATTCTTCGATGCACTGGGCCGCGAGGAACGCGCGCAGGTGTGGGGCATGACGTTTCCGCTGCAGGACGGGATCGACGGCGACGCCGCGCTGGCCGCGTTTCCCGCCGAATTCGAGCAGCTGGAACAGCGCCTGCAGGAACGCGTGCTCGCGCGCATGCAGCAGGAGCGCGACCCGCACAAGCGCGCGCTCGTCTACAGCTTCCCGCAGCAGTTCGCCGGTATCGAGGATGTGCTGAAGCGCTTCCTGGACGACGTGTTCGCATCGAACCGCTACGAACGCCAGGCGCTGCTGCGCGGCGTCTACTTCAGCAGCGGCACGCAGGAAGGCAGCCCGCTGGACCGCGTGATGAGCGCGATGGCCGCGTCGTTCGGCCTGGAGAGACAAGCGCTGGCGCCGAACGCCGCCAGCGGCCGCAGTTACTTCATCACGCATCTGCTGCAGCAGGTGATCTTCCCCGAGGCCGAATTGGCCGGGGTGAACCACGCGCTGGAAAAGCGCCGGCGCATGATCCAGTGGGGCGCGGTCGGGGCCATCGCCGTCGCGTTCGTGCTGCTGGGTGCCGGCATGATCACGAGCTATGTGCGCAACCGCGCGTACGTCGCGGACATGGAAGCGAAATCGGCGGACATCGCCAAACAGGTGGCCGCGTTGCCCGCGCAGGGATCGACGGTGCAGTTGCTGCCCGTGCTCGACGCGCTGCGCACGCTGCCGGGCGGCTACGACGACCGCGACAAGGGCGCGCCGTTCCTGAACCGCTTCGGCCTGTACCAGGGCGACAAGCTGGGCGAGGCCGCGCGCATCGCCTACCGCAAGGTGTTGCAGGACACGCTGCTGCCGCGCCTGCAGCAGCGCATGGAAGACCAGTTGCGCAGGAGTGCCGCCAACAGCCCCGAGTACCTGTACGAAGTGCTGCGCGTCTATCTGATGCTGGGCGACGCGAGCCACTTCGATGCCGAATCCGTCGCCGCGTGGGCCGCGCTGGACGATGCGCGCAACCTGAAGGACGCGAACGACGATCAGAAAGCAGCGCTGGCCGCGCACGAGCTGGCGCTGATGGAAAACTTCCGCGATGGCCAGGCGATGCCGCGCCTCGATCCGCAACTGATCAGCGATACGCGCCTGACGCTGGCGCGCATGCCGCTCGAACAGCGCGTCTACAACCGCCTGAAACGCCAGCTGGTGCGCGAAAAGCTGCCGGAATTCAGCCCCGCCAGCGCGGGCGGACGCGAAGCCGCGAACGTCTTCGTGCGCAAGAGCGGCGAGCCGATCACGCGCGGCGTGAACGGCATGTTCTCGCCCGCCGGCTACGCGAAGTTCCTCGAGATGAGCAACGAGGCCGTGGACGACGTCGAGAAGGAACGCTGGGTGCTCGCGCAGCAGGAAGCGACGCAGGCCGGCAACCGCGACCAGGTCCGCCAGGCCGTGCTGCGCCTGTACTACGACGACTACATCGTGCAATGGGATGCGCTGCTGGCCGACGTGAGCCTGCGTCCGTTCGGCACGCTGGAGCAGGGCGCGCGCATCACGAACCTGCTGTCCGGCGCGGAGTCGCCGATGCGCAAATTCCTCGTCGCGGCCAGCAAGGAGACGACGCTGGGGGCTACGCGCGCACCGCTGGCCGCATCGGTCACGGCCGCCGTCAAGGGCAAGCTGGACGCGTACAAGAAGAAGCTGGAAAGCGCGATGGCCAGCACGGACGATGCCGCGCCCGCCGCACCGGTGAAGGCCGCGAACCCGGTCGACGCGCACTTCGAAGACCTGCACAAGATGACGACGGGGACGCCGTCGCCGCTGGACCAGTCGCTGGGCATGCTGAAGGACGTCGCCGTCTACCTGGACAGCGCCGCCGCCGCCAAGCGCACGGGCGCCCCGCCGCCGCCGGGCGACGCGCTGGCGAAAGTGAAGCTCGAGGCGGACGGCAAACCGGCGCCGCTGGGCACGATGCTGAAGTCGATCGACAACGGCGGCGCGGGCCTCACGTCCGGCAGCGAACGCGAACGCCTGAACGCCTTGTGGACGGCGGGCCCGGCGCAGTTCTGCCGCCAGGCCGTCGCGGGCCGCTACCCGATCGTGAAATCCGCCGCGCAGGACGTCACCGCCGACGACTTCGGACGCATGTTCGCGCCGGGTGGCCTGATCGACGACTTCTTCGCGAAGAACCTCGCGCAATACGTCGACATGGGCGGCGCCCAGTGGCGCTGGCGCGCGACCGCGAACGACGGCACGCTCGGCATCCCGCAATCGACGCTGGACGAATTCCAGCGCGCCGCGAAGATCCGCGACGCGTTCTTCGCGAACGGCGGCCGCCAGGCATCGATGCGCTTCGACCTGAAGCCGGTGTCGCTCGACCCGGCCATCACGAAGTTCGTGCTCGACATCGACGGGCAAGCGCTGACGGCGGCACCGGGCGCGCTGGCGCCGGCATCGTTCCAGCTGCCGAGCGGGAAGGGCGGCGGGCAGGTACGTCTCGACGTCACGCCCGCGAGCGCGCACGGCTCGCTGCACACGGAAGGGCCGTGGGCGTGGTTCCGCATGCTCGACAAGGCCACCGTGGCGCCCACGGCGCAGGGGGAGCGCTACAACGTGACGTTCGACGCGGACGGCCGCAAGGCCACGCTGGAACTGACCGCGAGCAGCGTCGTCAACCCGTTCCGCCGCGCCACGCTGGAACAGTTCCGCTGCGTGGACAAGCTGTGACCGGGTACTTCGGCAAGGTCTCCACCCTGGGCGACTTCGTGTCGCGCGGGCTGCCCGATGGGCTGGTCGCGGCCTGGGATGCGTGGCTGCAGCAGTGCATTCATGCGAGCCAGCAGCAGTTGGGAGATCAGTGGCTCAATCACTATCTCACCAGTCCGGTGTGGCGGTTTGCGATTGCGCCCGGGGTGCTTGGGCCGGAAGGATTGGGCGGCGTGATGATGCCGAGTGTCGATCGCGTCGGGCGCTATTTTCCGCTGATGATCGGTGCTGTCGGCGCGCCGCCGCTGCTGGACTGGTTTCACAAGCATGTGGCCTGGTATGACGCGGTCGAGGATCTGGCGCGGGCGTCGCTGGATCCGGCGTTCGGGCTGGCGCAGTTCGATGGCATGCCGGAGCCTGGGGTGGCGAAGGATGCGCAGCCCGTGCCGGTGAATGGCACGTGGCGGTTTGCGCTGGATGCGAACGTGGGCGAGCGCATCGCCGCGGCGGCGTTGCAAGGACATGGCCTGTGGTGGACGGCGGGTTCGCCCGGCGTTGAACCGACGATGCTCACGTGTGCCGGGATGCCGCGAGCGCAAGGATTTGCAGCGATGCTGGACGGTACCTGGCACTGAACCATTGAGTGGTTCCCTTGAGACGCCCCAACTGCCGCCAAGGGTGGACGAGCAAAATTATCAAACCGTATATCCGGTTTGATTGAGGAGTCCATCCATGAACAAGCAAAGCGCATCAATCTGCAGTGGACTGTTCCTGTGCATCGCGGGAGCGCTTTCCGGGTGCGCGACGAACGGCATGACGCGCTCGGGATTTCTCGACACGTATGAGACGCTTGCGCCGACGCGGTACAAGCATGTATTGATGTTCCGCGAGCCCGGATTCGACCCGGGACGCTACGCCGAAGTTGTTGTGGAACATCCGTTGATCAAGACGAGTTCCGGCCGCATCGAAGGACTCGACGATGCGCAGCAGCGCGAAGTCCTGGATTATGTCGACACCGAACTGCATCGTCAGGTGAGCAAGATCCCGGCGGCGCCAGGTGCGGCAGGCCGGGTGCGGCTGCGCGTGGCGGTGACCGAACTCCAAACACCCAATCGGATGGTCAACGCGATAACGCTGCTGCTGGTCGGGCCAGTCACAACCGGCGGCGCGAGTCTGGAGTTCGAGGCCGTCGACGACAGCACCGGCCGCCGCATCGGCGCGGCGACCTGCTTCGATCACGGCAACGTCCTCACCGAATTCTTCGCCTCATACACGGTGCTCGGTCACGCCAAGGCGGCGATCACGACGTGCATCGAGCGTATCGATGGCGCGTGGCGGGATACAACATCCGTGAATACTGCACAGATATAATTCCTGGACTTTCACCGGAAAATTCATGTTCACGCGCGGTTTAGTTTCGACATCCATCGCCATGCTCGCCATGGCATCCACCGTCGCGCTGGCCCAGCCGGCAGCCGATACCGCATGGGATGCCGGCGCACGGGCCGCCGACAAGGCCTATTGGGAAGCCTATAACCGTGCGGATCCGGATGGCATGAACGCCTGGCTGGCGTCGGACGTCGAGTTTTATCACGACCGTGGCGGCAAGGTAATCGGCAAGAAGGCGCTGTCCGCGGTGAATGACGGCATGAAGAGCGCGCCGGTCAAATTGCGTCGCGAAGCCGTGCCGGGAACGATCCGCTTCTTCCCGATGCGCCGGGGCGAGACGCTGTATGGCGCGATCGTCACCGGCGAACACCGGTTCTATGCGCGGCCCGTGGGCGCACCCGAGACGCTGGCGGGGCATGCGAACTTTTCGCATCTGATGCTCTTGCAGGGAAAGCAGTGGCGCATCTCACGCATTTTCAGTTATGAGCACGTGGATGCGCCCGCACCAGCGAAGTAAACAGCCGGCTTAGAACTCGTAGGCGCCGATATCGATGGCCGCGCCACGGGGACGGGCCACCAGCATCAGGTCGACGCGCGGTGCCGACGTCGACGTACCGCGGTCGATCGCCGGCGAGCTGCTCGACAGGCGATAGTTGCCGGTGCCGTTGGCCTGGTAGGCCACGAACAGCGGATCCGACGAAATCGTGCCGCTGACGCTGCCCGCCACGCGCATGGCGGTGCCGCTTTTTGCCACCAGGTTGTTCACATAACGGTTGTTACCGGCCATTTTGCCCAGTTCGACGATGCCGTAGGTCGTGTTGTCATACACGACGTTGTTGGCGACGTAGTTGTTGGCCGAACCCGTGGTCGTGCCGGCATCGCCCTGGCCCAGCAGGATACCGTCCTTGCTGCGGAAGACCGTGTTGTTGACGATCGTCGACGCGGTCGCGCCGTGCCACTGTTGAATGCCGGCCATGGCAACGCCCGAGACGAGGTTGTTCGTGACGACATTGTTTGCATTCGCGATGTAGATGCCCTGCACCGTGTTGCACTTGCCGATCATCGAGGCGCCGATGTTGCGCACCACGTTGCGGTCGATGACGACACCGCCGACCGGGCCATAGGTATCGATGGCCGCGCCGCCGCTGCCGTTGCAACCGCCGCTGATGGTCAGGTCATGGATGAAGTTGTTGGTCATCGTGAGGTTCGCGCCGGCGGCCAGGATGCCGTGACGGCCCGAGCCGGAGATGTCGAAGCCGTCGATATCGACGTAGCTGCCGCGCGAATCCCACGTGATGCCGGTGCCCGACACGATGATCTTCGCGCCCCATTTCACGTCCGAGACGAATTTGATACGGGCGGTTGCGGTACCGCTCTTGCTCGTTTTGATGCCGGCGTTGTCCAGCGCGGGCGCGGAGACGCGATACGTGCCTGCGGCAACGTGGATGACGGTGCCGGCGCTGGCGAGCGCATCGGCACGCGCGATCGACTTCACCGGCGCGGTTTGCGTCCCGGGGTTCGAGTCGGAGCCGGTCGTGGAGACATACAAATCCTTGGCGACGGCGGAAGCCATCGGGGCCGCTGCGAGCAGCACGACGGCGCCGCAGGACAGGAGAACGTTTGCACGGATGTTGGAAGCGAAAACAGCAGTTTTTTTCATCGGGAGAAGCCTGACTCAGCAAGTTAATGAGTAAGCTTTGAGGCAGGGAAACTTCCTAAGTTCACTTTTTTTAGCGAAAAATTTCTGTGGCGTAGCAATCCTTCAAGAAAGAAATCGTCGGGTAGTGAGACAATCTTTGCGAACACACCAACATCACCAGGAATTTGGAATGAATGACCGTATGACCCCAGCCCCGGACCAGGGCCTGCCGGCCCCATTGCTGGCCGAACTGCAAACCCGCTTCGGCCCCCGTTTCTCGACCGCCGCCGCGGTGCGCGAACAGCATGGCCGCGACGAATCGTCGTTCGTGGACGTGAATCCGCCCGACGCGGTGGTGTTCGCCGAGGACGTCGCGGACGTCCAGGCGCTGCTCGCGCTGGCGGGCCGGTACGCGGTGCCGGTGATCCCGTTCGGCGCGGGGTCGTCGCTGGAAGGTCATCTGCTGGCGGTACGGGGCGGCATCAGCCTCGACGTGAGCCGCATGAACCGCGTGCTTGCCATCGATACCGCGGACATGACGGCGACCGTGCAGCCGGGCGTGACGCGGATGCAGCTGAACCAGGCGCTCAAGGGCACGGGACTGTTCTTCCCCGTGGATCCGGGCGCGGACGCGTCGATCGGCGGCATGTGCGCCACGCGTGCCAGCGGCACGAATGCCGTGCGCTACGGCACGATGCGCGAGAACGTGCTCGCGCTGCAGGTCGTCACGGCCGCGGGCGAGATCGTGCATACCGGGACGCGTGCGCGTAAGAGCAGTGCGGGCTACGACCTGACCCGGCTGATGGTGGGCAGCGAAGGCACGCTCGGCGTGTTCACCGAGATCGTCGTGCGCCTGCACCCGCTGCCGGAAGCGCAGTCGGCGGCCGTGTGCTCGTTCCCGGGCATCGCCGACGCGGTAGGCGCCGCGATCGACATCGTCCAATCCGGCATTCCGATCGCGCGCATGGAGCTGATCGACGCGAACACCGTGCGGATGGTGAACCGGTACAGCAAGCTCGATCTGCGCGAAGAACCGATGCTGCTGATGGAATTCCACGGCACGCCGGCTTCCGTGCGCGAACAGGCGGAAACGGTCGAGGCCCTGGCGGGGGAGCACGGCGGCGCGGCGTTCGCCTGGGCGACCGACCCCGAAGCGCGGTCGCGGCTCTGGACGGCGCGCCACCATGCCTATTTCGCGGCCATCGCCTCGCTACCCGGCTGCCGCGCGATCAGCACCGACACCTGCGTGCCGATCAGCCGCCTGGCGGAATGCCTGCTCGAGTCGGTGCGCGAAGCGGACGAGATGGGCGTGCCGTATTCGCTGGTCGGGCACGTCGGCGACGGCAATTTCCATTTCGGTTACCTGATCGATCCGCACAAGCCCGAGCAGCGCGAACGCGCGGAACTGCTCAACGCCCGGCTGGTGGCCCGTGCGATTCGCCTCGACGGCACGTGCTCGGGCGAGCATGGCATCGGCATGCACAAGATGGATTTCCTGATGCAGGAAGCGGGGCTGCCCGCGGTGGAACTGATGCGGGCCATCAAGCGGGTGTTCGACCCGCAGAACATCCTCAACCCCGGCAAGGTGTTGTGGGGCGCGGCCAAACAGGGCGCTGTGCGGCGCAGCTGGGCTACGTCCGCGGCAATGCCACCCTGACATGGCACACATCGTCCTGTTTCACTCGTCACTCGGCCTTAGGACGGTAGAGCGTGAGGCTGCTGCACGCCTGGAAGACTGGGGGCATCGGGTAACGCTGCCGGATTTATACGCAGGCCGCGCGGCCGACGCTACGGATCCGGGTCTCGCGCTAATGGATGAGATCGGCTGGACGACAATTTGCGAGCGCGCCCGCTCGGCGCTGGCGGATGTACCGGACACAGCTGTGTTATTCGGCGTGTCCATGGGCGCTGGCGTGATCGGCGCCATCTGGCCCGAGCGACTTGCAGCGCGCGCAATCATCCTGCTGCACGGTCTCGCGACAATTCCCGCGCACGTAAAGCCAGCTACGCCGGTTGCCGTTCACGTCGCCGATCCGGATCCGTTCATACCGCATGGGGAGACCGAGCGGTGGCAGGCGCGCGCGGCCGCCGCAGGGATGCTTGCGACGATTGTCGTCTATCCCGGTGCGGGACACTTCTTTACCGACCCGGCGTTGCCTGACTTTTCACCCGCCGCCAAGGAAGCGACCTGGGCTGGTCTGGCGAGCTTCCTGGAACGTCTGGATTGAGTGCCGAGTTTGCCGTTTGCGTTATGCCCCGCGCGGCAACGCCACCCTGAACACCGTTCCCTTGCCGACTTCGCTCTTCACGGCGATCGTGCCGTGGTGCCCCTGCACGATCCCGTACACGATCGACAGCCCGAGCCCGGTCCCTTTGCCAACGGGCTTGGTCGTGAAGAAGGGTTCGAAGATGTGATCGAGGTGCGCCGGCGCGATCCCGCATCCGTTGTCCTCGATCTCGACCCAGACGACCTTCTCGTCATGGCCGGTGCGCACGATGATCGTGCCCTTGCCCTCGATCGCATGGGCCGCGTTGATGAGCAGGTTCAGGAAGACCTGGTTGATCTGCGAGGGCAGGCAATACAGCTCGGGGACGCCGGCGTATTCCTTGACGACGTCCGCCTTGTACTTGATTTCGTTCCAGGCCACGTTCAGGGTGCTGTCCAGTCCCTGCTCGAGATCGGCCATTTCCTTTTCCGTGCCGCCGGGCCGGGAGAAATCCTTCAGGTTCTGCACGATGTGTTTTACACGCTGCAGGCCTTCCCGCGATTCGGCGAACAGCGCGTCGAGGTCCTGGCGGATGTCGTCCAGCCCGATGTCTTTCTTCATGAAGGCGACCGGTGCGCGCGCGTCGCCCGGCAGCAGCCCTTCGACGCCTTCGAATGCGCTGATGAGCTTCAGGATGTCTTTCGCGTCGCGTTCGAGCGCGCCGAAATTCGAACTGATGAACGCGAGCGGATTGTTGATCTCGTGGGCGACGCCGGCGGCCAGCAGGCCGATCGAGGCCATTTTTTCGGACTGCAGCAGCTGGCCCTGCATGTCGCTCAGCTTGCGGATCAGGACCTGCTGCTGTTCCTTCTCCGCTTCCAGCCGCGCATTGGCCTCTTCCAGTTCCTGCGTGCGCTCGCGCAGGCGCTCTTCCATGAGCTTGCGCTGCGTGACGTCGTAGCCGATGCCGACGATGCCGTTCACCGCGCCGTCTGCGCCGCGCAGCAACACCTTGGTCGTCACGGTCCAGCCCAATTCGCCCGTGTCCTGGTCCTCGACCAATTCCTCGTAATCGAACAGCGACCGGCCGGAATCCATGACCTGCTTTTCGTCGGCGAAGTATTTGGCCGCCAGCTCGGCCGGGAAGAAATCGTAGTCGGTCTTGCCGATCAGTTGCGGCGGCGTCTCGACGCCGGCCAGGCGGGCCATGCGGTTATTCCCGAACAGGAACCGGCTGTCGCGGTCCTTGGCGTAGATGCGGAAGGGGATGTTGTCGACGAGGGTGTGCAGCAGCGTGCGTTCGAACGCCAGTCCTGTCGTCGACTGGTCCTGCCGGCTCTGTTCCCGCAGGGCCGCGTTCGTCAGCGCGATCGACGCCGCGGTGGCGAGGATGTCGAGCAGCGCGGCGTCGACTGCCTGCGCACGCTCCAGCACGACCATGCCGTCGCCGACCGCGAAACAGGTCGTGTCTCCGATACAGGCCGTCTCGCCGGCGGCCGCCCAGTATCCGCGCTCGGCGCCGCACAGCGACACCGCAACGGCCACCGTTTCCTGCTGCAGTGTTTCCGCACTGGCGTCCGCGGTGAGACGACGTAATCCTTGCGCCAGCGCTGCGAGCGCAGGCTCTTCGGATTTTCTCTCGGAGAAATTTAGTTTCGGCATGGTAATTTATTCTTGCAGGTTCCTCCCGGTAATTACAAATGGTTTCGACGCATTGGGACAAATAGCCACACTCATGCGCCAAATCGATGACGATCTGTTCACACCTTGGCCGCGACCGCCTCCGCGCCTTGCTGGCGACGGCCGGCAGCCCGCTTGACCCAGTAATCGGCGCGCTCGATGCCCAGCGCGGCCGGATCGAATTCCGGATCCTTGCCGGCCGCGCGCTGCGCTTCGTAGTCGCGCAGGCATTTGAAGGCCACATTACGCAGCAGCAGGATCGCGGCGATGTTCAGCCAGGCCATCAGGCCGACGCCCAGGTCGCCCAGCGCCCAGGCCACGTCGGCCGTCTTCACGGCGCCGTACACCGTCGCGCCGATCATGCACACCTTGAGCACGAGCGTCATCCACGGGCGGTGCACGGTGCGGTTGATGTAGGCGATGTTGGTTTCGGCGATGTAGTAATAGGCGACGATCGTCGTGAAGGCGAAGAACAGCAGGGCGAGGGCGACGAACAGCGAGCCGAAGCCCGGCATCACGTTTTCCAGCGCGGTCTGCACGTAGCCCGGGCCCGAGGCGACGCCGTGGACGCCCGTGTGGATCGCGGTGCCGTCGGGGCCTTCGACGTTGTACTGGCCGGTGATCAGCAACATGAAGGCCGTCGCCGAGCACACGAAAAGCGTGTCGATGTAGACCGAGAAGCCTTGCACGAGGCCCTGCTTGGCCGGATGGCTGACTTCCGCGGCGGACGAGGCGTGCGGTCCGGTGCCCTGGCCCGCTTCGTTCGAATAGACGCCGCGCTTGACGCCCCACTGGATCGCCATGCCGACGATGGCGCCGAAGCCGGCATCGAGGCCGAAGGCCGAGCTGAAGATCAGCGAGAGCACGCCCGGCAGCTGCTGCCAGTTCAGGAAGATGATGACGCAGGCGACGATGATGTAGGCCAGCGCCATGAACGGCACGACGATTTCGGCGAAGTGGGCGATGCGCTTGACGCCGCCGAAGATGATGAAGCCGAGGGCGATGGCGAGCAGCGCGGCGGTGACGTTGGCGTCGATGCCGGTGGCGTTGCGCAGGCCCTCCGCGATCGAATTCGCCTGCACGCCCGGCAGCAGCACGCCGGTGGCGAACACGGTGACGACGGCGAAGATCCAGGCATACCACTTCATGCCCAGGCCCTTCTCGATGTAGAACGCGGGCCCGCCGCGGAACTCGCGGTCGATCTGTTCCTTGTAGACCTGGCCGAGCGTGGACTCGACGAACGCGGAGCTGGCGCCCAGGAAGGCCACGGCCCACATCCAGAACACGGCGCCGGGGCCGCCGAACGTGATGGCCGTCGCGACGCCCGCGATGTTGCCGGTGCCGACGCGGCCGGCCAGGGTCATGGCCAGCGCCTGGAACGACGATACGCCCTCGGCCGAGCTTTTCCCTTCCATCATGAGGCGCACCATCTCCCGTAGATGGCGCAGCTGCAGGAAGCGCGAGCGCACCGAGAAATACAGGCCGGCGCCCAGGCACAGGGCGATCAGGGCCGGGCTCCAAACGATGCCGTTGATGGCGTTCACCAGGTCGTTCATTGCTTGCGTCTCCAGGTCAGGGATCAGAGGAAGTGCAGGGCCGCCACCGCGATCAGCGTGGGCGGTGTTGCGGCGGCGAGCAGCCCGAGGGGACTGATCGCGCGGTCGGGGAAGCTGTCTCTCAAAATCGCGGCGCCGGCCGGATTGGGCGCGTTGGCGATGAGGGTCAGGCCGCCGCCCGCGACAGCGCCGCCGACGAGGGCGGTCTTGTACGCGAGGCTGAGTCCGGGCACCTGGGCGCCGAGGTAGGTGAGGGCGGCATTGTCGGTGATGGCCGTGAGCGCGGTGGTGCCGAAGAACACGGCGTCGGCGCTCATGCTGGTCAGCAGCGGTGCGAGCCACCAGGCCTGCAGGCCGCCCAGCACCACGAGGCCGGCCAGGAAGAAGGCGACGAGCAGCGCCTCGCGCAGGATCAGGTTGTCCTGGTAGCGCTGGTAGGCGGCCGTGAAGCCGAGGAAGAACAGGAAGATGCCCATGAAGACTTGCGGATGATGGGCGAAGACGACGATCAGCACGAGGAACAGCAGGTGCGTCGCGATGACCGGCAGCGGCACCGGATCGGCCGCGGCATCCGCCGCATCGCCCAGCGCGAGGAAGGGGCGCCGGAACACGACGAGCAGCAGGATCGTGTTGGTCACGACGGCCAGCGCGGCCTTCCAGCCGAAGGTGGCAAGCATGAAGCCGAGGTCCCAGCCCCACGTGGACGCGACCATCAGCACGGGCGGCGCGGCGAACGGCGTCAGGGTGCCGCCGATGGAGACGTTGACGAACAGGACGCCGAGGATGGCGTATTTCAGGCGCGAACCCGTGGCGCGCGCGAACACGCTGTCGCGCAGCAGCAGCGCGGCCAGCGTCATCGCGGCCGGTTCGGTGATGAAGGCGCCCAGCAGCGGCACGAGGGACAGCACGACGAAGCACAGGGCCATCGTCCGCGGCAGCGGCAGCAGGCGCGCGCCGCTGCGCACGAGCAGGTGGGCGAAGTCGAGGATCGGCCGGCTCCCCGCCACGACCATGATCGCGAACACGAACATCGGCTCCGTGAAGTTGCGCGACTCGAGGTAGGCCACGGACTCGTGGCGGCCGGCGACGCCGAACATGAACAGCATCAGCACCATCGCCCAGAACCCGAACACGACTTCCACTTCGCCGAGCAGGTGCCAGATGCCGGCATGGCGCGGGTGCGTGTGCGCGAGGCGCTCGAAATACTTGACGGAGAAGGTGTGGAGGACGGCCACGCCGAACAGCGCGGCACCGATCATTTGCAGGGTCGTGGGTATGAGCATAGGGTCGTGACAAGGCCGCGTGGCGGCCCGACCAGCGCTATCACCTGCCGCGCCGACATGGCGCGAACACCCCTTATCCGGCGAGTATAACGTACGGGCGGCGTACCTTCCATTGTAAAGATTGCACCGGTACTGTGACAGCGCTACCATCCCCTGAATAATAATCAGGAGACACCATGACACACCCGTTCGCCCGGCTGACGGCCGTGCTGCATTTCTCTGTATTGACGTTGGCAGCCTGCGTTGCGCATGCCGCCGATCCTGCCGACGTCCAGTTGGCCGGCCAGCCATCGAAAGCGGCCCGCGCCGGCAGCCTGATGGCGCCGACCCAGAACATCTACGCCCGCAGCCACGTGAGCCTGGACGGCCGCTGGAGCTACATCATCGACCCGTACGAGAACGGCTATTACGACTACCGGCACATGCCGTTCGACCAGTCGGACAGCGGCAAGGGCGGCTTCTACGACGACCGCAAGCCGAAGGACAAGACGGAGTGGGTCGAGTACGACTTCGACCACGCGCCCACGATGAAGGTGCCGGGCGACTGGAACTCGCAGGCGGAAAAGCTGCAGCTGTACGAGGGCACCGTGTGGCTGCGCCAGGCGTTCCAGGCCGATCCCAAGCCGGGCAAGCATTACGCGCTGTACTTTGGCGCCGTCAACTACGAGGCGCACGTCTACCTGAACGGTAAAAAACTCGGCATGCACAAGGGCGGCTTCACGCCGTTCCAGTTCGACGTGACGGACAAGCTGGCGAAAGGCCGCAACGTGGTCGTCGTCAAGGCCGACAACACGCGCCACCAGGACGAGATCCCGACCGTGAACACGGACTGGTGGAACTACGGCGGTATCACGCGCGACGTGCTGCTGGCCGAGCTGCCCGCCACGTACATCGCCGACTACAAGGTGCAGCTGGCGAAGGGCGACGCCCGCCGCGTCGAAGGTTTCATTCAAATGGCGGGGAACAGCAAGGCGCAGCAGGTGACCGTCAGCATTCCCGAGGCGGGCATCAGGACCACCGTGCGCACGGACGCGAACGGCCGCGCGGCGCTGAACTTCCCCGTCAACAAACTGACGTTCTGGTCGCCCGAGCAGCCGAAGCTGTACAGCGTGGAGCTCTCGGGCGGTGGCGACAAAGTCGTCGACCGCATCGGCTTTCGCACCATCGAGACGCGTGGCCAGGACATCCTCCTGAACGGCAAATCCGTGTTCCTGCGCGGGATCTCGATGCATGAAGAGAACCCGCTGATCCCGGGCCGCCCGCGCGGCGCCGGCGACATGCGCATGCTGCTGCAGTGGGCCAAGGAGATGAACTGCAACTACGTGCGGCTCGCGCATTACCCGCACAGCGAAGAGATGATCCGCCTGGCCGACGAGATGGGCCTGATGGTGTGGGCGGAAGTGCCCGTGTACTGGACGATCTCGTGGACCAATCCCGACACCTACGCCAACGCGAACGCGCAGCTGACGGACCTCGTCACGCGCGACAAGAACCGCGCGAGCGTCGTCGTCTGGTCGGTGGGGAACGAGACGCCGATCGGCGGCCCGCGCAATACGTTCATGAGCAACCTGGCGAAGACGGCGCGGTCGCTGGACGACACGCGCCTCGTGGCGGCCGCGCTGGAAATCCACCGCAAGGGCAGTGACATCACGGTCGAGGATCCGCTCGCGGACTACCTCGACCTCGCCAGTTTCAACGAGTACGCCGGCTGGTACTGGGCGAGCAACGCGGAGATGCTGAATTACCGCTTCGACGTCCGCTACAACAAGCCGGTCGTCGTCACGGAATTCGGCGCCGAGGCGCTGGGCGGCTACCACGCCGATGCCGATACGCGCTGGAGCGAGGAATACCAGGACACCTTGTACCGCAACCAGTTCAAGATGCTGTCCGCGATCCCGGGCCTGCGCGGGATGACGCCGTGGGTGCTCGTCGACTTCCGCTCGCCGCGCCGCCAGCATCCGTACTTCCAGGACTTCTGGAACCGCAAGGGCCTGGTCACGGACGCCGGCAAGAAGAAGCTCGCGTTCTGGACCATGAAGCAGTTCTACGACGACGTCCAGCGCAAGTACGCGCATTGAATCAGGCTCACGCCAGGCGCCGCACGAGGAGGGCGCCGGCCAGCGCGCAGCCGGCGCCGAGCAGGTAGACCGCGCCGTAGCCGAAGCGGCCCGCCACGATGCCGGCGGCCGGGCCGGCAAGGCCGTAGGCGATGTCGAGGAAGGCGACGAAGGCGCCCATCGCGCTGCCGCGGTTGGCGGGCGGCACGCGCTTCAGCGCTTCCACGCCGAGGGCCGGGAACACGAGCGCGCAGCCGAGGCCCGTGACGAGGGCGCCCGCCAACGCCGCCGCCTCGGTCGGCGCCTGCCACAGCATGACCTGGCCGGCGGCTTCCACGGCGAGCGACCACAGGGCCACGCGGTAGCCGCCCATGCGGTCCGGCAGGTGGCCGAGGACGAGGCGCACGGCGATGAAGCCGATGCCGAACGCGGTCATCACGAGCCCCGCGTGACCCCAGCCGCGCAGCGCGAAGTACAGCGACGCGAATGCCGTCAAACCCGCGATGCCGGCACCGGACAGCATCAGGCCCGCGCCCTCGCGCCAGATCTGGCCCAGCACGCGGTGGAACGGCAGCCGGGGCCCGGCCGCCATTGCGTACGGCTGCGCAGCGAGTGCGATGGCGCCGCCCAGCAGCGGCGACAGCACGCACGCCAGCATCGTGGCGCCCGCACCGGAGCGCGTAAACAGCGCCATGCCGGCCGGCGCGCCGACGGCCAGCGCGGCGAAGATGGCGATCCCGGTCCACGACATCGACATGCCGGCGCGCTGCGGCCCGACCGACGCGATCGACCACGCCACGCACCCCGTGACGAACTGGCTTTCGCCGAACCCCGCGGCCAGGCGGCCCACGACGAGGATGGTCAGGCTGGCGCCGGCGGAGAGGCCGGGCAAGGTCGCGACGACGTACAGCAGCCCGCCGAGCGCCCACCACAGCGCGCCCTGCAGCGCGGCGCGGCGGCCGCCGTGCACGTCGGCGACGCGGCCGGCGTAGCCGCGCGTGGCCACCGTCGCGAGGAACTGGATGCCGATGGCCAGCCCGACGACGGCGCTGCCGAAGCCGAGACTGTCGTGGATGAACAGGGGCACGACGGGCAGCGGCAGGCCGACGGCCAGGCAGCCGCAGAACAGCGCGGCGATGACGGCCGGCGCCGGACGGTCGCGGCAGGCCGACGGCATTGACAACGTTTCAGCGGCCGACATGCATGCCTCCCGCGGCCAGCAGATGGTCGCGCGACGCCGTGACGTCGGCGGCGAGGCGGTCGAGGTCGACGCCGAGCAGGGTGCCGTTGCGCTTGCGCAGCCGGCCCGCGACCATCACCGTGTCCACGTCCGCCCGCTCGACCGCCTGCACGATCGTGCCGACGGCATGCGTCACCGGGAACACGGCGGCGCCGTGCGTGCGCACCATGATGATGTCGGCCTGCTTGCCCGGCGCCAGCGTGCCGGTGACGCCTTCCAGGCCGGCGGCGCGGGCGCCGTTGACCGTCGCCGCTTCCAGCACGGCGCGCACCGTGATCGGGGCCGGCACGTCCTGCTCGCCCCGGAAGCGGCGGTTGCGCATGGCGGCGCGCTGCTGGTGGAACAGGGCGTGCATCTCACCGAACATGTCGCTGCCGAAGGCGGTATCGAGGTCGATGCCGAGCGCCGGCGCCAGGCCGTGGTCGACCGCGCGCTGGTACGCGAAGCTGTCGTCGTCGAAGCCGAACAGCGCGTCCGAGCGCGGATTCACGGTGACGTTGACGCCGGCGTCCGCGAGCCGGCGCCACGTCGTTTCCGGCAGCCGCGTGCAGTGGTTGAAGATGTTGTGCGGGCCGAGGATGCCGGGTTCGGAAAACTCGGGGCCGAGCGTGGCGAGGTCGCCGATGAACTCCGTCAGGATGCGCATGTCGAGGCGGCGCGCGGCCTGCCACCATTCGAGATTGAACTGGCCGAACAGGCCCACGCGTACGAGGCTGTCATCGCCGTTCCACGTGCGCGCGAGGCGTTCCAGGTCGCCCGGCAGGTGGGCGGAGGATGCGCCCCTGTCCATCGCCGGACCGACCATGTGCAGCGCGCGGATGCCGCTCGCGGCGAGTGCGTCGAGGGCGGCGTCCGTGTGGTCCGGGCTGCGCGAACCGTGGCAGGCGTCGACGATCGTCGTGATGCCGGCGTCCAGCGACGCGATGGCCGTCAGGTGCGTGGACAGGTACATGTCGCGCGGGCGGTAGTGCCGGCCCAGCGTCTCGGCGACGACGCCGATGTAGGCGAACAGGTCGTCCACGTCCGGCATCAGCCGGCGCAGGGCGCCCAGCCACGCATGGTGGTGCGCGTCGACGAGGCCGGGCAGCACGATGCAGCCGGTGGCGTCGATGATCTCGGCGTCGCCGGCCGGCAGCGCGGGCGCGATGGCGGCGATGCGGTCGCCGTCGACGAGCACGTCGCCGGTCGCGAGGTCGGGGACGGTGGCATCCATCGTCACGATGGTGCCGTGTTTGAAGAGGATGGGGCGGGTCATGTCGGGCTCCTTGATCGGGCCGCGCGGGGTGCGCGGCATCCACGACAAGATAGGGCGCCATCGATTTTTGATTAAGATGGTGGCATGCAAATCATTTATGACGAAATTCAAAGGTGAGCCATGGATGGGAGATTGCTGGCGGAGATGAGCGTGCTGGCGGCCGTCGTCGAGACGGGCAGTTTTACGCGCGCGGCGGAGGTGCTGGGGTTGTCGGCGTCGGGCGTGAGCCGCTCGGTGGCGCGGCTGGAGGCGAAGATCGGCGTGCGGCTGCTGGAGCGGACGACGCGCGCGCTGCGCCTGACGGGCGAGGGCACGCGCCTGTACGAACTGGCGGCGCCGCACCTGTCGGGCATCGAGGAAGCGGCGGACGCGGTCGCGGGCGCGGCGGCACAGGTGCGCGGCGTGCTGCGCGTCAGCCTGAATCCGCTGTTCGTGCGCTACGTGCTGGCGCCCCGCCTGCCCGAATTCCTCGCGCGCCATCCGGAACTGGAAATCAGGATGGTGCCGGTGCCGGATGCGGCCGACCTGGTGGCGGAAGGCGTCGACGTCGCCGTGCGCTTCGGGCCGCAGCCGGCATCGAGCATGTCGTCGCGGCTGCTGCTGAACACGCGCGTGTTGACGGTGGCGGCGCCCGCCTACCTGAAGCGCCACGGCCGGCCGAAGGTCCCGCAGGACCTGGCGGGACACGAGTGTCTCCAGTACATCAACCCGCAGGACGGGCGCGTGTTCGACTGGGAGTTCCATCGCGGGAAGGAGGTGCTCGTCGTCGAGACGCGCGGCCGGCTGACGCTGACGGACGGCGACGCCCTCGTGCGCGCGTGCGTGGCCGGCGCGGGCGTCGCGCAGATGCTGGCGCTGGGCTTCGAATCCCTGATCACGGGCGGCGCCCTCGTCGACCTGTTCCCGGACTGGCCGGACGAGCGATTTCCCCTGTACGCGATCCGGCCGTCGCGGCGCCTGCCGCCGGCGGCCGTGGAAGCCTTCCTCGATTTCTGCACGGAGATCTGCCGCGGCCACGCGTGACTGTTGCGTAGCGGGCAACACGGTGCGCCCGCCCGCATGGCTTCTGGCCCGCGGTCTTCGTCTCTACGATGCATCCATGCCCGACCCCCGGGCCTCTTCCAGGAGACCATGATGCTTACCGTAGATTCCCCATTGCGCCCCGCCAGCCACGGGCCCGAAGAACTGGTGCCGTCCCGTTACGCGCTGAAGGTCGGTGACATCGACGTGATGGTGGTCAGCGACGGCGTGCTGCCGCTGCCCGCGACGACGATGGCCACGAACGCCGATCCGGCCGACCTGGCGGACTGGCTCGATCACATGTTCCTGCCGCCCGATAAATTCGACTGGCCGCTGAACGTGCTCGTCGTGCGCAGCGGCGACCAGACCATCCTCGTCGACGCCGGGGTGGGCACGCAGTTCCCGGGCTTCCCGCGCGCCGGCCAGTTCCCGGCGCGGCTGGAGGCCATCGGCATCGATCTCGCGTCCGTGACGGACATCGTGATCACGCACATGCACATGGATCACGTGGGCGGACTGCTGGCGCCCGGCGTAAAGGAGAGACTGCGTCCGGACGTGCGCATCCACGTGACCGACGCCGAAGTGAAGTTCTGGGCGTCGCCCGATTTCTCGCTGACGGTCATGCCGGAAGCGGTGCCGCCCGTGCTGCGCTCGACCGCCGCGCGCTTCCTGGCCGAATACCGCGACCGGCTGCTGGTCTTCAAGGAGCGCCGCGAGGTCGCGCCGGGCGTGGTGGCCCGCCGCACCGGCGGCCACACGCCCGGTCATTGCGTGGTCGACCTGGCGTCCGGCGGCAAGCGATTGATGTTCGCCGGCGACGCCGTCTTCCCCGTCAACTTCGAGCATCCCGGCTGGCAGAACGGTTTCGAACACGATCCGGAAGAAGCGGCCAAGGTGCGCGACCGCCTGTTCCGCGAGCTGATGATTGATGGCGGACTGCTGGTCGCGGCGCACCTGCCGTTCCCGTCCATCGGGCGGGTGATGGCGGATGGCGACGCGTACCGCTACGTGCCGGTGTTCTGGGATTACTGACGCTGCGTTCAGTCGCGGTCGGGCGCGCCCAGCGGGAACAACGGACGGTAGGACCGCGCCTCGTCCACCGCGCGGGCAAACGACGGCCGCGCCAGCAGGCGCGCGCGGTAGGCGCGCAGCGTCGGGTAGTGCGGCCCGATCGGATGCGTCCAGTCCGCGTAGAACAGCGCGGGCGCGGCGGCGCAATCCGCGAGCGAGAACGTGTCGCCCGCCGCCCAGGTGCGCCCGGCCAGGTAGCCTTCGAGCCATTCGTAGGCGAGTTCCAGCTTTTCCGTCGCCGTCGCGACGGCGTCCGCGCGTTTGGCCGCATCGCCCGTCAGCGCGCCGTTCACCGCGTGCTGGACCATGTTCATCACGTGCAGGTCGAAGAAGCGGTCCATGAAGCGCACGTCCAGCGCCGCGAGCGGATCGTCCGGCAGCAGGCGCACGGGCCCCGGATGCGTCAGGTGCAGGTATTCGATGATGATGCTCGTCTCGACGACGTTGCGCGCGCCGTCGACGAGGAGCGGGAATTTGCGCAGCGGCCAACGCTGCAGCCATTGCGCCGCGTGCTGCGGCGTGTCCGGCCCGAGGCAGCGGAACTCGAAAGGCGTGTCGTTCTCGTACAGCGCGACGAGCACTTTTTGCGTGTACGACGAGAAGGGATGACCGTAGAGTGCGAGCGTCATGGAAGTTCTCAGCCGTTGCCCACGGCGCAGGGCATCCCGGGTTGGCGGGACTGTTCGGGGGGTGTCCAGTATCCCGGTGTGCTAACTTGTCGTCAATACCAATGTGTGACGCGGCAGGGACAACATGACGGACTGGAAGCCGATGACGGAATTCGAGTTATGGGACAAGATCATGGAGGCCGAGGGCCGGATGAGCCCTCGCGTGTTCCGCTTGTGGGAGGCCATCCGGATCGTCCCCGAGAAGTGGCGCGAAGCGGCGTTTGGCGATCCCGGCGGGGGATTCTGGGTCGTGGCGATCATCGGTCGCAAGGCGCTCTGGTACAACGATATCGAAGACGGTTTCAATTGCTCGTCGTATTACGTGGTCGGGACGCTTGCGGAATACTGGTGCAACCAGGACGGACTCGAAGTCGCCGTCCAGAACCTGTTGTCGACGCTAGACGCCGGAGTCGATCCGGCCCTGCGGCTCGGCCTGCCCGTTACCGGTCCCTACCTGCCGGAGTGACGACACGTGGTAAAGCGTGAACTTGTGACGTCATCCTTTCAGTATCATGAAGGATTACATTACCGGTTTCATGCATGAATCGCCTGATAAACAGCCTGCCGTTGTTGCTTGCCGCACTGGCTTGTTCGTCGGCGTCGTCAGCTTGCGCAAGGACCTGGTCGGCAGGCGGGTGACGGTCGAGGTGGCGATCGAGCGGAATGCCGGCCGTATTGGCGGACCAGGCGACGGTGAGCGGATTCCTTTCGTTAAACACATCAAGTTGTTGAAATAAGAGGCCGTATGGATCATCAAGAATGGACGCCCGTTACCCACGCATCCTGCGACGACGTCCCGGGCCCCTTCTACCACGGCACCAGAATCCGTTTCCAGCCGGGCGACGTGTTAATCCCGGGCCACGCCTCCAATTTCGAGGAAGGCCGCGTCTCCAACAACGTGTATTTCAGCGCCTCCATGGAGGCCGCGATCTGGGGTGCGGAACTGGCGACGGCGCTCGGCGGCGCCGAGGGGCGGGGGCATGTCTATATCGTCGAACCCACGGGGACGTTCGAGGACGATCCCAACCTGACGAATAAACGCTTTCCCGGTAATCCCACGCGCTCGTACCGCACGCGGATGCCGCTCAGGATCGTCGGGGAGGTGGCGGATTGGCAGGGGCACCCGCCGGAGGTGATCCGGCAGATGCTCGACCACCTGGAAGAATTGCGGCGCGCTGGGCGTGCCGTGATCGAAGACTGATCAGTCGCGCGGGCGCTTCTTCGCGCGGCGCGCCGCCAGCAGCGCGGCCACGCCGGCACCGGCCAGCCACAGCGTGCCCGGTTCCGGCACGTCGCCGTGCGGTTTGGTCGGGCTTTTGCCTGGATTTTTGCCCGGATCGTTGGGTTGGCCAGGCTGATCCGTCGGCAGCAGCGTGCCGGGGATCGTCGGGTTTTTCGTGCCCGGATCGGTGTTCGGTTGCGTGTCGCCGCCGCTGGGCGTCGTTCCGTCCGGTGTCGTTCCACCCGTCGTGCCGCCAGGCGTCTTGCCCGGATCGCCGCCACCGCCGGAACCGCCGGCGCCCGTGTCGGTCGGGATGCCGCCGTTGCCCGTGCCGCTGTCGGTACCGGTCGGCGTAGTGTCGCTCGACACCTTGGCCAGCGATACCGGCAAGGTGCCGCCATCCCAGATCGGGCCCATGCCGGCACCCTGGATGCCGTTCGGGCCGAAGCTGGTGCGCGTGGGGCCCGTGCCGCCGGCCTGCGCCGTCTCGCCGTTACCGAAGGTCTGCAACTGGTAGCCGTGGCCGGCGGGATTCGTTTCGGTCGCGTAGCCGACCTGTTCCATCATGCCTTCGTCTTGCTGGGCCTCTTCCACGGACGAATCGAGTTCTTCCTCGCTCGGGCCCTTGGCTTCGACGGGCAGCTGGGGCACGTCGGAAATGCGGTTGCCGCAGCGCGTACGGATCTCGTTCTGGCCGTCGGACAGCAGCGTTTCGCCTTTGGCCAGCTGGAGTCTCTTCGCCGTCCAGAACACCTTGTCGCCCTTGCGGTACGAGACGTACACGGCGCGCGGCTTGTCGACGGTCCTGACGGTGGTCTTGCTTGCCTCGAACGCCGCGTAATGCGCCGCCACGACCTGGTCCACGGCGACGGCATGCGTGAGCTCCTTGCGGTCGAGGACGCCGCCGGGCACGATCGAATACGGATAGACGCGGCGCGTCTTCTTCGTCTCCACCTGGGCCGCGGTGCGCAGCACGGCCGGCGCCGTCGTCGTGGCTGCAGCCGGCGCATGCGCCTGCGCGGACACCGTCGGCGCCGTGGACTCGTGCATCGCGTACGCGTACAGCGCGGCGCACGCCGCCACGCCCAGCACGCCGACAGCGGCCAGGCGCTGCTTCAGACGCGACCCCTTTCTGCTTCGGCGAATGTAGGCGCTGCGGTAATCCATACGAGGTTAGCGAGAGTGATAGTAGGAGATCTCCTACAGAGTATCATCTTTCCTCGTATCAAATCTACATTATTCTAGAGAAATTCTATTTGCATAGTGTAAATAACGACAGTTGCCCTTCAGCGTTCGACGAGCGCCAGCACGGCCGTGATGTTGTCGCGGCTGCCATGCGCCTTGGCGAGGGCGATCAGCTCGGCGCAGCAGTGCTCCAGCGCTTGCGCATGCGCGCCGGCCAACGCCCGCTCGATGGCGGCGTGCGGCGTGTTGCCGTACAAGCCGTCGCTGCACAGCAGGTACAGGTCGCCGGGATGGGGCGTACATGCCTTGACGTCGGGCGTGATCGCGGCCGTGGGGCCGATCGCCTGCAGCAGCAGGTTACGCGGCGGGAAGTCGCCGGAGACGCCCGCTTCCAGCGCCTGCTGGTACATCGTCTGGTCGCGCGTGAGCACGGCCAGTTCGCCGTCGCGGTAGCGGTACAGGCGGCTGTCGCCGACGTGGAAGATGACGAGCGGGCCGCCCGGCAGGCTTTGCCAGAAGCCCGTCAGTGTGGTGCCCATGCCGCTGCCTTCGCCGCGGCCGCCTTGCACATTCGCGCCGTACACGCGCGCATTGGCGGCATCGACGGCTTCGTGCACGGCCACGACGGCGGGCATGTGCTCGTCCTGCCAGGTCGCGTCCGGGTCGGCCGCATCGCCGGGCGAGGATTTTTTCGGGTCGGCGGCCGCGAGCGCCTCGCGCACGGTCTCCAGGGCCAGGCAGGCTGCGATTTCGCCGCCGTCGTGGCCGCCCATGCCGTCGGCGACGGCCACCAGGCGAAGCGCGGGATCGATGAGGAAGTTGTCTTCATTGGACTGGCGCACGAGACCGACGTCGGTCAGTCCGTACGCGCAGCCGAAGGCGAGGCGGTGGTAGATGCTCGGGGTTAGCTGCTTCCAGGTGCTCATCGAACGCGGTGGATATCAATACAGGTGCGGCATGCTAGCACGCTGCCCTGGAGGGTTGGCGATTTTCACGGCAGCCGCAGGACGCCGCTGACCGTGAAGCGGATCTCGCCCGGCCTGTCGCCCGGCGCCGTCTCGATGCGCAGGTCGGACAGGCCCTCGCGGTGGCTCCCTGCGACGAGCGCCGCGACGGTGTCGACGAGCCTGTCCGCACGCTCGGGCGGCAACGCCGCGGGTGCCGTGGCCGGGCCGAAGTACTGGTCGAGCAGCGCCGCGAAATCGCGCCGCGTCGTCACGCAGAACACGGGGCGGGATTGCGGAAACAGCGTGGCGACGGCATTGTCCGCCCTGACTTTGTCCGGGTCGATGCAGACGACGTACAGCGCATGCTCGTTGCGCTCCACCGGCAGCCACTGGCGTACTTCGGCGGCCGCGCGGTCCATGTCGTCGAGGAGTTCCGCCGGCACGCGCCGTCCGGGGTGGAAGGCGAGATAGGGCACGGCGAAATGGTCCGCGAGGGCGCGCCCGACGACGGGCAGTTTCACCTTGAAGTCATCGAGCAGCACGTCCTCGACGTCGCGGCCCTGCGCGCGCGCCTGTTCCACCGCCTGCTCGACCTGTTCGCGTCCCAGCGCGCGCGACCCCAATGCGCCGACGAAGCCCGTGCGTTCGCGCCTGGCTTCCTGCCGGCGCTGGGCGAACGCAATGGCGAGCGTGTCGCACAGGTAGCGCGCGCCTTCGACGATCGTGCTGTCGAACGGACCGCCGCGCAGGTTGTTGATCAGCTGGAGGACGCCAATGACTTCGCTGTCGTGCATGATCGGGACGACCAGCATCTGCGTCGTGCGGTAGCCCGTGCGCCGGTCGACGCCCTGCTGGAAGCGCAGGTCGGCCGCGTAGCGCTGCAGTTCGGCGGCATCGTAGACGTCGTTCAGGTTGAGCAGCCGGCGCGCCAGCGCGGCGTAGCCGGCCACGCTCTGCGCGGAGATCGGCAGGCGCAGCTGGCGGAACGACGCCATCCCCGTCTTGATCTTGGAGACGAGGCTCGCCTTGTCCTCGCCGACCGTATAGATCGTCAGGCGGTCCGCGCCGAACAGCGTGCAGATGCCTTCGGACAGGTCGAGCATGATCTCGTCGACGTTGCGCGTGGCGTGGATGCGCGTCGTGAGCTGCTGCAGGTGGCGGAAGAAGTCGCCGTTCGCCACGATCGTGGAATCATTCATGGCCGCGTCATGGGCGCGAGGCGCGTCGCGTCAACGTCGCCAATACGGGTCTCGTCGTCATCTTCCTGCACGTGGCGCACGATGTCGGCAGGGGAGCGCGGCGTGACCGTATCGAGCGGCCGCCATGGGGAAGAGGCGAGCGTGTCGCCGTCGAGCGCACGGCGCAGATCGTCGCGGAACGCTTCGGCGCTGGGATAGCGATGTTCCGGGCGCTTGGCGAGGGCGCGCAGCACGACGCGGTCGAAGGCCGGGCCGAGCAGGGGATTCAGCAGGGTCGGCGGCACGGGGTGGTCGTGCAGGATCTTCTGCTGCACGGCGAACATGCCGGCGCCGCGGAACGGCCGTTCGTTGGTGAGAAACTGGTACAGGATGATCCCGACGGCGAAGATGTCCGACTGCGGGCCGACGGCCTGGCCCGTGATCTGTTCTGGCGCCATGAAGCTGGGCGTGCCGACCATCTCCGCGCCGTCCGCATCCTGTACGGCCGCGTTCAGCGCGGCCATGTGGGCGACGCCGAAGTCCGTCAGTTTCACGGAGAGGTCGTGGCTCAGCATCACGTTGGCCGGCTTGATGTCGCGGTGGATCACGCCGTTGCGGTGCGCGTAGCCGAGGGCGTCGAGCAGCTCGCACGTCATGCGCACGGCATCCTCGAGCGTGAACTCGAGGTGGAAGTCCTGGGTCATGTCGAAATAGGCCGCCAGCTCTTCGCCGCGCACCAGTTCCATCACCATGTAGGCGACGCCGTCTTCCTCGCCGAAATCGTACAGGCCGACGATGTGCGGATGGTTCAGCCGCGCCACGGCCTGCGCCTCGCGGATGAAGCGGGCCGAATAGGACGCGTGCAGCTCCGGATCGGCATCGCAGGCGGTGGAGATGACCTTGATCGCGACGCTGCGGTCCAGGCGCGGATCGAGGCCTTCGTAGACCTCGCCCATTGCGCCGCGTCCGAGCACGCGCACGATCCGGTATCTGCCTAACTGCGTCGGTTGGTTCATGGGCGCAAGTGTAAATCAAATTGGTTTGCAGACAATGAAAATCGGCGCCACAGGTTTATACTTGATGTATGAACGACACCCGCTGCACCTGGGCCAACATGGCCAACCCACGCTACATCGCTTATCACGACCATGAGTGGGGCGTACCCTGCCACGACGAGACGACGCTGTTCGAAATGCTGAACCTCGAAGGCGCGCAGGCCGGACTGTCGTGGGAAACGATCCTGAACAAACGCGACAACTACCGCCTCGCCTTCGACGGCTGGGACGCGGACAAGATCGCCCGCTACGACGATGCCAAGGTCGCGGAACTGCTGGCGAATCCCGGCATCGTGCGCAACCGCCTGAAGGTCGCGGCCGCCATCAACAATGCGCAAGCTTACCTGCGCCTGCGCGAACAGGGCGTGAGCCTCGACGACTACCTGTGGGCCTTCGTGGACGGCAAGCCCATCGTCAACGACTGGCCGGACGGCGCGCGGCCGGCCCGTACCGAGCTGTCCGACCGCATCTCGAAAGACCTGGCCAGGCGCGGCTTCAAGTTCGTCGGCTCGACCATCGTGTATGCCTACATGCAGGGCATCGGCATGGTCGACGATCACGACCGCGCCTGCCTGTGCCGCCGCCGGAGGTGATGTCATGGACTATCGCGCCTGCTGGTGCACCCGGGCCCGCTATACCGTCTTCGATTCGCATTACGGCGACGGCGCCGCGGTCCGCGTCCTGACGGACGTCTGGCGCACCGATCCGCACCGTTCTCCCAATCTTCACATTATCGCCCTGTGCGACCACCTGCTGCCGGGCTTCCACCGCATGCCGCAGGCGGAGCCGGGCGTCACGCTGGACCTGATCAGCGCACCGCTGGCGGACGCGCTGGCCCAGCTGACGGCGCGCGTCGACATGTTCCGCCTGCACGACATCGAACGCGCAGGCACGGACTTCGCGCGCCACGTCGCGCGCGTGGCCGCGCAGGACGCCTGCCTGCAGGCGCAAGGCCTCACGCAAGACCAGGCCGCCGCGTTGACGGCGCAAGGCTTTGTATTCGACGCGGACGGCCGCCATGCCCGTTTCGCCAGCCGCAAACCGCGTCCGCCCGCACCGCCGGCGCCCGAACGCCGCGCCATCGTGCTCGGTGCCGGCATCGCCGGTTCCGCCGCGGCCGAGCGCCTGTGCGCGCGCGGCTGGCAGGTGACGGTCGTCGACCGCCAGCCGCAGCCCGCGATGGAAGCGTCGGGCAACCGCGCCGGCATCTTCATGCCGCTGCTGTCGAAGGACGACAACGTGCCCACGCGCCTGACGCGCGCCGCCTACCTGTACGCGCTGCGCCACTGGGAGCGCCTGGGCGGCATCGGCCGCGCGATCGAGGGCGACAAGTGCGGCGTGCTGCAGTTGGCGCGCGACGCCGGCCACGCGGACGTGCAGCGCGCCATCGCCGCCGATACATCGCTGCCGCCCGATTTCGCCGAGTGGCTGGAACGTCCCGAGGCGGAAGCGCTGCTCGGCGGCCTGCCGGCGCGGGACGGCGGCTGGCTGTTCCGCGGCGCCGGCTGGGCGCGGCCCGGCAGCGTGTGCGCGGCGATGCTGGATGCGTGCGGCGGGCGCCTGGAACGCAAACTCGGCGTGGGCGACGTGCGCATCGAACGCGACGGCGAGCAGTGGCACCTGACGAACGAACACGGCGTCGTGGTGGCGCGGGCGCCGAACCTGATCCTGGCCAACGGCGCCGGCGCCGCGCAGGTGCCACAGGCCGCGCCGCTGCCATTGACGATGCTGCGCGGGCAGGTGTCGCACGTGCCGGCCGACATGGTGCCGAAACTGCCCGTCGTGTTGTGCCGCGAGGCGTATCTGACGCCGCCGTCCGGGGGCGTGTGCAGCGCGGGCGCGACCTATGACGCCGATCCGAATCCCGCGCTGTCGCCCGCGAGCCACGCGGAAAACCTGGAGCGCCTGCGCGGCCTGTTGTCGGATCCCCATGCGGCGGAGGATGCGCCGCTGGCGGGGCGCGTGGGCTTTCGCTGCGTGGCGCCGGACCGCCTGCCGCTCGTCGGCCGCCTGCCGGATTTCGACGCCGCCGGCACCACCGAGCGCCTGCGCGACGTGCCGCGCCATCCGGGGCTGTATGGACTGCTCGGCTATGCGTCGCGCGGCCTGATCTGGGCCGGTTTTGCGGCCGAGCTGTTGGCCGCCCAGATCGAAGGCGAGCCGCTGCCATTGGAGTCCAGCCTGGTCGACGCCCTCGATCCGGCCCGCTTCGTGTTGCGCGCACGCCGCGCCCCGCGGGGTCCGCAGCCAGAAAATTGATTTCTTTCGGGCAACCGAAAGTTTCAAAGGTATAATGTGTGCCAAGCAACATTTCACACATGATCCAGCCATGGACGACACCCCCGACGCGCCCGAGCTCTCGCTGTTTCTCGCCTCGACCGCGCATGACATGAAGAATTCGATCAGCGTCCTGTCCGGGACGCTGGAGCGGCTTCTTGTCGACGCATCTCCGCAGACGGAATCGGCGTACCCGCAGATGGCGCACATGCTGTACCAGACGAAGCGCCTGAACGACAACCTGATGCAGCTACTCGCGCTGTACAAGCAGGTGGGCACGCCCGCGTACCCGTTCGACGTGCAGCCGCTCGAGCTGGGCCAGCTGGTCGACCAGGTGGTGGCGCTGGAGCGCGTGCTGCTGAAGTCGCGCGGCCTGAAGCTGGAACTCGATTACGACGCGGACCTCGTCTGGCATTTCGACGAAGACCTGATCGTGGGCGTGCTGTCGCATGCGATCAACAACGCCATCCACTACACGTGCGACACGGTGCGGCTCGCGATTCGCGTCACCGACGACAACTGGCTCGAACTGCGCGTGGAAGACAACGGTCCCGGTTATCCGCCGGCGCTGCTGAAGGCCGGCGCGATCGCCACCCGTGAAACGGCGGGCGGCATGAACTTCCTGACCAACAGCGCGGGCCTGGGCCTGTATTTTTCCAGCGAAGTCGCGCGCATGCACCAGCACCGCGAGCGGCGCGGCACGCTCCGCCTGGAAAACGGCGGCCGCTACGGCGGCGGCTGCTTCATCCTGAACCTGCCATGAACGCTTCCGCCAAGGCCGTCAACGAGATCGACTGGGCCGACAAGAACTACCTCGTCGTCGACGACTTCGTCGGCGTGCGCCAGCTGCTGCGCGAAGCCCTGCGCAGCCTGGGCGCGAAGAACATCGACCAGGCGTCGTCCGGCGGCGAGGCGATGGGCCTGCTGGCGCGCATCCGCTACGACGTCGTCCTGTGCGACTACAACCTGGGCGACGGCAAGAACGGCCAGCAGGTGCTGGAGGAAGCGCGCGTGCGCAACCTCGTCAATCCGAGCACCGTGTGGCTGATGGTGTCGGCCGAAAAGAGCGTGGAGTCCGTGATGGGCGCGGCCGAGCACCAGCCGGACGCCTACCTGATCAAGCCGATCACGGAAGGCGTGCTGCTCACGCGCCTGAACCGCGTGTGGCACAAGAAGCAGATCTTCCGCCTCATCGACCAGGCCTATGCCGAGAAGGACTACCTGCGCGCGGCGCGCCTGTGCGATGCCGCCATCGAAGGCCACAAGGCGCACGAGATCGACCTGCTGCGCATGAAGGCCAAGCTGATGGAAAAGAGCGGCGAGCCGGTGAAGGCGCGCGAGGTGTACGAGCGCGTACTGGAGCAGCGCGAATACCAGTGGGCACGCGCCGGCATCGCCAAGATCCGCATGGCCAACGGCGAATTCGAACAGGCGCGGCAAGCCTTCCAGAGCGTGATCGCGGAGAACCGCTATTACATCGACGCGTACGACCAGCTCGCGCTGACCTATCAGAACCTGGGCAAGCTGGACGAGGCGTGCGCGATCCTCGAGCGGGCAGCGAAACTGTCGCCGAATTCCGTGCCGCGCCAGCGCAATCTCGGCAACGTGGCGCTCAAGGTGGGCAACGTGCAGATGGCCGAGCAGGCCTTCCGCAAGTGCATCCTGATCGGCGAGTATTCCATCATGAAGACGCCCGACGCCTACCTCGGCCTCGCGCGCGTGTGCGGCCAGAAGAACGATGCGAAGGAAGCGCTGCGGTTGCTGCTGCAGGTCCAGCGCGAGTTCGCCGCCGACCATCCGGACATCGCGCTGCGTTCCAAGATCACCGAGGGCCTCGTCTACCACGAGAGCGGCGACTACCGGCGCGCGCGCAAGGCCGGCGACGAGCTGGAAGCCCTGCTCAATGCGACCGAGGCCCGGCCCGACATCCCGACCTGCCTGGAACTGGCTACGCTGCTGTTCGCGGTGGGCGTGAAGGATGCGCCGGCGGAGCTGCTGTGCTACGTCATCCGCAACAACCACGACAACCCGCTGCTGCTCGACGAGGTGCAGAAGATCTTCGACAAGGCGCGCCTCGGCGACGAGGGCCTGGAGTTCATCCGTGCCTCCAAGAAGGAAGCGACGGACCTGATGAACCAGGGCGTGCTGCTGTGGAAGACGGGCAAGCTGAAGGATGCCGTCGAATGGATGCGCCAGGCGCGCAAGAAGGTGCCGAACAACCAGCGTATCCTGTTCAACGCGGCCCAGATCCTCGTGTCGCACCTGCAGCAGCATGGCTACGACGGCGTCCTGTCGGCCGAGGCGTACGAGGTGCTGCACCACGTCGACCGCCTGCTGCCGGGACAGCAGCGCTTCGCGCAGTTGATGGAGCAGTTGGCGCAGCTGCAGCCGGTGGCGGAGAGCGGCGTGGTCGACGAGGTGGTGTAGTTGTCGGGTGCGCGCTCCGTTACCAGCGAATGGACGCCGAAGATTCGTGCCGAATTGAGTCAGTTGGCACGTTTCTGTTGGCGTCCAACACGTCGGCACCCTGCCGACGTCGGCATGTCCGGCCTGATCTGGCGCCTGACGGTCATATTGCTTGCATATCTGGTGTCGTTTGCGATCGTGCTTTCACCGCTACTGCTTGGACTGACCAAGCTGCTCGGCGTGACATCGACGTTGGATTGGTCCGGTACCCGCATGGCGTTTGCGTCGGTGGTGGTCGCCCCACTGCTCGAGGAACTGGTCTTTCGGGCTGGCCTGCGCAGTGCGACCGCGACACTCGCGGTGCAACCTGTGCTGATACCCCTTTTCATTGGGAGCTGGCAGGTCTCGCTCGTCCTGCTTGGCGTTGTTGCGGCTGTGATGTTCGTCGATCACGTTCGCGGGCGACACCTCGATGATGCGAGAAAATTTTCTCTATGCATGGAGCGAGGACGTGCCTTCCTGACTCGATATCGCCTGATCGTGTGGGGGAATGCGGTTGCGTTTGCCCTTGCTCACCTTGGCAATTTTACGATTGCGACCACCAATGGTTGGCTTGGGTGCCTGTCAGTGTTCGTCGTCTCTTCGCAGATCATTACGGGCGTTGTCCTGAGTTACTTCCGCTTGCGTTATGGATTGTTCTCTGCAATGGGCTTCCACGCAATTTTCAATTCCAGTTGGTTGTTGTTTGACTGACGTGGCGTAATTCGCTACACGGTCTAGTGAAAATCATAATCCCGGCGGCACTGCCCGCCGTGTGAAAATTTGCCTTTGATCACAGCGGAGAGCGACGTGCGCATCGAACGGACCACCCACGCGGCGGTGACCCGCCGCGGCTTCCTCAAGTCCGCCGGCGGGCTCGTGCTCGGCTTTATGCTGCCTGTCCCCGGCCGCGCAGCCGCACCGGCACCGAACGCCTTCCTGCACATCGCGCCCGACGACACCGTCACCGTGATGGTCGACCGGCTCGAATTCGGCCAGGGCGTGCACACGGCGCTGCCGATGCTGGTCGCCGAGGAGCTCGACGCCGACTGGTCGCGCGTGCGCGCCGAACTGGCGCCGGCCGGCGACGCCTACAAGGATCCGCTGTTCGGTATCCAGATGACCGGCAGTTCGATCTCGGTGGCGCACTCGTTCACGCATTACCGCGAGATCGGCGCCCGCGCCCGCGCGATGCTGATCGCCGCCGCAGCCGAGCGGTGGCAGGTCGCGCCGGCGTCGTGCACCACGTCGGCGGGCACGGTCATCGGCCCGGGCGGCCGCAAGGCGCGCTACGGCGCGCTGGCCGATGCGGCCATGAAGCTGCCGGTGCCGGCGGCCGTCACACTGAAGGACGCGAAGGATTTTCAGCGCATCGGCAAGCCGACCGGACGCCTGGATGCGCGCGCCAAGTCGAGCGGCCGGCAGCAGTTCGGCATCGATTTTTCCCTGCCCGGCATGAAGGTGGCCGTGGTCGCGCGTCCGCCCGTGTTCGGCGCCCGGGTGCGCAGCCTCGATGCCGCCAGGGCCAGGGCCATCAAGGGCGTGGTGGACGTGGTCGAGGTGACGGCCGGCAGCGGCGGGCGCGGCGTGGCCGTGATCGCGGATGGTTATTGGCAGGCGAAGCAGGGGCGCGATGCGCTCGTCATCGACTGGGATTTGAGCGCCGTCGACAAGCTCGATTCGGGCCGCCAACTGCGCGATTACCGCGCGCTTGCCGCCACGCCGGCGCCGGCGGCTACGTCGATCTCGGCCGTCTACGAATTTCCTTACCTGGCGCATGCGCCGATGGAACCGGTCAACTGCGTGGTCGACCTCCATGCGGATCGATGCTCCGTGTGGGCGGGCGTGCAGTTCCAGACGTTCGACCAGACCGCCGTCGCGGCCGCGGCGGGGCTCAAGCTCACGCAGGTCACGTTGCACACGATGATGTCGGGCGGCGGTTTCGGCCGCCGCGGCGTGACCACGTCGGACGACCTGGTCGAAGCGGTGAACGTCGCGAAGGCGTACGGACGCGGCCCCGTGAAAATCATCTGGAGCCGCGAGGACGACATCAAGGGCGGCTACTATCGCCCCGCGCACGTGCACAAGGTCGACATCGGGCTCGATGGCAAAGGCGATGTCGTTGTGTGGAACCACGTCATCGTCGGCCAGGCGATCAGCGCGGGCACGCCGTTCGAATCGGTGCTCATCAAGAATGGCGTGGATTCCACGACGACCGAGGGCATCGCCGAGGCGTATGCGTTGCCGGTCAAGCTGACGGTGCATCATCCGAAGGCGAACGTGCCGGTGCTGTGGTGGCGCGGGTCGGCGTCGAACCACACGGCGTTCGTCATGGAGACCCTGGTGGACGAAGTGGCGCACGCGGCCGGCGCCGATCCGGTCGCGTACCGGCGCAAGCTGCTGGGTGATAAACGCCCGCGCCACCTGGCGGCGCTCGACCTGGCCGTGCAGAAGTCCGGCTACGGCAAGAAGCAGTTGGCCGAGGGCCGTGCCTGGGGCGTGGCCGTGCACGGCATGTCCGGCAGCGTGGTGGCCTACGTGGTCGCGGCGTCGGTCGAGCAGGGCGTGCCGAAGTTGCACAAGGTCACGGCCGGGGTGCATTGCAACCTGGCCGTCAATCCGCTGTCGATCGAGGCGCAGGTGCAGGGCGCCGTGCTGGCCGCCCTCGGCACCACGTTGCCCGGCGCCGCCATCACGTTCAGGGAAGGCGTCGTCGAGCAGGGGAATTTCGACGACTACACGGTGGCGCGTCTGCCCGACATGCCGCATGTGGACGTGTTCATCGTGCCGTCCACCGAGCCGCCCACCGGCATGGGTGAGCCGGGCTTGCCGCCGCTGGCGCCGGCCTTCGCCAACGCCATCTTCCAGCTCACGGGCAAGCGCTTGCGCAAGCTGCCGTTCGAGCTCGGCTGACGGCCGCGCAGGACGTCAGGTCTTGTCGGTCTTCGACCGGCTGGTCCGCGCCTTGCCGTTGCCGCCGTTGCCGCCGTTCGGCGCAGGCGACTGCACCTTCGGCGCGTCCTTGGGCGCTTCCGCTTTCGGCGCCCCGCCTGCCTCCTTCGCGGGCGCTACCGGCGCTGCGGCGCTCGGCGTCATCGCGTTGGCGACCGCCTGCGTAAATTGTTCCTGCAACATGTTCCACCATGCGACGGCAGCCGGCATCGCCGCCGCCGCCGGGTTGCCCGGTGCGTCCGTCGCGCCGGCGGCCTGCGGCGCGGCCGTGCCCGGCTGAGCCGTGCCGCCGCTGCCTGCCGCGGCGGCATCCGGCGCCTTGGGAGCATCCGTCTTCGCGGCCGGCGTTGCCGGCTTGGCAGCGGCGCCCGACTGGCCCTGCGCACCGAAGAAGGGCGGGAACGGCATCGACGCCATCTTTTCCGCGCTGACGCCGGACTGGCGCATCGCTTCGGCCATCGAGGCGCCCATCGTCTTCAGCGTCATCAGCGTGCCGCGCTGCACTTCGAGGGCCTGGATGGTCCCGCGCAGCATGGACAGGTTCAGGTTCAGCCAGGACTCGACAGCCTTGAGGTCGGCGATGCGCTTGTCCAGGTCCTCGGTCGACATCGGCGGTGCGGCGATGCCAGCCATCCCCGGCATGCCGGGTATGCCGGGCATACCGGTGCCGGGGATCTGCATGGATCCCCACAGGTTCTTGACGAATTCCAGCGTGTCCGTCACGCCAGGCATGGCGGGTGCGGAGGGTTTCAGCATGGTGGTCTCCCTGGTTGGTGGCCGCTAGCGTAACAGATAAATAAGAGCCGACATAGACATGGTTGAAGGCACAGGCGGGCAGTGCGCGGGCGGACCGGCTACACTAGGCGGATGAGCCCTGCATACGCCACGACCCGACGCCGCCGGCAACTGGTGCTGGGCGCGCTCACGGTCCTGTTGCATGTGCTCGTGTTCGGCTGGTTCGCGCGCCAGATGGGCCAGGTGCCCGACCCGTCCGTCCGCACGGGCCGCGCGCCCCTGACGGCCGAGCTGGTCGAGGCACCGCAGCCGCGCCCGCTGCCGCCCCAAGCGCTCACCTTGCCACCGCAGCCGGCGCTGGAGCAGCCGCCGTTGCCCGAGATCGATCCGGAGCCCGTGGTGCCCGCGGCGCCACCGCCCGGTCGGCCCGATGCGGCGTTGACGCCGGAATCGGACGGTCTCGCCGCTGCCGACGCCGCGGGACAGCAAACGGGGCAGGGTGGCGCCGCCGCCGGCGCGGACCCCGTACAATCCCCGGCACAGGACGCGGCACCCCAGGCGCAGGTCCAGCAGGAAGCGGCACCGAAGCCCCAGCCGGCCGCGCCGGAAGCGCGCCGTTACAAGGTCGACGTGCCGCCTTCGGCCGACATCACGCTCGACGTCGCGCGCACGGATGCGAACGGCACGAAGTGGAGCGGCGACGCGCTGCTGTCGTGGCGGGTGACGCCGTCCGGCTACCGCGTGAAGATCGAGGCCGGCATCCGCGTCGTGTTCGCGCACGTGAACCTGCTCACCCTCACGAGCGAGGGCACGGTTGGAGACGAAGGATTCGTCCCCACCTTGATGACGGAGAAGCGGCGCGGACGCGCCATGACGGCGACGCATTTCAATCGCCAGGAGGGCACGCTGACGTTTTCGGCATCCGGCGCGAAGTATCCGCTCGTGCCGGGCGCGCAGGATAAAGCCAGCGTGCCGCTGCAGTTGGCGGCCATCGCGCGCGGTGATTCGAAACAATTGTCGGGAAATATAGACATCCTTGTCGGCGAAGACCGCGACGCAAGCGTTTTCACCTTTACGGTGGCCGGACAGGAACAGCTCGACACGCCGCTGGGGCGCATCGCCACATGGCATTTCGTGCGTCCACCGAAGCCCGGCTCGTACAATTCGCGCCTGGAACTCTGGCTGGCGCCGGCCTATGGCTGGTATCCGGTACAGATCCGCAATGTCGAGGCGAGTGGGGCGGTGACGACCCAGACCGCGAGCAAAATCGTGATTCAACAAGCAGGAAGCTGATAATGAAAAATGTTTTGAAGATGGCAGGCGCAGGGGCAGTATTGATGACCGTGCTGGGCGGCCCTGCGGTCGCGGCGGAAGAACATCCCGCCATCAAGCGCCCGTTCGACCTGCCGCCGTCGGCCGACCTGACCTATTCCATCGGCGCGCGCCAGCGCGGCTTCAACCTGAGCGGCGATGCGACGCTCACCTGGCGCGTCAACGACAGCAAATACACCATCAGCGCCGAGTCGCGCGTGGCGCTGTTGGGCAAGCTGACGGAAAACCGCAGCACGGGCATCGTCGACAACTGGGGCCTCGCACCGACGGAGTACTACGACAAGCGCTTCCGCAAGGACCCGACGACGGCCACCTTCGACCGCGACGGCAAGACCATCACGTTCAGCGACGGCGACAAGACGTATCCGATCAAGGGCGGCGAGCAGGACCGCGTGTCCGTCTCGTGGCAGCTGGTGGCGGTCGCGCGCGCCGCGAAGGACAAATTCAAGCCGGGGTCGGAATGGCAGTTCTTCGTCATCGGCCCGCGCGACGCGGACCCGTGGACGTTCCGCGTCGTGGGCCGCGAGAAGGTGCAGGCCGGCGCGTCGCTGGGCGAAGTGGATGCCGTGCACGTGATGCGCGCGCCGCCGCCGGGTTCCAGGGACCAGTCGCTCGACATCTGGCTGGCGCCCGGCCACGAGTGGTATCCGGTCAAGCTGCGCTTCACCGACAACGACCGCGACTACGTCGAGCAGACGCTCGAACGCATCGTCAAGAAGTAGCCCAGTCCTTCACATAGGCCGGCGCCGGCTGGGCGCAGTACGCGTCCGGGACAGGCGTCCCGCGCGCCGCGCCGAGCGGCAGCACGCCGGCCCACGCGGCGATGTGCATGTCTTCCGCGTCGTCGTCGGGCGGGCCGGTGCGCACCTTGCACGCGGCCTCGGCGAGCGCGATGCGCATCACGGTCGTCGCCGCGAATTCCTTGTCGTTCCCCGGGCGGATCTCCGCCTGCCGGCCCGGCGCGAGGTGCTCCATGAAGTCGACCAGGGTCTGGCGCTTGGCGTCTTCCGCGACGATCTCGAAGCGGCCGTAGACCATCGCGCTGCGGTAGTTCATCGAATGATTGAACGCGGAGCGTGCCAGCACGAGGCCGTCCACGTGCGTGATCGTCACGCAGCAATCCTGCTCCGTCAGGCGCTGCAGCATGCGGCTGCCGTTCGACCCGTGGATGTACAGGTAGTCGCCGCTGCGCCAGCAGGCGGTGGGGATGCAATGCGTGCCGTGTGCGTCGGCGAAGGCGACATGGCAAACATACGCGGCGTCGACGATGGCATGCAGCAGGGCGGGATCGTAGGACGCCTTGGATGCGCCGCGCTTGACCTGGGTGCGGGAGGAAGGAGCAGTGTTCATTGGCCTCGATAATGTGGGTGGAAGCCGCACTATAATGGCCGGGATGGCTCCAGCAACAGATCCAGGGCCGTGCAATTTCATGGAGCCACGATGGATTATTCCCTGCTGCTGGACGCCTTCGGCCGCGACCACGCCCGACATGCCTGGCCGCGCCAGCGCCTGCTGCACGAATGCCTGCGCGCCGCGATCCGCGACGGCACCCTGGCGGCCGGCACGCGCCTGCTCGCCACGCGAGCGCTCGCGCAGGAACTGGGCATCGCCCGCAACACGGTGCTGTACGCGTACGAGCAGCTGGCGTGCGAAGGCTTCGTCATCCCGGACCGGCGCGGCACCGTGGTCGCCGGCATCGCCCCCGCGCCGCGCCGGCGCAGCGCCGACGTGCCGCAGGCGGGCCTCGCGCGCCGCGCGCAGAACCTGCGCACCGTGAACGGCACCGCCAGCGTCGCGCTGCCGTTCACGCCCGGCGTGCCCGATTTGCGCGCCTTCCCGCTGGCGCAGTGGCGCCGCCTGCTGGACCGCGCGTGGCGCGGCCTGTCCTTTGATCAGCTGAACTACGGCGACCCGGCCGGCGAGCCCGCGCTGCGCACGGCGATCGCGGACTACCTGCGCGCGTCGCGCGGCGTCGTGTGCGAGCCGGGCCAGGTCTTCATCACGGACGGCACGCAGGCGAGCCTCGACCTGTGCGCCCACGCCTGTGCGGACGCAGGCGACATCGCCTGGATCGAGAATCCCGGCTACGGCGGCGCACTGGCGGCGTTTCGTGGCGCGGGCCTGGTCGTGGAGGGCATCGCGGTCGACGGGGAGGGCATGGCGCCATCACTTCAAGACTGGACCGCGCGCCGGCCGAAGCTGATCTACACGACGCCGTCGCACCAGTACCCCATCGGCGTGGTGACGTCGGCGGCGCGGCGCATGGCGCTGATCGATGGCGCGCGTGCGGCCGGCGCGCTGATCGTCGAGGACGACTACGACAGCGAGTTCCGCCACGAAGGCCCGCCGCTGGCGGCGATGCAGGGTCTCGTGCCGGATGCGCCCGTGCTGTACTGCGGCACGTTCAGCAAGACGATGTTTCCGGCGCTGCGCATCGGGTTCGTCGTCGTGCCGGCCGGGCTGGCGCCGCAACTGGCCGTCATGCGCGCGCAGTCGGCAGCAGCGGGGCGGACGGCGGAGCAGCTGGCGCTGGCGGAATTTTTACGCAGCGGCGAGTTCGCGCTGCATTTGCGGCGGATGCGGCGGCTGTATCGGCAGCGGCGGGATACGCTGGTGGAGGCGCTCGAGCGGCACCTGGGCGATCATGCCGCCGTCGAAGGCGCATCTGCCGGCATGCACCTCGCCCTGCGTTTCCCGGACGACAGCCCGGCCGATGCAGAGATCGTGCGCCGGGCGCGGGAGCAGGGGATTGTCGTGAATGCGTTGTCGGCGCATGCGGTGCCCGGTGGGCCGGTGGCCAATGGGCTGTTGCTGGGTTATGCGCAGGTGCCGGTGGAGCGGATGGATGGGCTGGTGGCGCGGTTGGCGCGTGTCATTCCGGATCGCCTTTAAATCGCATCCGACCCGATATGGACATCGATCGGTACGCAGTCGATTAGCGACACTTGCTGGAAAGCTCGTTGTAACGGTCTTGGGCCAGTTCATGGTGCCCGGATTTGCTCGTTCCGGGACGATCTTCCAGCACGAGCTCTACTGTTGCCCAATACCAGCCAGGAACAGGTTTGATAATCGTTGGCTTGTAACCAGGCGCCGAGACGCCGAACTCAAATGGAAGCGCGTCAGCGCCACCGAGTGCAAAGCAACCGGATGGTGTGGTGCGTGCTTTGTACGCGTAAAGGCGCACCGCCGCATTGGAAACTGGCTGATGTGAGACTGCGTCTGTCACCGTCCCGGCGATATAAGTCGCTGGATGGCATGGCATGAAGTAACAGCAACCGCTCAGAGCGAGAGGGGCAAGGAAAAGGGCAACGTTCGAGATGCCAGGTTGACTTTGTGGTGTCATTTCGACAGTCTACAGTTCGCCGACCAGCGAAAATGCACGCAAGGTCACGAGGGCTCCGTGTACGAAGACGTTGCCCTACGAGCAAAAAGACAGGTTTGCCAGGCGCTCTTATTCCTGCGGCCCCGGATCATCCGGACTGTCATTCTCCCAATGCAGCACGATCTCCTTGGGCGCGCTGCCCACCTTGACGGTCCGTTTGAACGTCTTGCCCTCCGCCGCCGCACTGATCCGATACGTGCCCGCCGGCAGTCTGGCAAAGAACATCGGCCCCGTGTTCGCCGCGGTCACCAGGTTGGCACCCTTGGCATCCGAGATATCGAGCTGGACGTCGGAGCGGTAGGCACCGCTCTGCTTGGTGGCGAAGGTCAGCAGCAGGTTGTAGTCGGCGCGCTGGGCCTTCATCGCGGCCTGCTCTTCATCGCCGACGCCGCCGTTGACGTAGGTAATGCCGTTCTGCTGCTTCGGGGTGAGGGGCGCCGCCAGGACGGCGGCCGGGGTCAGGCAGGCGGCCAGGAAGGTGGACACAACTACGGCCGCAAGTGTGCGTTGCATGGCATTCCTCCTCATGAAGATGATGTAAATATCACAACGTTTATTATCGCGCTGTCGGGATCAGAGGGGCGCGCGCCTGATGTTGTCATGTTCACAAGTCAAGCGGCGCTCCGATTCCGTTGCATATTCACCAGTTGTGAACCGTACGCGGGCGTTCCGTATTAGTTGCCAAGCCTTAACTGTTATACTGACGCCCCCGCGCCCGTGGTCCAGAAGGCCGCGCGCGACAGCAGACTGGTAAGCCTTACGATGATCGACAACCTGGCAGCAACCGCCGCCGACTCCCAAATCCCAGCGCTCGATGAACTCGATCCGCTGCAGACGCACTTCCAGGACGGAGTGGCGCCGGACGAGATCGAGCAGGTATATCACCTCAAGCGTGCGCAGCCCATGCTGCAGGCGTTCACCGCGCTGTTCCACGGCTCGCAGGACGGCGTCATCGTGCGCCTGCTCGTGCTGCGCGAACTCGCGTCCGACGCGATGGACTCCGCCTTCTCGCGCGCCGACATCAACACGAAGTTCGCCTACCTGATTCCGGAAAGCCTGGAAACGGTGCTGGGCCGCCTGCGCACGCACGGCCTGCTCGCGTGGGACAACCCGGCCGCCGTCTACCGCATCACGCCGCTCGCGCGCAACGTGCTGGCCGCGCTCGACACCTTGCTCGCCCTCGGCAAGCCGGAAGAGGACGAGGCCGAGATGGGCTTCCTGCTGTCGCAGGTGGCGGGTGCGCAGGCCGTCGGTGGCATCACCGTCGACCAGTTGAAGCATTTGCTGGGCCGTCTCGTCGAACTGCACGAGGAATTCCGCGATGCGATCGCGTCCGGCTCCGAATTCCGCCTGCGCGCGTCGCAGGCGAAGTGGCACATGGCGTGCGACTGGGTCGAGAAGGGCTCCGTGATCCTGCGCGCCATCACGTCCGACGAGCGCGCCGACTCCGCCACGCACCGCGCCGCGCAGGCGATCGGCCGCGCCCAGTCGCAGCTCCTGAACATGCAGGGGATGTTCTCGCGCGCGCTGAACCAGATCGAGCGCCAGCGCGTGCACCTGGGCCAATCGGGCCTGTCGACGACCGACATCAAGCGCTGGCTGCTCGCGCACGACGACCTCGCGAGCCTGGCCGAGGACGCGATCGACCGCCCGGTCGTCCCGCTGTTCGCGACGCCGGCCGAGATGATCGACGTGGCCGAGACGGAACTCATGATGGAGCGCGTCGCGCCCATGGCGCCGGGCGGCCTGCCGAACGGCGAGGACGCGGCCATGACGATCAACGACAACCCGGCGATGCAGGCGGAACTGGACGACTGGATCCGCCGCCTCGCCGATTTCGCCAACCTGGACAACTTCCCCATCATGGCGGAGGGGGCACCGAAGAGCGTGCCGATCCAGGAATCGCTGCTGCCGGCCAGCTTTGCCGTCGCATCGTACCGCGCCTCGCTGCTGCCGCTGCTGGGCGATCCGGCCGAGGCCAACCTGCAGGGCCCGACCGCCGAACTGGCGCGCCTGCCGGTGCGCTTCGATTCGGCCGACGAAATGATCGCGCTGGACGACCCGCATATCGCGGCCATCTCGCGCGCGACCCTCTCACTGAATCTCGATCTACCGAGCACCCCGGAAAGCAAGACGCAAGATGAATGACGACGCCCAAATCCTGATCGCGCGACTGCTCACGCACCAGACCCTGCGCCGCGACGACAAGATGGTCAAGCGCGCGCTGTCCGACGACCAGTTCCGCGCGGAGATCGACAAGCGCCTGCTCGAATGCGGCCTGAAGCTCCTCGACAACGTGTACGCCGACCACGTCACGCTGGCCCTGCACCGCAACGTCGAACCGAAGATCTTCGGCGCCAAGGACATCTGGCAGAACAATAACTTCGGCCTCACGCGCGATGGCGTGGCGCTGCTCGTGGTGCTGTGGGCGCAGATCATCCTGCCCAAGCGCCAGCGCCAGGAAACGCACCAGTCCATCGACGTCGACCAGTCCGACATGTTCGACAAGGACAACCCGATCCCGCGCGCGGAAGACACGTCGATCGGCATCTCGTACACGACGCTGCTCGCCGACTTCGGCGACAAGCTGGGCAAGAAGACCCGCATGGACATGAACCTGGGCCTGTTGTCGAAGCTCGGCTTCATCGAGCGCCGCGGCGACGTGATCCTGGAAGGTCCGCTGCTCGATCTCCTGATGGATACCGACGTGCTGAAGGAACGCATCATCAACGGCGCGCTGGCCGACGTGTTCAAGCGCGCACCGGTGGCGGCCGCACCGCGCCGTCACGTCAGCGAAGCCGCGAACGACGAACCGGTCGACACCGAAACGCCACAAGCTTAAGAGACCCGCATGTTCCACATTAAATCCCTCGAGCTGGTCCACTGGGACTACTGGCAACGCATCAAGAACATCCCGCTCGACGCCAAGATCATCACCATCGCCGGCCAGAACGGCTCCGGCAAGACGACGCTGCTCGATGCCCTGCGCACGCTGTTCGGCCTCGATTGCTCGATGGGCCGGACCTATAAACACTACGCGCGCCATTCGGGCCAGCAGAGTGCCTGGCTGCGCGCCGTCGTCGACAACAAGCCGTCCGGCCGCCAGCTGTCGAACCGCCCGTTCCGGCATAGCGGCTTCTTCAGCGACGACGAAGTCACGCTGTTCTGCCAGGTGCAGAAGAACGGCGGCGACTGGAAGCGCCAGTACCTCATGCGGCCGGGGAACATCCAGATCGAGGAAGTGACGGAAGCCACCGACTGGCTCGGCGTCGAGAACTACCGCAAGCGCCTCGCGTCGGCCGGCCTGTCGCCCGCGATGTCGAAGGTGCTCGCGCTGGAGCAGGGCGAGACCGACAAGCTGTGCGAATACGCGCCGCGCCAGCTGCTGGACCTCGTGTTCCAGGTGTTCGGCGACAAGGAAGTGCTGGATGCGTACGACGAGGCGAAGCGCCACCAGCGCGACACCGAGTCGGAGCTGAAGCGCTTCGAGGCCGAGCTGGAGACGTCGCGCATCAACCTCGAAGGCCTGCGCCTGCGCGTCGCGAACTACCACCAGTGGGAAGACCTGCAGAAGGAACGCCGCGCCCTCGTCGAGGAAGTGCTGCCGAGCCTGGAATACCACGAGGCGCGCGAAAAGGCCGCGAACGTGAGCCGCGCGCTGCGCGAGGCGAAGAAGCCGCTGATGCAGGCCGACAGCCTGCTGACGGAGAAGCGCAACGCGCTCGCCGCGCAGCAGCGCGCGCTGACCGAAGCGCAGCAGCAGGAGGTGAAGCTCGAACAGGAAGCGAACGAGTTGGCCACCCGCCTGACGCAGGTGAACGCGAAATTGAAGCCGCTGGAAAGCCTGCTCGAACAGAAGGAACGCTTGAACAAGCTGGCGGCCGACGCCGGTGCCGACATCGCGGAAGTGGCGACGCAGCTGGAAGCGAAGGAAGCCGAACTCGCGAAGAAGAAGGCCGAACGCGAAGCGCTGGCCACGAAGATCGCGGGCGAGATGGCGACGATCAGCGCGCTGCAGGGCAAGACGACGATGCCGGAGCCGGAAGCCCAGCGCCAGATGCGCCGCGCGCTGCGCGATGCGGGCATCCCGCACGCCATGCTGTCGGACATCGTCGAAGTGACGGATCCGAAGTGGCAGGGCGCCGTCGAGGGCGTGCTCGGTGGTTACGCATCCGTCGTGCTGCTGGAGCGCGCGAAGGATGCGCCGGCCGCCTATAAACTGGCGGAGAAGGAGCGCTATCGCCACTTCATCGTGCCGGACTGCGTCGACGCGCCGGTCGTGAAGGACGATACGCTGCTGTCCGTCGTGCGTTTCTCGTCGAAGGCGCCGTCCTGGCTGATCGACCAGCTGGAGCGCATCGAGCGCGTGGATTCCGTCGACGACGGTTTCAAGAGCGACGCGGACGAGTGGATCACGCCGGAAGCCTACCACCGCGAACGCCGCGGCGGCCGCTCGCTGTTCGTCGAGCCGTCGCGCTACCGCTTCGGTGCGGCCGGCAAGACGCAGCGCCTGGAAGCCATCCAGAAATCCCTGCCGTCCCTGGAAGCGCAGGAAGACACGTTGACGCTCGCGATCAGCAAGCTGGCGGCGGAAGTGTCCGCGCTGCGCGTGCGCATCGCCGGCGTGGACGCCGCGAAGGAACTGTCGGCGCGCCAGGCCGAATTCGAGGAAGCCACGCGCGCGCTGGAACCGCTGAAGGCCGAGCGCCTGCAGGTCGGTGCGCGCCTGGGCGAGCTGCAGGTCCTGATCAAGAACGCGACCGTCACGCGCACGCGCGCCGACACCGTCTGGCAGAACGCCCGCATGGCGCTGTCGGAAGCGGAAGCGGGCATGCGCCTGAACAACCGCCGCGTGATCGAGCAGCGCAGCGAGCATGCGCGCGAGCTGCTGACGTTGCGCCGGTCGTGGCGCCACGTGCCGAAGTCGTGGCGCAGCGCGCAGCAGCGTGCCGCGCTCGTCGCGACGCACCAGAACGCGCACCAGGTCAAGCTGCGCATGAATTCCCTCGACGCGTCGCTCGCGCGCGCCGACTGGGAACAGGACCCGACCGTCATCGACCAGTACGCACGCCTGAACGACCAGCTGTCCGGCCGCCAGGTGGAGACGGAAGAACGCCGCTACCAGAACAACCGCGCGATCGAGGCGACGGACAATGCGCGCGGCGCCTACATCGAACGCCTGCGCTACACGATCAAGACCTATTCGAAGAACATCCGCGAACTGGGCGAGCTGGCGAACATCGACGTGTCGGTCGATCCGGTCCGGCTGGAGAACGACGACGTGCAACTGGCGCAAGCCGGCCTGCACGTGCGCTTCAAGTTCGACGGCAAGGGCCAGATCGGCATGAACGACGGCGAGGCGTCGGGCGGCCAGCAGGTCATGAAATCGCTCGTGCTGCTGATCGGCCTGCTGAAATCGGAAGAGGGTTCCGGCGGCTTCGTGTTCATCGACGAACCGTTCGCCCACCTGGACATCCGCAACATCCAGCTGGTCGGCGAGTTCCTGAAAAACACCGACGCGCAATACCTGATGACGACGCCGCTCACGCACAACACGGACGTCTACGATCCGTCCGACCTCACGCTCATCACGAGCAAGAAGAAGAAGGACACGCAGTGGGCGCAGCCGATCTTCGTGCTGCAGAGGCGGCGCGAGGGCGAAGAGGCGCAGGCGGCCTGAGCGCATTGTCATGATGGCTGCAGCGGCCGGCGTTCCTGGGGACGCCGGCCGTTTTGCTTGCGTGCCTGCGTCGTCAGATGGCGCGCCAGCGCCTCGCGTGCCGCATCGCCGATGTCCTGCCAGTACGCGCGCCGCCGCGCCGCCCGCTTGCGGTGCCTGGACGGTATCGCCGCCAGCGGCTTGGCCTCGAACGGCAGGGCGATGCACCACGCGCGGCCCGGCATATCGGTGCCGCCGAGGCTGCGCCAGAAGCCGTCATAGGCGGTCGCGAAATGCCCGGCATCGGACGGCAGCCAGGCGCAGTGCCAGGCCGACTTGACGGCCACCACGTGGTCCATGCCCAGCGCTTGCGCGATGCCCTGCAGGGCGGCGCAGCAGAAAAAGCCGGGCGTCGTGACCAGCGGGGAGCCGGGCGGGAAGGCGCGCCGGAACGCATCGACGGCGTCGGCCTCGTCGGCACGGTGCCCCTGGTTGCGGGCGATGAACGGCAGGATGCCGGCCGCGCCGAGCCCGGCCAGGCCGGCGAAGTGCTCGTCGACCCAGCTGAACGACAGGCGGTGGACACGCCTGCCGTTCGCCAGCAAGGTCAGGGTGAGATCGCCTTCCGCGTTCAGGCGCTGCGCCATGCCGAGGCGGATCTCGACCTTGCTGCCGTCCGCCTCGTGCTGCCACAGTACGAGGCCGCCGTCGCGGTAGACGGCGTGCTTGTAGGCGGCGTCGAACGTGGCCTCCTCGAAGCGGTAATGCGTCAGCACGCAACGCACGCGCTGGCGCAGCGACAATCCCCTGGCGAGATAGTCGCGGTGACTCAGGTGGTGGAAGACGTCATCGTGCACCTGCGTCACGTAGTTGCGGTAGACGTCCATCGCCAGCAATTCCACGTGGGCACGGCGGAACAGCAGCACGCGCAGGCTGCGCATGATGCAGGCTGCCCAGGACGCGAACGGGTAATGGCGCCGGGCCAGCCAGTGGCGGGTGAGGAGGGCGAAGACCATGTGTGCTCCAGGCAAAACGGCTGGAGCCATGACATGGTTGTCAATACATTAAGTGGCCCCTGCGGCCATTCTCCGCAGGGCTATGCATGACGCATTGGGCTGCATCAAGCGAATCAAGAGTCGCCGATTTCCTTGCGCATGCGCTGGCGCCAGCGCATCAGTGCCGCGGAGAACGTGGCGAAATAGGCGGCCGTCAAGCCCAGGCACAGCATCGTGATGGGGCTGTCCGTGAAGCGCGGATTCGGGCGGTTGCTGCCCTGGTTCATGTAGATCTCGATGCCGAGGTAGACCACGCGCGCCACCAGCACCATGGCGACGAGGATGCCCATGCGCGACGGCGGCGTGAAGAAATAGCCTTCGGGCGTGTCTTCGAAGCGGGTGCGGCGCAGGCCGTAGGTGCCCAGCGCGATGCCGCCGATGGCGCCGGCGGCCAGCGCTGCCAACTGGAACGGGCGGTCGCCGAGTTCCGATGCCGGGATGAGGATCATGACGACGAAGACGAACAGGCCCGTGTAGTGGCGCGACAGGATCGAGCGCTGCCGGGTCATCTGGTGTTTCAGGCGCGAATGGATGCGCCAGATCAGCAGGGGAACGAGGGCGATGAGGGCGAGGGTGGTAAGACTCATGCGTTAAAGCTCAAGGTGAGACGGGGGCGGTGCGCTTGCGCCAGGACAGCAGGCCGAACGCGTAGCTCATGTAATAGCCGGCCAGCACGCCGAAGATGACGAGGGTCAGCGGGCTCGACACGAACTCGTGGTGGGCAAGCGAGCCCAGCGCGAAAAACTCGTACGCGCGCCAGGCCATGCGGGCCATGAACAGCAGGGCCACCGCGAGGCCGATCGGCGCGTGCGGGGTGAAAAAGAAATCGTCGCCGACCTGTTCGAAGCGCGTCCTGCCGATCGCGATGCGGCCCAGCACGGCGCCGACCGGCAGCCCGGCCGCGAGGCCCGCGAGGGCGAACGGGTTCGTCTTGATGCTGACGGCGGTCAGGATCAGCAGCAGGATCGGGAAGAACACGAGCGTCGTGCGGTGGCGCCACGTCTTCGAACGCTGGCGGGTCGTCAGGCGCTTGATGCGGCTGTACATCCGCCACAGCACGAAGGGCGCGAGCACGGCGGCAACGACGGGAGTCGGCAACATGGGATTCCTCGGAATTTTCTGTCGAATCCGCCATTGTAATCCAGGCGCGCGTCGGCAAACCGCTGCCCATGGTAATGTTTTGGCATCGTTAGCAGGAGCCAGACATGATTCCAGACCTGAGCCCGACGCGTCGTACCGTCCCGCACCGCGGGCACCACGCGCACCGGGCGCCCGATCCCGCACCCATCGAGGAACCGCCGCCCGACCCGTTCGAGCCCGCCGACCCGCACCAGCCGCCCATCCGCACGCCGCAGAACGACGAACCGCCGGTCGACCCCAACCCGAGCGTGACCCTGCACTAGGCCAGCAGCGCCGCGTGTTCCTGCAGCAGGTCGGCCAGCAGGTCCGCCATCAACGTCACGCGCGGCGAGCGGCGCACGTCCGGATGCACCGCCAGCCACAGCGGGCGGCTCAGCACGTGGCCGTGGTCGGGGTGCAAGGCCAGCAGCGGATCGCCGCGGCCGAGGAAATGCGGCAGCACGGCGACGCCGAGGCCGGCGCGGCATGCGGCCACCATCGCGGCCGCATCGTTGGTCCAGAACGAGTACGCGCGTCCGGCCGCGAATTTCGCCAACCAGGCCTGCTGCGGCGTATCCTTCATCGCTTCGCCGTACCCAATGAACTCCCATTCCTCGTGCGGACGCTCGAACCAGCCGGGCGCCGCATACAGCCCATAGCCCATCTGCGCCAGCGGCCGCGCGGCCAGTCCCGGCTGCTCCGGACGCGCCATGCGCAGCGCGAGGTCGGCCTCTCTCCGGTACAGGTCGGCCTGGCGGATCTCGCCGATGATTTCCAGCGTGAGCGCGGGCCAGCGCGCCCGCAACGCGCCCAGGTGCGGCACGAGGAAGCTGCTCGCGAACGTGGGCGGCGCCGACAGCCGCACGACGCCGCGCAGGGCGGACGCACCCGCGCCGGCGCGCGCGAACGCCATCGCTTCGTCCTCCACCCGGCGCGCCTGCGCCAATAATTCCTCGCCTTCCACGGTCAGCGCCCAGTGCTTCGGCAAGCGGTCGAACAGGCGCACGCCCAGGCGCGCCTCGAGCATGCCGATGCGGCGCGCGACGGTCGAATGCTCGACGTCCAGCACGCGCGCCGTCGCGCTCAGCTTGCCCTGGCGGGCCAGTTCCACGAAGTAGCGGATGTCGTCCCAGTCGAGGGGCTGACTTATCGATTTTTGCACGATCAAAGGCGATTTTTTGAGATTTCGGACGATTTTTGATCAATCTACCATGGGGCTCTCATCAACAGGAGAATGACATGGACGAATTGATCGAACACGTGAGCATCCACCGCCAGGGCGGCGCGGACCAACTGGAAACCGGGCGGCTCGCCGTCGCGCCGCCGGCCGAGGGAGAGGTGCGGGTGCGCCAGCTGGCCATCGGCGTGAACTTCCTCGACGTGTATCACCGCAACGGCACGTATCCGCTGCCGCAACTGCCGGCCACGCCCGGTGTCGAAGGTGCGGGCGTCGTCGAGGCGCTCGGCCCCGGCGTGACCGGCTTCGAACCGGGCCAGCGCGTCGCGTACACGGGGTTGCTCGGCGGCTACGCGGCGGTGCGCAACGTGCCGGCGGATCGCCTCGTCGCGGTGCCGGACGCCGTCTCCCTGGATGCCGTCGCCGGCGGCCTGCTGCGCGGCCTGACGGCGCACATGCTGTTCGCGCACGTGCGCCCGCTCCGTTCCGGCGATACGGTCCTCGTGCATGCGGCCGCCGGCGGTCTCGGACTTGTGCTCACGCAGTGGGCGAGTGCGCTCGGCGCCCGCGTCATCGGCACGGTCGGCAACCGCGACAAGGCCGCGCTGGCGCTCGCGCACGGTGCCGAGCGCGTCGTCCTGTACCGCGAGGAGGACTTCGTCGCGGCCGCGCGCGAGTTCAGTGGCGGGCGCGGCGTCGACTTCGCCATCGACGGCATCGGCGGCGCGACCCTGCTGCGCACCTTCGACGCCGTGCGCCCGTACGGCATGGCGGCCAGCGTCGGCCAGGCCGGCGGCAGCATGGAACCGGTCGACCTGCTGCAGATCGGGAAACCGCGCGGCATCGCGTTCGCGCGGCCGAGCGTGATGCAGTTCATGACGATTCCCGGCCTGTACCGGGAAGGCGCGCAGGCGACGCTGGCGCGGCTGGCGGCGGGCCTGCGCGTGCCGGTCGGGCTGGACCTGCCGCTGGCGCGCGCGGCCGAGGCGCATGCGGCGCTGGAAGCGGGGCAGACGAGCGGCGCGGTGCTGCTGCGGCCCCGATAAAAAAGTGCTTGACCAACCAATAACCGCTTGGTTATGATTTGATTCATAGCCAGATGGTTATTAATTGCCATGACAGATACCCACGATATTCTTTTCCGGACACTCGGCGACCCGACGCGGCGTGCCATCTTCGAATCGCTGTGCCGCGACGGCGAGCAGACGGTCGGGGCCCTCACGGCCCGGGCCGGCATCTCGCAGCCGGCCGTGTCCAAGCACCTGGGGCTGTTGAAGCAGGCGGGGCTCGTGCGCGACCGGCATGAAGGACGCCAGACGCACTACACCGCCCAGCTGCAGGCATTGGCGCCGCTGGCCGACTGGACGAACCAAATGGCCCGGTTCTGGGAGAGCCGGTTCGATGACCTGGAAGACCTCTTGAAAAGGATGGACCAATGAACGATACCTCGCTCCACACGCGCACCGTCACCGTCGAACGCGAATTCGCGCATCCGCCGGAAAAGCTCTGGCGCGCACTCACGCAGCCGCACCTGATCGAAGCGTGGCTCATGAAGAACGATTTCGTGCCCGCCCTGCATCACCGCTTCAAGCTCAGCGCCGACTGGGGCGCCGTCGACTGCGAGGTGCTGGAGATCGAACCGAACCGTTCGCTGTCGTACACGTGGGCCGCGATGGGCCTGGACAGCGTCGTCACCTGGACCCTGACCCCGGCCGGCGCGGGCACGCACCTGAAAATGGAGCAGACCGGCTTCCAGCCCGGCCAGGATGCGGCCTACAATGGTGCGAAGTACGGCTGGAACAAATTCACGGCCGCCCTCGACGAGGTGCTGGCGAAGCTCGACGACTAAACCAAAGGAGGCGACATGAAGCAGGAGAATGCGTCCGCGGAGCTGCCGGCGTCCGCACTGATCGACCGCCGCATCGCCGACCTGGGCGACTGGCGCGGCGCGGCGCTGGCACGGGTGCGCGCGCTGATCCACGAAGCGGTGCCCGGCGTCGTGGAAGAGTGGAAGTGGATGGGCACGCCCGTGTGGTCCAGCGGCGGCATTCTCTGCACGGGCGAGTCGTACAAGTCGCACGTGAAGCTGACCTTCCTGAAGGGCGCGTCGCTGGAGGACCCGTCCGGCCTGTTCAACTCCAGCCTGGACGGCAACGCCCGGCGCGCGATCGACATCCACGAAGGCGAGGCGCTGGACCCGGCCGCGTTCCGCGCCCTGATCCGCGCCGCGGCGGCGCTCAACGCAGCCAAAGCCAAGCCGAAGCGCGCAAAAGTTGCTTGAAACCGGGGTCAGAGCCCGTTTTTTGGAAATGTCGTCTTGGACATTGCTTAAATTCGGGCTCTGACCCTGACCCTTCCCCACATATTTTTCTTGTAGGTGGACGGGGTTGCTGTTAGCTTCCGGTGAAAAAAGCTGGTGCATG